>NZ_JBBJLN010000001.1:0-468974 GCF_037658235.1 Yunchengibacter salinarum | reverse complement strand
GGAAAATGGTGACCCCGACAGGACTCGAACCTGTGACCCTCAGATTAGGAATCTGATGCTCTATCCAACTGAGCTACGGGGCCATTCCACAAGACCGCGACGTATGTAGCAAAGACGGACGGCCAGCGCCAGAGGGGCTGATGGCTTTCCTGTCGGCTCGCGGCGCCATGACCGGGGTGAAGCGACGACATCACCCGCTTGCCAAGTGCCGCAAGCGGCGCCATCCTCGTGCCATTATGGGCACAGTAAACGGCGGGGGGTATTCATGCGCGGCTGGTTTTACGAACAGATGGCCATGTATTCGGCCTATCATCGCTCTTTTCGCAATCAACTGACCCATCATGTGGGAGTGCCGCTGATTGTCTTTTCCCTGCTGGTCATCGCGGCGCGGGTCGAACTGATGAGCCTGCCCGGTGGCCCGCTTACGCTGGCCGCGGCGCTGATGGGGCTGTTGCTGCTGATATATGTGGTGGCGGTGCCGCTGATCGGCATGGTGGCTGTGGCGCTGTATGGCGTGCTGCTTTATGCCGCGCAGCAGGTGGCCGCGCTGGGCCTGCAACCGGCGCTGATCGTGTTTGGCGCGGGGTTTGTCGGGGGCTGGGTGATCCAGTTCATCGGCCACGCCTTTGAAGGCCGCCGCCCGGCCCTGTTCGACAATCTGGTGCAGATTTTTATGGCCCCGGCCTTTCTGATCGCGGAAATCCTGTTCGCCCTGGGCGTGGAGCAGGGGCTGAGGGCGGAGATTGGCCGCCGTATGCCCCGCTATCTGCCAAAGGACGACTGAATCAACCGCCGCCCCCGACGGATCCGCCGCTACAGATAAGGGCTGAACAACCAGAGAAGCCGCCCTGCCGCCCGCTTGAAACGGGACCGCCGGTCCAGGTCGCGCAGGGTCAGTCGGCTGGCGCCCTCGAACCGTATCTTGATCCGCTGCACCAGCAGACGGGCCAGGGCGCGGCTATAGACTTCCAGATTGAATTCGAAATTCAGCTTGAGCGACCGGGCATCCCAGTTACTGCTGCCCAGCAGGGACCAGGTGCCATCCACCACCATCAGCTTGCTGTGGTCAAAGGGCGGATCGGACAGCCAGATCCGGCACCCGGACTGAAGCAAGGGCCGAACGGCGGCAAAGGCGGCCAGGTTGAAAAACACCAGATTGTTCCGGCGCGGCATGATGATGTCCACCCGCACCCCCCGCAGCGCCGCCTGCGACAGGCTGGAGACCAATGGCCCTTCAGGCAGAAAATAAGGGGTGACGATGTGCACCCGCTTTCGGGCGGACGCCAGCGCGCTTTCCAGTATGGGGCTGGTCTTCTGCACCGGTTCGTCCGGCCCGTCGGCCAGGGCCCGTGCCACCATGTCTCTCCGCGTGGGCCGTCTGGGCGCATCTTCGGGGAACCAGGCCGCGCCGGTCAGTTCCTCCCGCGTGGCGAACGCCCAGTCATCGGCGAACGTGTCCATCATGTGGGCCACCACTGGCCCCGAAATGCGAAAATGGGTATCGCGCACCTGTGCCGCCCTGTGCCCTTCCGCCAGATGACCGTCACGGATGTTCATGCCCCCGGCAAAACCGATATGGCCATCCACCACCATCATCTTGCGATGGGTGCGCAGATTGAAAAAAGCCAGCCGCCAGGACACCCGCGCCGGATTGAACCGGGCCACCGGCACACCGGCCCGACGCAGCGCCCCGATCACGGGCTTGAAGCCATACAGATTGCCCACCGCATCCACCAGCACCCGCACCGCCACGCCACGCTCCACCGCCGCCTTCAACGCGGCCACGAAGCGGCCTCCCACCCGGTCGTTCTGAAAGATATAAGTGGTCAGCGCCACGCTGTGCCGGGCCGAATCGATCGCTGTGATCATGGCGTCATAGGCTTCCGACCCGCCTTCCAGCGGCAGCACGCGATTACCGGCCACCGGCGGTTCCCGGCTGATGCGCCCCGCCAGCCGGGAATGGGCACGCCAGCGCGGCAGGCTGTCCGGCATCAGGTCTTCAAGCAGCGGGCCATCCGGGTCCACCAGCCATGCCTGCCGCGCCGGGCGCCCCCGGCGGGCACGCACCCGCCGCGCACGACGACGGATTCGATTCATGCCGAACAGGAAATACAGGGCCAGCCCCACGGCGGGCGCCAGCCAGATCACACCCAGCCAGGCAAAGGCCGCGCGGGCATCGGATCGGGTGGCCAGCACATGGCCGCTGACCACCAGCATGGCGCCGAAAAGCAGCGCCGCCAGAATGAAGTAATGCTGCCAGAGTGCGGCGATCAGTTCCACACCGCGCCCCCCCGCGACGTTTCCGCCCGCACGGCCCGCTTGTGCCGCCGCAGAGCCTTGACTAGCCTGTGACCCATGACACGCAGTTCCCCCCATCATCAACCGGGCCGATCCGGCCCGCCGCACCCGAATCATGACGCCCTGGCCCTGGAAGCGCAAGCGGTGGCCCTGCGCCGTGGCGGTCGCCATGTTCTGGCAGGGGTGACCTTCCGCCTGTCCGGGGGCGATGCGCTGCTGCTGAGAGGGCCGAACGGCTGCGGCAAGTCCAGCCTGTTGCGCGCCCTGGCGGGGTTTCTGCCTGTGGCCGCGGGCGCGCTGACCCTGACGATGGGGGCGGGCGCGCCAATGCCCATGCCCACGGCGGAGGCGCGCCAACACCTGCTTTACAGCGGATCGGCGGATGGCCTGAAGGACAGCCTGAGCCTGGCGGACAACAGCCGCTTCTGGGCCGAGGGGCTGGGACTGACCATCCCGCCGCCCCGGCTTCAGGCGGCGGCGGCGCGGCTGGGCATCGCCGCCCTGATGGCGGAGCAGGTGCGCTATTTCTCCACCGGCCAGCGGCGGCGCGCGGCGCTGATGCGTTTTCTGCTGGCGGATCGGCCCGTCTGGCTGCTGGATGAACCCCTGAACGGCCTTGACGGTGATGGGCGGCAGACGCTGGCGGCCATGGTGCGCGACCACCGCGCGGCGGGCGGCCTGGCCGTGATCGCCAGCCATGACCCGGTGCCCGGCGTGTCAAACGCTATGGACCTTGCCCGCTTCGGCCCGGCCCCCATTCCGGCGGAGAGCCTGTCATGACCCCGTCCGCGCCCGACCATTCGCCCCGCCCCGGCCTGATGCGCGCCATCATCGCCCTGATTCGGCGCGATGTGGCCCTGGCCTGGTCCGAAGGCGGCGCGGCGGGCCTTGTGCTGGGCTTTTTTCTGGTGGCGGTCAGCCTGTTTCCCTTCGGCATCGGCCCCGCGCCGCAATTGCTGGCGCGTATGGCGCCGGGCATTGTCTGGGTGGTGGCCCTGATGGCCGCGGTTGTCAGCCTGGACCGGCTCTATCAGGTGGATTTCGAGGATGGCACGCTGGATCAGGTGGCCCTTTCCCCCGTGGGTATGACCGGGGTGGTTCTGGCCAAGACGGCGGCCCACTGGCTGGGCCTGATGCTGCCGCTGGCCCTGATGACCCCGCTGCTCGGCGCCATGCTGGGGCTGTCCGGGCAAAGCCTGGGGGTGCTGCTGCTGGGCTTTCTCATCGGCAGCCCGGCGCTGTCACTGATAGGAGGGGTGGGCGCGTCGCTGACCGTGGCGGTGCGGCGAGGCGGCGTGCTGATCGCGCTTCTGGTGCTGCCCCTGACCATTCCCACCCTGATCTTCGCCGTGGGGGCCGTGGATGCCAGCGCCAATCTGCAAGCACCCGTGCCGCATCTGGCCCTCTTGGGCGCCACCAGCCTGCTGGCCGCACTGGTCAGCATACCGGCCAGCGTGCTCGCCCTGAAGCTGGCTCTGGAATAAAGAACGCCGGCACCGGAGCAGGACCGGTCACGCTGTCGCGGTCTCTTGCCGCCGACGGTCAGCCGGGATAGGTAAGGGACAATCACCCGGTGCCCGGCGTCGCGCATCGCCGTGAAAGCGCCCATCAACGCAGGAGCCCCGCCGCACCCATGCACGCGCTCGCCAATCCCGCCCGGTTCAACCGGCTGAGCAGCCTTATCCGCCCCTGGGCCTTCCGGGTCATGGCGGGGGCGCTGGCCGTGGGCCTGTATGCCGCGCTGGTGACCAGCCCCGCCGATTATCAGCAGGGCGACAGCGTGCGGATCATGTATGTGCACGTCCCCGCCGCCTGGATGGCGCTGTTCGTCTATATGGTGATGGCGGTGGCCAGCTTTGCCGGGCTGGTCTGGCGCCATCCGCTGGCCCTGCTGGCGGGCAAGGCCGCCGCCCCGGTCGGGGCCGCCTTCACCTTTCTGGCCCTGGCCACGGGGGCGCTGTGGGGCAAGCCCATGTGGGGCACCTATTGGGTGTGGGACGGGCGGTTGACCAGCATGTTGATCCTGTTCTTTCTGTATCTGGCCTATATGGCGCTGTGGTCGGCGTTGGACGATCACGACAAGGCGGGCCGCGCAGCGGCGATTCTGGCCCTTGTGGGCACGGTGAACATCCCCGTGATCAAGTTTTCGGTGGACTGGTGGCACACCCTGCACCAACCTGCCAGCGTGATGCGGCTGGACGGGCCCACCATCGATGGCAGCATGTTGTGGCCGCTTCTGATCATGGCGCTGGCCTTCAAGGCGTATTTCATCTGGCTGTTTCTGGGCCGCCTCGGCCTTGAGTTGGACCGCCGCAAGCTGGATGTGCTGCGGATGAACCGGCTGGCGGCGGACAGGGGGCGCGCGCAATGAGCACTTTCTTCGCCATGGGCGGATACGGGGTCTTTGTCTGGGCTTCCTATGGCCTGACCGCGCTGGTGCTGGGCGTTTTGGCGTTGGCAAGCCACCGACAGGCCCGGCGCACCCGCCAGCGGCTGGACTCATTGCGCCCCGCCCGGCGGCGCACCACCGAACAAGGCAGGAATTAAGCCCGATGGCTGGACTGGTCACACGCAAGAAACAACGGCTGCTGGTCATTTCCGCGGCACTGGCCACGCTGGCGGGCGCGGTGGCGCTCATTCTTGTGGCGCTTGGCGGCGATTCCCTGAGCCTGTTCCTGCAACCGACGGCCCTGAAGGCCCGCGCCGAAAGCGGCCAGTTGGCCGCCGACCAGCGGGTGCGGCTGGGCGGGCTGGTGGCCGAGGACAGCTTTTCCCGGCTGGATGACAAGCTCACCTATCGCTTTGTGGTAACGGACTGCGTGGCGGATATTCCCGTCCATTACAAGGGCCTGCTGCCGGACCTGTTCCGCGAAGGGCAGGGCGTTGTCACCGAAGGCAGGCTGACGGCGGACGGCACCTTCCGCGCCGATACCGTGCTGGCCAAGCATGACGAAAATTACGCGCCGCCGGGCAGTATGCCGGAAAACCCCGAAGCCTGCGCCCATCCCGATAACATGTCGTCCGGCCCGAAAGCTGACGGAAAAGACGGCGAAAAGCCGGGGGGCACGTGATGGCGGCGGAAATCGGACAAGCGGCCCTGGGGATCGCCCTGCTGCTGGCGCTGCTGGGCGCGGTGGTGCCGCAGATCGGCGCCGCGCGCGGTGACAGCCGCCTGATGGCCGTGGCGGACGGCGTGGCGCCGGGCCTGTTCCTGATGCTGGCCATTGCCTTTGGCGCGCTCACATATGCCTTTGTAACGTCGGACTTCTCGCTGAAAGTCGTTACGGCCAACTCTCATACGGCCAAGCCATTACTGTATAAAATCTCCGGCACCTGGGGCAATCATGAAGGCAGCCTGCTGCTGTGGGTGCTGATCCTGGCCCTGTTCGCGGCCCTGATCGCCTGGCGGGGTCAAAAGCTGCCGATCCGCTTCCGGGCCCGCGTGCTGGCGGTGCAGAACCTGCTGGCGCTGGGCTTTCTGCTGTTCATCCTGCTCACATCCAACCCGTTCGAGCGGCTCAGCCCCGCCCCCGGCGAAGGTCAGGGCCTGAATCCGCTGTTGCAGGACCCCGGCCTCGCCTTTCATCCGCCTATGCTCTATCTGGGCTATGTGGGGCTGAGCGTGGCCTTTTCCTTTGCCGTGGCGGCGCTGATCGATGGCCGTGTCACCCCCGCCTGGGCGCGCTGGGTCCGGCCCTGGACCCTGCTGGCCTGGATGTTTCTGACCGCCGGAATCGCGCTGGGGTCCTGGTGGGCCTATTACGAACTGGGCTGGGGCGGCTGGTGGTTCTGGGACCCGGTGGAAAATGCCAGCTTCATGCCCTGGCTGGCCGCCACCGCCCTGCTGCATTCCGCCATTGTGGTGGAAAAGCGCGATGCCCTGAAAAGCTGGACCATCCTGCTCGCCATCGTGGCCTTTTCCTTCTCGCTGCTCGGCACCTTTCTGGTGCGGTCGGGCGTGCTCACATCCGTCCATGCCTTCGCCGTGGACCCGGAGCGGGGCATTTTCATTCTCGGCTTTCTCGCCTTCGCCGTGGGCGGCGCGCTGACGCTGTATGCCTGGCGCGCGCCGGGCCTGTCCGGCGGCGGTCTGTTCGCCACGGTCAGCCGGGAATCGGCGCTGGTGCTGAACAATATCCTGCTGGCCACCTTTTCCGGCGTGGTGCTGGTGGGCACGCTTTATCCGCTGGTGATGGAAGCCATGGGGCTGGGGCAGATTTCGGTGGGGCCGCCCTTCTTCAATTATGCCGCGCTGGTGCTGATGTCGCCGCTGGTGGTGGCGCTTACCATGGGGCCGGTGCTGGCCTGGAAACGGGGCCGGATGCGCCGGGCGCTGAGCCTGTCGCTGCCGGTGGCGCTGGTGGCGGTGGTGCTGGCGGTGGTGCTGGCCTGGCCCCGCATTGGCGACCCGGTGATGACGCTGCTGGGGCTGACCCTGGGCCTGTGGCTGACCGGCGCGGTGCTGGCGGACCTGTGGCGGGACGTAAAAGACCGCCGCAACAAGCTGGACCGGCTGCTGCGCCTGCCCCGCGCCCGCTATGGTCAGGTGCTGGCCCATCTGGGCGTGGCCGCACTGGTTCTGGGCATCACCCTGAGCGAAGCCTGGACGCGGGAGAGCCTGACCCTGCTGAAGCCCGGCGAAAGCGCCGTGGTGGGCAACTATCGCTTCCGGCTGGATGGCGTGAGCCCCAAGGCGGGGCCGAACTACAGCGCCGTTCAGGGCACTTTCACCGTGCTGCGCGGCGATGACGTGGTGAGGGTGCTGAAGCCGGAAGACCGGGTTTATGCCAACCCGCCCATGAACACCACAGAAGCGGCCATCGCACCGCTTCTGTCCGGCGACCTGTACGCGGTGATCGGTGAGTTTGCCGGGGACGGTCAGTGGTCCGTGCGGCTTTATCACAAGCCGGGCATTTCGCTTCTGTGGCTGGGGGCGATCCTGATGGTGCTTGGCGGGCTGCTGTCGCTGTCCGACCGGCGGTTGAGGCTGGGTTTGCCCGGGGCGAAACGCAGCGCCCCCGATGGCGGGGCACACAAGCTGGAGGCAGGCGCATGACCGCACGTCGCCCGCGCGCCCTGGTGTTTCTGCCGGTGCTGGCCTTCGCCGCGCTGATCGGCCTGTTTGCCGCCATGCTGACCGCTGACCGCGACCCCAAGGAAATAAAGAGCGTGCTGATCGGCCGCCCGGCCCCGGATTTCCAACTGCCCGCGCTGGACCCCGGCGGCCCCGGCCTTGACGGAAAGACCCTGACCGCGCCTGACCAGCCGGTGCTGGTGAATTTCTTCGCAAGCTGGTGCGTGCCCTGCCGGGCGGAGCACAGCGCCCTGATGAATCTGGCGCAAAAGGAAAATGTGCGCCTGGTGGGCATCGCCTATAAGGACGACCCGGCGGATGCCCGCGCCTTTCTCGATGAATTGGGCAACCCGTTCAGCCGCATCGGCGTGGACCGGGACGGGCGCGTAGCAATCGACTGGGGGGTAACGGGCGTACCGGAAACCTTCCTGGTCGGGCCGGACGGCGTGGTACGCTATCGTCATTTCGGGCCGATCATCGGGGACAGCCTGCAAAAACGGCTTTTGCCGGAACTGGAAAAGGTACGCTGATGCGCCTGTGGCTCGCCGCTTTCATGCTGTGTCTGACGATGGGGGCGCTCATCCTCGCCGCGCCCGCCACCAACCCGGTATGGGCGGTGGCGGTGGATGAACAGCAACTGGCGGACCCGCGGGCCGAAGCCCGCGCCCGCGCCCTGATGCAGGAAATTCGCTGTCTGGTGTGCCAGAACCAGTCCATCGTGGACAGCGATGCGGACCTGGCCAGGGATTTGCGCGCCCTGGTGCGGGAGCAGGTGGCCGCGGGCAAATCCAATCAGGCAATCAAGAATTATCTGGTGGCGCGCTATGGCGACTGGGTGCTGCTGGAACCGCCGCTGGATGCGCGCACTCTGCTGCTGTGGGGCTCGCCCGTGCTGTTTCTGGCGCTGGCGGGGCTGGCGGTCTGGCTGGGACGGCGCAAGCGCCCCGCGCCCGCCCTGTCCGCGGAAGAAGAAGCCGCCGCGGATGCCCTGCTCGCGGCCGCGAACACGGATGCACCCCCCCATGAAGGCAGCCGGGCCAACGGAGACGACAGGGCATGATCTGGGCAATCACTTTCCTGATGGGCGCCATCGCCGCCGGGCTGATGCTGATTGGCATACGCTTCGCCCGCCAGCAGGACATGCGCGACGATCCGGTGGCGCATTTCAGGGCCCAACTTGATGAGCTGGATGCGGACGAGGCGGCGGGCAAGGTGGCGCCCGATGCCGCCGCCCGCGCCAGAAACGAAATCAAGAAGCGCCTGCTGGACGTGACCAGCGAAGGCGGCCCCGCGCGCACCGGGGCGCGCACATCCTGGCCGGTCCTGACGGGGCTGAGCGCGCTGATTCTGCTGGGCGGGCTGGGGCTCTATGCCCTTGGCGGCCATCCGGGCATGAAGGCGGCCCCCGGCGAACGGGAATCCATGGCGGACCAGCCCGTGACCCAAGGCGGCCCCAGCTTCCGGCAGGCCATGGCCGATATTCGCGCCCATCTGGCGGACAATCCCGACGACACGGAAGGCTGGGCCATTCTGGCGCGCACGGCACGGGGACTCGGCGATTACGGGCTGGCGGCGCGGGCCTTTGGCGCGCTGGTGCGGCTGGAACCGGACAACACCCAATGGCGGGTGGAGCGGCTGGAAGCCTTTCTCGCCATGAATGACGGCAAGGCCACCCCCGCCGCCCGGCTGGTACTGGACGATCTGCTGGCCCGCGCGCCCCGCCACCCGGCAGGGCGCTATTATCTGGGGCTGGTGGCCGAGCAGGACGACCGGCCCGAACGGGCGCGGGACATCTGGACGGGCCTGCTGGCGGAAAGCGAGCCGGATGCCCCGTGGCGCCCCATGGTGGAATCCCGCCTTTCCGCCCTGAACGGTGACGGCCCCGCCCCCGGCATCAGCGCGCAGGACCGCGCCCGCGTGGCGGACATGAGCCCCGCGGAGCAGCGCCAATTCATCGATGACATGATCGGACGACTCAAGGCGCGCCTGGCCAATGAGCCCCGGAATACCGAAGGCTGGCTGATGCTGGCCCGCACCCATATGGCACGCGGGGAACCGGACAAGGCCCGCGCCGTTCTGGACCAGGCGCTGGACAGTGTGGCGCCGGAAAACCGGCCCGCCATCAGGCAAATTCTTGACAATTTGAATAAAAAGCCAAATTCTTGAGTCCCACTCGCGGCCCGATGAGGGCCATTCCGCCAAAATGCGGATTATCGGGGCGCGAAGAAATCGTCTGCCTGGAATGCCATCGCACCAGCAGTCGAGACCATTTATGAACATTTCCGAAGGCGGCCTGTCCGCCCAATTACAAGCCCAGAATGACGCCCTGCGCGCCCGACGTGGCCCCGCCGACAACCCGGCGGCCCGTCAGCAGGCGCGCCTTGGCGCCGCCGCTTTTGAGCGGGTGGCCGCTGATGGCCGCGCATCGGACGCCCTTTCGGACAGCACCGCGAGACCGGAACGGCAATCCTTCACCCAGGCCGGGGAAGATACCGGCCTGCGGCGGGACCGGTCCCTGACCGTCATTCGCAATGGGGCCGGCCAACCCCGACAGGCGGAAGAAGAACAGCGCTCCTCGGTGAGCGACGTGGCCGAGACGGAACGCCGCGTGGCCGCGCTCAACCGCCGCGAAGCGCCTTTTGGCGGCGCCATCCGGCAGGCGGCGGCGGGACAGGCCGGGGCCCGGCTGGGCCAGATCGTGGACCTGACCGTGTGAGCGATTTTCACTGGACAGGGCGGGGCTGGCGCGCCACTTCTCATGCAGGTCACCGCGCCGACCCGGCGTTCTGGTGAAGCGGCTGATCCGGCAATCGAAAGGCGCATGGCATGAGCGATACCCCCGTTCCCAAGCGATTCGACCGGCGGGTTCCGCACGGCGACGACCTGGAACGGCTGGTCTGCGACAATTGCGGCTTCGTCCATTACGAAAACCCGAAAATCATCACCGGCGCCGTGGTCACGTTCGAGGACCGGTTTCTGCTGGTACGCCGGGCGATCGAACCACGATACGGCTTCTGGACCATCCCCGCCGGCTATATGGAACTGAACGAAACCCCGGAGCAGGGCGCCGCCCGCGAAGCCATGGAAGAAGCCTGCGCCGCCATCACGGTACAGGACCTGCTGGCCGTCTATACGGTTCAGCATATCAGCCAGGTGCATATGATGTACCGCGCGAAGCTGAAGGAACCCAGCTTCGCCCCCGGTGTGGAAAGCCTGGAGGCGCAACTTTTCCGCTGGGACGCCATTCCATGGGATGACCTGGCGTTTCCCACGGTGCACTGGGTTCTGAAACATTACCGGGAGGTATCGGACAAGGCAGCCATCGCCCCTTTCGGCAACCCGGAGCCATCGCGCCCGCCAAAACCCTGAACACGGGCGCCGGGCGGCGCTATTCCGACGCGCTGTCCCCCGCGCCGTCCAGCCGGTATCGCAGCAACAGGGGTATCTGGGTCATCACGAACAGGAAGGTGAGCGGCATCACGCCGAAGGTCTTGTAAGTGACCCACAGGTCCGTGCTCTGGGTGCGCCAGACCAGCTCGTTCAGCCCGGCGGTGGCGGCGAAGAACAGCGCCATATTGCGGCTGACCTTGAGCCAGCCGGTATCCGCCAGCGGCGGCAGCGCATGGGCCATCACCGGCTTGAGCAGCGGGCGCCCGGTGAAAACCCCCAGCCCCAGAACGGCGGCGAACACCAGGCTGATCAGGGTGGGTTTCATCTTGACGAAGGTGGCATTGTCGAACCACAGCGTCAGCGCCCCCATCACCGCCACAATGGCGGACGACACCCACAGCATGGGCGGCACCCGGCCCTGCCAGCGCCACGCCAGGACAACAGCGATAACCGTGGCCGCCATGAACAGGGCCGTGGCCACCATGAGCGGCGAAGACAGGCCCAGCAGATCGCTGAGGCCGAGCGCGTCATTCAGCTTGAAGGCGCTGAAAAACACCACCAGCGGCCCCAGTTCGGGCACCAGCCTTTGCCACGGCTTGACGGGTGGACGGCCCTGAGGGTCGGGGATGGCCGG
This sequence comes from Yunchengibacter salinarum, assembly GCF_037658235.1. Taxonomy (NCBI): domain Bacteria; kingdom Pseudomonadati; phylum Pseudomonadota; class Alphaproteobacteria; order Kordiimonadales; family Kordiimonadaceae; genus Yunchengibacter; species Yunchengibacter salinarum. The sequence goes on along the minus strand of NZ_JBBJLN010000001.1, from coordinate 457,578 downwards.
TTCGGTCATGAAGAGCCTTTCCAGACAAGGCCGCACGCACACGGGTGCACGGGGCCGGGGTCTTGTGATCATGGGGGGAAAGGGATAAACCCCTAGGCAGCGGGGCTCAAGAGCGGATCGGGCGGGCGCATCGGCAAAAGCGGCCCGGCGCCACCGCCCGGCCCTTTCCGGGCTGACCCATTCCATCGGGAGCGGACATGAGCGGCTATTTCGGCATCGGTATCGACGGCGTATCCAAAAAAGGCAATATCGGCAATCTGGTACGCACGGCCAACGCCTTCGGCGCCCATTTCGCCTTTGCCGTTGCCGCCTGCCGGAACCCGCTGACGGGCGAATCCCCGCTGGACGATTTCGCCGACACGTCCAAGAGCTACAAGGCCATGCCGGTCTATTCCTATGCCGCGCCCGACGAGGTGCCCGTACCGGCGGACTGTCGGCTGGTGGGCGTGGAGATGGCCGACGACGCGGTGGAACTGCCGGTTTTCCGCCACCCCCACCGGGCCATTTACGTGTTGGGCGCGGAACGCTATTCCCTGTCGGACGCCATGGTCGCCCGCTGCCATGAAATGATCACCATTCCGACGCGATTTTCACTGAACGTGGCGACAGCGGGGGCCATTGTCATGTATGACAGGATGCGCCTGCTGGGCGGATACCCCGATCGACCCACCATGCCGGGGCGACGGGCGGCAGAGAGGCCACCGCACCGCCATGGCGGGCCGATCAGCCGAACGGCTGCAAAACAGGCCGGGCCGCGCTAGAAAGAAAGATACCGTCGATTCCCGAGACCGGAACAAGGACAGGAGACCCATGACCCCGTTTAAAGCCCTGACCCTGGTCACAGTCCTGAAAAGGACGTTCGCCACCCTGCCGCTGCTGGCCATGATCGCCAGCCCCGCACTCGCCGCCGAGAAGCGGGAGCTGATCGGCAGCTTCCGGGACTGGGATGCCATCCAGTCGGTGAACGACAAGGGGCAGAAGACCTGCTATATCCTGTCATCCCCCAAGGATACGGAAATCAGCCGTTCCGGAGCCCGGCGGGGGGACATCTACATGACCGTCACGCACCGCCCCGCCTATGAGGTGACGGGCGAAGTGAATGTGGTGGTGGGCTATCCCCTGCGAGCCGGCAGCGAAATGAGCGTGAGCGTGGACGGCAAGCACAGTTTCCGCCTGTTCACCGAAGGCAACGGCGCCTGGACCTATGACCCGCAGGACGATGCCGATCTGGTGAAGCGCATGAAAGCAGGGCTCAAACTGGTGGCGCGCGGCGTGTCCCATCGCGGCACCCGCACGGCGGACACCTATTCCCTGTCCGGCTTCACCGCCGCCTATAACGCCATTTCCAAAGCCTGCGGCGTATCGGGCTGAGACCCCTTCGGCTTTACAAGTGCGCGGCACAGGCGTATAGGCTGGCGGCAAATCCGACCCCGGCGGTGATGATGCCGTCGGCCCCGTGGAAAACCCTGGCGCCGCCTGCAGGCGGCAAAAGGACGGTTGGGAGAAAGCCCCCATGCAAACTCATGCCGAAGGCATCGAGCCGATCATCAAGCCGCGTCTGGACCCGGAAGCGGCCACCGGCAAGCGCAATATTCTGGGCCTGGACCGGGACGGCCTGAAGCAGGCCCTGATCGAGGCCGGCGTGCCCGAAAAACAGGCCCGGATGCGCACCCAACAGGTGTGGCACTGGATCTATCATCGCGGCGTTGCCTCCTTCGACCGGATGACCAATGTGTCCAAGGCGGTGCGCCAGATGCTGGATGACCATTTCACCCTGGCCCGGCCACAGGTGAGCGAGGCGCTTTATTCCAGCGATGGCACGCGCAAATACCTGATTCGGTTCGCGGACGGGTCGGAGGCGGAAACCGTCTTCATCCCGGAGGAAGACCGCGGCACGCTGTGCGTTTCCTCCCAGATCGGCTGCACGCTCAATTGCCGCTTCTGCCATACCGGCACCATGCGGCTGGTGCGCAACCTGTCGGCGGCGGAAATCGTCGCCCAGATCATGGTGGCCAAGGATGATCTGGATGAATGGAGCGAACATCCCACCCATGGTCGCCGCGTGACCAATGTGGTGATGATGGGCATGGGCGAACCGCTGTATAATTTCGACAATGTGAAAGCCGCGCTGGCGGTTCTGATGGACGAGGAGGGCATTCAGCTTTCCCGCCGCCGGATCACCCTGTCCACCAGTGGGGTGGTGCCCCATATGGAACGCTGCGGCCAGGAAATCGGCGTTAATCTGGCGGTATCCCTGCACGCGGTGACGGACGATGTGCGCACCGAAATCATGCCCATCAACAAGAAATATCCGCTGGATGAGGTGCTGACGGCCTGCGCCAATTATCCGGGCGCCCATAATGCCCGGCGAATCACCTTTGAATACACCATGCTCCGGGGCATCAATGACAGCCCGGAAGACGCCCGCCGCCTTGTGGCCCTGCTGAAGAAATACAAGCTGCCCGCCAAGGTGAACCTGATTCCGTTCAATCCCTGGCCCGGCAGCCCCTATGAGTGCAGCGACGACGCGGCCATCCAGACCTTTTCCGACATTGTCTATGCGGGCGGCATTTCCGCCCCCATCCGCACACCGCGCGGGCGGGACATCATGGCCGCCTGTGGCCAGTTGAAATCCGCCAGCGAAAAGAAATCAAAGGCGGACATCAGGCGGGAAGCGGAAGCCGCATCCGCCTGAAGGCGTTTCTTTCAAGGGCCGGGTGCTCGGAAACGGATCAGGCGCCGCCCTCCATGTCGACGGGCGTGACCGTGTGAGTCTCGCCGTTCCACCGCGCGGTGGCCAGCGGCCTGTGGTCGCTGTCGGGGGCTGTCACGCTGTCCAGGCCGAACCAGTGGCCGGTGGCGCCGTCCCGCGTCAGCTCCACCTCCAGCCAGCCGCGATGGGTCGGGTCCATCCATTCCAGTTCCGGGCTGGCGGCCAGCAGCTTTTCACGCACCAGCGCCGGGTCCGCCGGAACATAGCTTTCCAGCCCCGGCGAGCTGACGCCCATGGTGCCCCATTCCACCGCGGTGGGCGGTGTCGTCTCGTCCGACTTTTCCGGTCTCAGGCTAAAGGCCCAGCCATTATGGGTATCCCCGGCCAGCATGACGGGGGTGGCGCCCGCCGCTTTGAAGGCGGCAAGCAAGCGGGCGCGGGCCGCGGGATAGCCGTCCCACGCATCCAGATTGAAGGGCAGGCCATAGCGCGCCAGCATCATGAAAAAGCCGAAAGTCTGCCGGTCCAGGAAGGTGGCGCGGGAGAAGTCCATCGCGTCTTCGGGGATTTGCGGAATGCCCAGATGGCCAGACAGCACCTGCTGGCCGATGATCTGAAAGGGCTGCCCGCTGGCCACGCTTTCTTGCAGTTCCCGCGCGAGCCATTGTTCCTGCGCCTGCCCCAGCAGGGTGCGATCCGGGTCGCCCAGAATGTCGCTGCGAAAGCGCGCCACATCGGGCAGATAGCTGAAGCCACGGGGCATGTCGCCCGGCTTCATGTCCTGAATGCGGGCCCAGTCGGTCACGGGTACCGGCTCGGCCCCGGTCAGATCGAAGGGCACCGGCACATGCCGGATGCGATCCTCTGGCAGGGCGGCCAGCGCATCCGCATCCAGCACCGCCCGCGGCCCGCCGTCCGCGCCCATATCAAACGGCAGCGTGCGATAGGGCATGTGATCTTCATAGCTGATCTGCTCATCCCGCCCGATCAGGCGGGTATCCAGCATGATGAGCCGGGCCAGATTGCCCAGATCGAAGCTGCGATAAATCTGTAGAAAGGGGGCGCCCGGCTCCGGGTCCCGGATGGGCAGCCATTCCCGATATGCCTGCACGGCGGCGCGGCGGCGCCTGGCGAAGGCGCCCTCGTCTTCCTGATGGTTTTCCGCCCCATCCGTCCAGGTGTCATTGGCGATTTCATGGTCGTCCCAGACACAGATGAAGGGATGCGCGGCATGGACCGCCTGAAGGTCCGTATCCGAACGGTACAGGGCATAGCGGGTGCGGTAGTCGTCCAGCACGAAAAGTTCCGTTTTCGGCTCTACGCCGCGACCCTCGGCGACCATATCCGGGTTCACATAGCGGCCCGCTTCATATTCATAGATATAGTCACCCAGATGCGCCACAAAGGCGATGTCCCGCTCCGCCAGTGCCCGATAGGCATGGAAATATCCCTGCGGATAGTTGGAACAGCTCACCACGCCAAAGCGGATGGCATCCACATCCCCGTCGGGCAGGGTGCGTGTGCGCCCGACCGGGCTGGTCACGCCGCCCGCGCGGAAGCGGTAATAATAGGTCTGGCCGGGGCTGAGCCCGACCACATCGGGCTTGACAATGAAATCGGATCGATCGCTGGCCGTCTCGGCCCCTTCCGCCACCAGGTCCTGAAACTGGTTGTCCAGCGCGACTTCCCATAGAACCTCTGCGTTATCACCCTTTTTCGGGACAAAGCGGGTCCACAGAATGACCCGGTCCTGCAAGGGATCACCGCTGGCCACGCCGTGGCTGAAACCGGGCCGGTCCCGGCCCGCCCTGTCCGCCAGGGCACCTGGAGAAGACAGGGCCAGCGTGCCAAACCCCACCGCCCCCATGAAGGCACGGCGATTGATGGAAAAAATATCACTGCTCACGGTCTGATCTCCCCCTTGGTCCTGTTGTGCCCTAACGGATACGTTCCACTTTTCCCACACCGGACCAGCCTTCCACATAAAGGCTCTGACTGCCGAGCGCGCCGGGCTCGATCCGCACGGGGCCGGGCCTGCCCGCCTTGCGCAGATTGGAGGCCGAAGTCTCCCGCCATATCTGGCCATTTTCCAGCAGGAAGACGAAACGCCCGCTGGCATCCTTGCGATAGTCCGTGATCCGGCTCTGGATCATGGAGGGTGATTGTTGCGTGCCTGTGTCAGGCCGGGCCTGGCGCTGCCGGGCGGGTTCCTGTCGGGCGGGTTTCCGCGAAGGCGCCGACCGGGGCGGGTCTTCCGCGCTTTTTCGGGGCTTCGCCTGTGGTTGGGGGGGTGCTTTCGCGGCGGGCGCGTCCGCCTGGGGTTCCCCGCCCCTGTCGGATTGCGGCGCCGTGGCGGCGGTTCCGGTCAGGTCGTCGGTCAGGCGGCGATAACAGGCCAGTTCCTGGTCCGCGTCCGACACGGCGCGGCAGGCGGCCAGCCGGTCGGCCACGTCATCCGCCCACACACCCCCGAAGGCCATGTGCCCGATGGCCCCCATAAAAAGCCCCGCGCTTATGCGTGCAACTATCATCATTCCTTGGCCCCCTTCAAGCTGTCTGTCCTTTGTGCCCCAGCCCCGGCATCCATGCAAAAAAAATGCGGGGCCCGAAGGCCCCGCACGGAAATTCGGCAACAATTCCATGCCTTAGAAGGTCAGGCGAACCGAACCGTAGAAGAAGCGGCCAACATTGTCGAAGATGGCCGACCCGGTGCCCGCGCCCGACAGGCCCAGCGGCGGGAATTTCTGGGTCAGATTGTTCACACCGCCCATCACCTGCACTTCCTCGGTCAACTGATAGCGGACCTGGATGTCGTGGAAGAAGGTGTGGTCCGTGCGCACGATGCTTTGCAGGTCAGGGTCCTGGGCCAGGTCGTCCTGCTCCACAATCAGCATCTTGTCGATCCAGCGGAGCTCGTAATTGAGCGTCCAGTCATCCACATTCCAGGTGGCGTTGAAGTTGATGTTCCATTCCGGCGTACCCAGTTCACCCACTTCGCGGTCGAAGAAGTCCGGGTCCACCTGGAAGGGGAATTCCCGGTTTTCGTCCACATAGGTGCCGATGGCCCGCAGGTTCAGGCTGCCCCATTCCGGCGCGCCCAGGGCTTCCAGATCAAAGGCATAGCCCAGTTCGAAATCCACGCCCGTAGCTTCCAGGGACGCGAAGTTCTGGTTGGTCAACTCGAAGCCCACCACCTGGAAGTTCGGGCCCCGTTCGATCAGCGGGCAGAACTGGTTGTCGATGGTGGCGCCGTCCACGCAATTGTCGAGGACGTTTTGCAGGCTCGGCACATTGATGGCGTCATCAATTTCAATGTCCCAATAATCCACCGACATGGACAGGCCCGGAATCGCGCTGGGCTGGAAGACAGCGCCGATGGTCAGCGTATCGGCCTTTTCTTCCTGAAGGTCCGGATTGCCGCCGGACGTGCCCGGCGTGTTGCCGCGCTCGTCATCCTGGTCGAAGCCCTCAGGCACGCCCAGCGCCCGGCAGTTGGCTTCCCGGTTGTCGCTGCCCGCGTCCAGGTTTTCCGTGTCGCACGGGTCCTCGAAGAACAGGAAGGTCTGGCTTTGCGGCCCGAACAGCTCGGAGATGTTGGGCGCGCGCACCGCTTGGGAGAAGGTGGCCCGGAAGCGCAGATCGTTGATCGGCGCCCAGTTCAGGCCCGCTTTCCAGGTGGTGGTGTTGCCCACGGTGGAATAATCGGAAATCCTGAGCGCGCCATCCAGGGTCAGTTCCTTGGCGAAGGGCGCATCCTTCAGGATCGGCAGGGATACTTCCGCAAAGGCTTCCCACACGTCGAAATCACCCGTGGTCGGGGGAATCACGTTCAGGAAGGTCAGGCCGAGCTGATCCACCGCGGTGGGGAAGGACTTGGCATCCTCTGACCGGAATTCCCAGCCGCCGGCCCATTCGATGCCGCCGCCCGGCAGCTCCAGGCCGAACTCACCCAGATCGCCGGTCAGGATCACATTGGCGACCTTTTGTTCCACTTCCTCGTTCAGGAAGCCATTGGCGAAGGCGAATTGCTGCGCTTCCTCCGAAATGGCGTTTTCACCCAGAATATTGATGGGCACACAGCCATTGGTGGCGAAATCCGGGAACCCCTCTGCCGCGTCCGGGTCGATGCTGGAACGGCAGACCGCTTCGCCGGTGGCGGGGTCGATCACTGCATCGATCCCGGCGAAGAAGCGCTGGTTGATCCGGTTGTTGCCCTGCTGAATGGCGGAGGTGGACCGGCCATAATTGAAGGAGGTCTCATAGGTCATGCCCATGCCCAGATCACCTTCAAAGCCGACCACGCCCCGGAACAGTTCCCGATCCGCGCTCTGGCTGCGCAGCACTTCCTGATGGGAGCGGCTGACTAGGAAGGACGAAATGCCATTATCCTGCATGAAGCCGCGCGCCTGATCGGTCAGGAAGGCATTATCATCCTGAATGGAGATGGAGAAGATGTCGAACGCGCCGGTCCCGCTCTCGGAGAAGGTCTGCGTGTTCACATACTTCGTTTCCATGAAGAAGTTCACATTGTCGTTGAACTTGTAGGTCACATTGGCGTTGACGATGGCGCGCTGCACATCCGGTTGCAGGCTGCCGCCAATGTCGGACAGGGGAATACCGTCCCCGCCAATGGCCGTGCCGCCGGCAAAAATCTGATCACCCCGGTTGAAAGGCGCGAAATTGCCGTTTTCGAACTTGAACTGCTCACCGGTCAGCGGGTTGAGGAAGATGCCGCCCGCCGTGATGAAGTTCAGCCGCGCCCCCTCGATCAGGATTTCATCCGGCACACCGTCATTGGTGTTGTCGGGCGTATCCCCGTCATCCGGATTGTCCACGAAGGAAAGATCCCGGCGCTGGAAGGAACGCTCATTGGAGAAGAAGCCGTCGGTCTCCGACCATTCGGCGGAGATCACCGCGTTCCCCTTGCCATTGGCGAAATTGCCGCCAACGATGCCGCGTGCGGTATAGGAGAAGGCATCGCCCTCGTCAGCCTGGCCCATCTGGGCATAGAAAGTGGCGCCTTCGAAATCATCCTTCATGATGAAGTTGACAACGCCGGTCACGGCGTCCGCGCCATAAATGGCGGAGGCGCCCCCGGTCACCACTTCCACCCGCTCAACCAGTTCCTGCGGGATGGAGTTGATGTCCACCGCCGCGGAACCCGCATTGGTGGCCACATGACGGCGGCCATTGACCAGCACCAGCGTGCGGGACGTGCCCAGGCGGCGCAGGTCAAGGCTGGCCAGCCCGGCAGTGCCGATGAAGCCGGTGGACGATGCGGTGGTAAAGGTGGAGCCAAGCGCCGGAAGCTGGTTCAGCACATTGGCGATGTTGATTTCACCCTGAAGGGCCAGAGATTCAGCGTCCAGCACGGTGACCGGGCTCGGCGCGCTCATGCCGGAGCGCTTGATGCGGCTGCCGGTGACGATCACTTCGTCCAGCGAGTCAACCACACCGTCCAGCGTTTCGCTGTCCTGACCCTGACCCTGATCCTGTGCCATGACGCCCGGCGCCGCCAGCGCCAGAAGCCCAATGGAGATGGCCGTGCCGTAAAGGCGCGGTTTCAATCCGTTTCTCATGATAATCCCCCTTGATCAAAAAACTTGTCGCCGCGCCATGCAGGCCGCCCGAAGAGGCGCGACGACTCTACTTTAGGGGGATTGGACTCGCCGGTTTAATAAAAACCCTTCACCGAAACGCGCCCGATCCGGGACTTTTCCCGAAACTGTCACAGAAATGTCACAATAATGCCGCGTACCGGATTATTCCGCCGCCACGGGCCGGCCATTGCCGCGTTCGCCCATCAGGCGGCCAAGCTGGCGCGTGAAGCTGCGGAAACTGGCCCGCCGATAGGGGTCATCCAAAGGCAGGCCCGCCATCAGGCGGCGGTGCGCCTCGGCCAGATTGTGATAGGGAATGGTCGGGAACAGGTGATGAAGCGCATGAAAGCGCAGCCCCACGGGGGCCATCAGCCCGCCAATCACCGGATTGCCTTCATAATTCAGGCTATCGGCGAACTGCTCTCCTTCGTCCAGCCGTTCCAGACTGTGGTTCTGATAGCGGTGGGCGCACAGCGTGCGGATCACATTGGCCACCAGCCCGGTGGCGAAGACAGCGAAAATCTTGCCGATCCAGACCAGCGGGATCACGCCCTGCACCACCAATGTGGCGACCACCACCGTGCCGATCAGCACCTGGGCTTCCACCGCAATCAGCGCGCGGGTCCGGGCGCGGGTGGGCTTTTCATAGGCCCGGTTGATCACCAGAGAGGAAAAGCGCCGGTCCAGCACGCTGGCGCCATCCTTCCAGAACAGGCGCACCGGCAGGCCCACCAGCAGGCGCGCGAACAGGATCATCGGCGTGCCAATGGCATGTTCCAGCACGAAACCGATGAAGCCCGGCACGCTCATGCCTGACAGGGGCAGATATTCCGGGTCGTTCTTTGTGCCGTATTTGCGCGGAATGTGATGGTCCAGATGGCTTTCATAGAAAAAGGACGGCATCATGAAGGGCACGCCGAAAAGCGCGTTCCACAACCCCTTGAACAGGCCGAAGCCCTTGCGCGGCAGGTGGACGATCTCGTGAATGAAGCTGGCACAGCGATAGCTGAGAAACACCGCCCCCGCAAAGCCCGGCACCGCCAGCCAGCCATCGGCCAGCAGAAACAGCGCCAGCGCCCCGATAAAGCCCGCATAGCTCAACAGGAAATCCGCCAGGAAAATGCTCTGACGGGGAGCGAACAGGTCTTTGACCAGAGCCTGATAGGTGCGTTTGGGCAGTTTGCTCATCGGGTTGTCCCTTGTGGATGCCGGGTCCCCACCCGTACGGCGCCCATTTAGCCTGTTCGCGGCCATTTTCCAAGGGGGTTGCAGCAGCGACGCTTTGCCTCAGCCGTGCCCCCTGGCCATGACCACAGGGTCCACCACCCGGTCAAAGGTGGCACCATCCAGATATTCCAGTGCCAGGGCGGCCTCACGCAGGCTCACCCCCTGGCTGTGCGCCCGCTCCACGATTTCGGCGGTTCTGTCATAACCGATTTCCCCGATCAGCGGTGTCGCCAGCATCAGGGACCGGTGCACGTTTTCCTCCATCCGTGCCACCACGGGCTCCAGACCCGCCAGGCACCTGTCCGTGAAGCTGGTCAGGCTGTCCGCCAGCAGGGTCAGACTGGTCAACACCGTATGGGCGATCAGGGGCTTGAAGGCGTTGAGCTGGAACTGGCCGCCCGCAGCCGCCATGGCCACCGTGCTGTGGCCACCCATTACGCGGGCCGCCACCATGGTCAGCGATTCCGCCTGTGTGGGGTTGACCTTGCCCGCCATGATGCTGGAGCCCGGCTCGTTCTTGGGCAGGATCACTTCGCCCAGCCCGGCCCGCGGGCCGGACCCGTAAAACCGCACATCATTGGCGATCTTGTTGGCAATCGTGGCCAGGGTGGCCAGGTCCGCCGACAGCGCCACCAGTGCATCATGGGCGGCAATACCGGCAAAAGCGTTGTCCATCGGGCGGAAGGCGTGCCCCGTGAGGCGATGCAGGTGATCCGCCACCCGCGCCCCAAAGGCCGGATGGGTGGACAGCCCCGTGCCCACCGCCGTGCCACCCTGCGGAATCGGCAGCAGATCATCGCCCGCGCGGGCCAGCCGCGTACGTGCCTGCCGCAGTTGAAACGCCCAGGCGGCCCATTCCTGGCCAAAGGTCATGGGCACGGCATCCTGAAGATGCGTGCGGCCCAACTTGATGATGTCAGCGCACTTTTCCGACTGTTCCAGGCAGCACGATTCCATATGATCCACGGCGGGGAGCAGGCTTTCCCACAAGCCGAGGCGGGCGGCCACATGCATTACGGTGGGGATGGTATCATTGGATGACTGGCCCAGATTCACATGGTCATTGGGGTGCACCGGGTCCTTGGCGCCCATGGGCCTGCCCAGCAATTCAGCGGCCCGATTGGCGATCACTTCATTGGCATTCATGTTGGACTGTGTGCCCGACCCGCTCTGCCACACCGGCAGGGGGAAGTGATCGTTCAGGCGGCCTTGCGCCACATCGGCGGCGGCAGCGTCCATGGCTTCGGCCAGGTCGGGGTCCAGTTGGTCCAGATCGCGATTGGCGCGGGCCGCCGCCTGCTTCTGCAAGCCCAGCGCCCGGATGAACAGCGGCGGCATCCGCTCGTCCCCCACCGGGAAATTCTCCAGGCACCGCCCGGTCTGGGCGCCCCAGTAGCGATCCCCCGGAATGGTCACCGGGCCCAGCGTATCGTGCTCCTGGCGGGTTTCCTCAGTCATGAAAGATTGCCTCCTTATGGCCGAATTTGCTGCGGGCCACGGTCCCCGCTTGTCAGGTCCATGGTCTCACCCCATAGTGACCGAAGGGCCAAAGGCCGACCCGGCACCCGCTTCTGAAGTGGGCGTGGCGGGATCGTCCTGCAAGGGCCGGGCGCCGTTCAGGGGCGCAACAGATAAACGGCCCCACCGCCTTCCTGCGCAGCGCGAAGGCCCGTCGGGCCACAACACGGGGGATATGGCCATGCAGGCACGGCTGGATCAGATCATGGCGTATCTGGGCAAGGAAGAAACCATCAACAGCCTTGTGGGCTTCGGGCTTTCCGTGCTCGGCGCGCTGCTGATCCTGGTTATCGGCTTCTGGCTGGCCGGGCGCGCCAGCAACTGGACCCTGAAACTGTGCCGCAAGGCACGCAAGATGGACGAAACGCTGGCGCTGTTCTTCGCCGCCCTGATGCGCTACGCCGTTATCACCTTCACGCTTGTGGCGGTGCTGGAGGAATTCGGCGTTGAAACCACCAGCTTCATCGCCGTGCTCGGCGCATTGGGCCTGGCCATCGGGCTGTCGCTTCAAGGTACGCTCAGCCATGTGGCGGCGGGTGTGATGCTGCTTCTGTTCCGCCCTTTCAAGGTGGGCGAGTATATCGAGGCGGGGGGCCATGCGGGCACCATCACCGCCATCAGCCTGTTCACCACCGAAATGGATACACCGGACAATGTGCGCATCACCGTGCCCAATGGCATGGTCTGGGGCAGTGCCATCAAGAATTACAATTTCCACGACACGCGGCGCTGCGATCTGGTGTTCGGCATCGGCTATGGCGACGATATCGGCAAGGCGATGGATGTGATCCGGGACTGCATAAAGGCGGATGGCCGCGCATTGACGGACCCGGAAACCCAGATCATCGTGACCAATCTGGGCGACAACAGCGTGGACATCACGGCCCGCATCTGGTGCAACAGCCCCGATTACTGGCCCATGAAGTTCAGCCTGACCCGCACGGTCAAGGAAGCCTTCGACCGGGACGGCATCGAAATCCCGTTCCCGCAGCGCGCCGTGACCATGGTTCAGGGCGCCGACTGACCATCAGGCCACGCCACCATGTGCGGCGGCAGGACCAGCCGGGCGGACAGGCCGTGGCGCTTCCCCTGATGGGTTCGGTTGACCAGGTCCAGCGTGCCGCCATGAAGCCGGGCGATCGCACGGGTGATGGGCAGGCCGACGCCGAGACCAGAGCGTTTGGCGCGGATATCGCCAGACAGCGCCACTGACCCGGTGGCCAATTGCCGGATCACACCGGGCTCCATGCCCGGCCCGGCATCATCCACCTTCAGGATCAGGCTGTTATCGTAATGTCGTTCGGCACGCAAAGCCACATCCGCGCCGGCTTCGGAAGCAGCGATGGCATTGCTCACCAGTTCGGCCAGGGCCTGGGCGAGATGGGTTTCATCGCCATCAAGTGCCACCTTGCCCGGAACCTCGCTGTTCATCCGCACGTTCCGTTCCCGAAGGTGGCGCCCGCTCAACGCTTCCACCTCAGCCACCAGATCATCCAGCATGACGCGCCCGTAATGCAGGCGCATATCGCCGGATTCCAGATTGCTCATGGTCAGGATACGGTCGATCACGCTGAACAGGCGCGCACCCGCGTCACTGATATATCCGGCGAATTCGCGGCGCTCCTGGGGTGAATGGCCATCCCCCGCCCCGGCCAACAGATCGGAAAAACCGAGAATGGCATTGAGCGGCGTTTTCAGCTCATGGCCAAACAGGGCCAGCAGGTTGTGGTGCGCCTGATGATTATGGGCCACACCTTCGCGGGTCAGCCCCTCGCTGTTCCTGTGCGGCGCATTGCCCGTAACGGTCACCAGATAATGGGCCACCGTTCCGGCAAGGCCGGTCAGATATGCGATGTCGTCCGGGTCCATATCCGGTCTCGGCCTGCTATCACTCACGCATAGCGTACCGATCGCGGCACCGTCCACCACCACCGGGGCACCGGCATAAAATCGCAGATAAGGCGGGCCGGTCACCAGCGGATTGTCGGCAAATCGGGTATCCTCAAGGGCATCCGACACCACAAGCGGTTCATTATCCACGATGGTGTGGGCGCAGAATGCCTCACTGCGATCGGTGCCCTTCATATCCAGCCCGCAGCGGGCCTGAAACCATTGCCTGTCCGCCTCCAGCAGGGAAACGAACCCGGTGGGCACATCGAAGCGGGCGCACGCCCGTGCCACCAGCGCGTCCAGAACCGGATCATCGCCCCGATCCTTCAGGTCCAGATTGCGCAAGACCTCCAGGCGGAACGACTCGTTGAACGGTTCGGGAAAGGCCGGATTGACTGCAACAGTCATGGTGCCATCAGCACCACGGTCAGACCGATCAGGACAACCGCCCCGATCAGACCGACGACAAGAACATAGCGTGCCCCCGTGCGAGTGGTTCCCTGACGTACATCATTGCGGTCGAACTGCTCGTCTTTTTCGCTCATGGTACCTCTGTTGGCTTGCGTTTCCCTGACCTCCGCACTCTTGAACAAATAGGCGATGTTAATGCAACTTTAAAGATATACGACCCTTTTCGTGCACCGGATCAATCATCACCGCGCCTCTGCATAATGGCCGCCAGACCGGGCAATGAAAACCATGATTGTCAAAAAACGGTTATCCCGGTGGCCTTTTTCGCGCGAGCCCTTCCTTCATGCGGGTGAGCGGATATCATGATCGCCGCCATGCCTGTGCCCCTTTCGTGAACACCGCGGGGCGCGCCAGCCGGAAAGGGCTTCATGACACGGGACCGGACCTCAGATGCCGCCGAAAACACCGACCCCGGCACCCGCCTGGACCGGCTGAAGGCCGCGCTGACCCGACAGGGGGCGGAGCCCGCCGCGCTGGCCCGCGCATTCGCCGCCCCGATGGCGACCCGGCGCGGTGCCTGCCTGTACCGGCTGACGGGCGCGGCCCGGCCAAAAGGGGCGCCGCCCGCCGTGATCGTCAAGCTGTACCGGCCCGGATCGGCCCGGCTGTCCACACGGCCCATGAACCCGTCGGCCACGGCCCGGCAGGCGCATATGGCCCTCGCGGCACTGGACGGCATGGACCCGCCCCTGATACCCCGCCCCCTCCACGGCGCGTCATCGGAAGCGGCGGAAGACTGGCTGGCCCCTGGCGCCGTGTTGATGGAGGCGGTGGACGGCCCGCCGCTGGCGCGCCTGCTCTGGGGCCGCGCTCTCATACCCGCTGTCCGGCGCCGCCTGATGCGTGAAGCGGGCATATGGCTGGCCCGCTGCCACACCAGCGCCCCGGCGGACGAACGCCCGCTGGGCGATGCCGACCCGGCCCGGCGCCTGGCCGATATGGCACAGCGGGCGGGCGCAGCCGCCGAAACCCCGCTGATCCGGCGGGCGCTGGCCCATCTGGCCGAAACACAGGCAGCCCAGACACCCACCCCCTGGGCACGCCAGCACGGTGATTTCACACCCGGCAACCTGCTGGTGACACGCGGCGGCATCCGGGGGATTGATCTTGCCACCACCAGCCCGGCGCCCATCCTGCTGGATATGGCGCGCTTTCTGGGCCATCTGGCCGTGCACCATCCCGGCCCCAACCTCACACCCGGCCCCCTTGGCGCGCCCCGCGCCCTGAGCGATGCTTTCCTTGAAGGCTATGCGGGCGTGGCGCCCCATCTGGCCACCGCGCTTGATACCCCCGCCGCCCGCCATGCGGCCCTTTTTGAACTGACCCGGCGCTGGCTTTCCCTGAAAGCACAGCAGGCGCGCTGCGGCCCACCGGCATCAGCCCTTCTGTCAGGAAATATATCAGGCGCCGGGCGGCGGATTGCATACGGGCTGGCGGCACATCGACTGGCAAGAGCGCTGGCCCGGCTGCTGGCCAAATCGCCGTGACCATATCGCCGTGAAAGGTCTTCAAATCGGCCACCGAACACCTATATCCGGTATCCATGACAACCGATTGTCAGGAGAAGGCCGATGAAAGAAACACCAAGACTGCGACAGGCACTGGAAGACCATCCCTTTTGGGAAAACATGTGGGCGCCACTGAAAAATCTGGCATCCAATGTGTCGGATTTCTTCACGCCCAGCGGCGATGCCCGGCGCAGCGACAATATTTATGAACTGAACCTGGAACTGCCCGGCGTATCGGATGACGATGTGGATATCGCGCTGGACGGCGACCTGCTGACCGTGCGCGGCGAAAAACGGGACGAACGCAGCACGGAAGCCGACGGCATCTTCTTTACCGAACGCAGCTATGGCCGGTTCGAGCGCAGCTTCCGCCTGCCGGAGGATGCGGATCGGGACGGCGTGGAAGCCCGTTTCGACAAGGGCATCCTGACCATCAAGGTGCCACGCCGTCAGATCGGCAACGAAGCGCCCAAGCGCATCAAGATCTCGAAGAAATGACCCCGCCGGCGCCCCGGCGCCGGGCCGATACCGGCCATTGAAACAGGACAAGAGCAGGGATCAGTACATCCCTTCCAGAATGTCCTCATAAACCGAGATCACCACATGGCGCCGCACCTTCAGGGTCGGCGTCATTTGCTTGTTCTCGATCGAAAAGGGTTCCGGCGCGATGGCGAAACGGCGCACGCGCTCCGTATTCGACAGGCTTTTGTTGACCCCGGTGACCACCTTGTCCAGTTCCTTGTGAAAATCGCTGTCCTGGGCCAGTTGGCCAAGCTCGGCGGGCTTGTCATGCTCCCTGGCCCATTTGGTCATCCATTCCGTATCGGGCACCACAAGCGCCACCAGATGGGGCTTGGCATCGCCATAGATCATGGCCTGGGCGATCTCTTCCTCAAGCGCCAACATGCCCTCTATCCGCTGGGGCGAAACATTGTCGCCCTTGTCATTGACGATGATGTCCTTCTTGCGATCGGTGATTTCCAGATAGCCGTCCCGGTCCTGACGGCCCACATCGCCCGTATGCAGCCAGCCATCATCGCTGAGCGTGCGCCGGGTGGCGGCCTGATCCCGCCAGTATCCCTTCATCACCAGTTCGCCCCGAAGCAGGATTTCCCCGTCCTCGGCGATCTTCAGTTCGGTATCGGGCAACAATTTGCCCACCGTGTGCATTTTCGGCGCATGGGGCGGGTTCACGCTGGCCACCGGGCCGGATTCCGTCTGGCCATAGCCCTGCAACAGCGGCAGGCCCAGCGCCGCGAAAAAGTGGCCCACATCCGGCGCCAGCGGCGCCCCGCCGGACACCAGCGCCTTCAACCGGCCACCGAAGCGCTTCTGCACCTTGCGCCGCACGGTGCGCTCCAGAAGCCGGTCCAGAAACCGTTCCGTCAGGAACATGGGCTCGCCCTTGATGCGGCGGGTGCCCAGCGACAACGCCATGTCAAACAGCTTCTGGCGCAGTTTCCCTTCCTTGCGGATCTGGCGCATCAGCCGGGTGCGCAGCATTTCGAACAGGCGCGGCACCACCACCATGATGGTGGGGCGGGCTTCCGCCATATTGGTGGCGAGCCTGTCCAGCCCCTCCGCATACCAGATTTCCGCCCCGATGGAGAGCGGCAGGAACTGACCCGCCGAATGCTCATAGGCGTGACTGAGGGGAAGAAAGCTGAGAAACACATTGTTCTTGATACCAAGCGGGCGGATCACCTCCCGCGCGCCTTCGCAATTATGCAGGATGCTGCCATGATGCAGCATCACCCCCTTGGGCGCGCCCCCCGTGCCGGATGTATATATCAGGCAGGCAATGTCGTCCCGGCCAAGTGATGCCGTATAGTCTTTCAGGGCCGCCTTGTCGGGGGTGGCGCTGCCAATGATCGTGGACCAGTCGTGAAGCCGGGCGTTCACTTCCTGCTCCAGCTTCATTTCCTCCATCACCACCACATCGCCCATCTCGTCGGACTGGTGTGCCGCCTTCAGAAAGGTGCGGGCCAGTTGCCGACTGGAAACGATGCCCACGCGCGCGCCGGAATTTTCCAGAATGTGAAGGTAATCACGCGCCGTATAGGTGGTGTAGCTGGGAACCGTAATGGCCCCCGCCGTCATGATCGCCAGGTCGGCCACCAGCCATTCGGGGCGGTTTTCGCTGACCAGCACCACGCGGTCGCCGTTCTGTACGCCCAGGGTGCGCAAGGCCGCCGCCAGCCGCAACACCTGATCGGCCACATCCCCCCATGACCGACTGACCCACTTGCCATCCGTCTTGGTATAGGTGAGCGGTTTTTTCGCATTGGCTTCCGCCTGCTCGAAAAACATGGCGGGCAGGCTGGTCCACTGACCGGTCATAACTGTTCCCTCATCCTCTGCCCCTGAAAGCCGCCATCCGGTGGATTGCAGGGGGCACCCATACACAACCCGGCGAGCCACCCCGACCCGGCACCCGGCCGCGACGCTATTAGTGCCCAAGTTTGATCCCGGTGACAAGACCGGTCCACCCCCGGCAGGCATGGGAAAATCACCATCGGGGCCGCAGGCTATCGTTGTCAAACCGTCGGGGGTGGTGCCATAGTTGGGCCAGCCCCCTTGCCCCGCAAGGCAGGCACGGGGGGCCTTGCCAAGGGGGGAACGCAAAATCATGGCGGACGATGATCCAGGCAATGCCCTGACATATTGGGAAAATCTGCGGGGCGAACGGCCCATGCCGGTCTTCACCGACCTGACCCCGGACGGCATCCGACCTTTCAGGGACAACAGCCTGTTGCTGGACATGCGCGACCCACACGGCAAGGGCCCGGTGATCCGCTTTTGCGGCCCCGGCCTGGCGGCGGACCTGCTGGGCGAGACACCCGCCCCCGGCACGCCGCTGGAAAGCCTGCCTTTCGCCGATTTCCGGGAAACCCTGTACAGCCATATCCGCCGCGGCGGCGGTCGGGACGGCCTGAGCGCCACCGACTTCCACCATGAGGGGAAACATGGCGCGGGCGAAGGCGTGGTGCTGCCGCTGGCGGCGGGATCGGACAGTGCCGACAAGGCGGACCTGGTGCTGGTGGTGATGTCCCCGCAGGGGCAGGCCCCGGAATCCCACCCCGGCGGCCTGAGCGCCTGGGCCGCCGAGCAGGACCCGGACGGCGACGCCAATCCTGCCGAAGACCCGCATGAAGACGCCGCCCCGGATGAAGATGGGCCCGGCGGCGACGCCCCGCCCGGTGGCGACGACGCCGAAGCGGAAATGGATGCGCTGCTGTCCGGCGCCGAAAATGCCAGCCCGGACGCGGCAGCAGACACAGAAACAGAGCCCGAACCGGAGGCCGGAACCGACCATGATCCGATGGCCGATGACACCGGGGCCGAAGAAGCCGAAGACGGGGCAACGGGCGATGCCGACGCGGAACCGGCGGATGTGATGACGCAGACCGGCTCTGATGAAGACCCGGCACCGGCGCTGGATGCCTTCGACCCGGCCCCGGAACTGGACACGAAGGAAGAACCCCCCGCCGACACCGCGCCCGCCCCCGATTCAGAGCCGGAACCGGCGGCCCCCGACGATGTTCCGGCCGACCTGGAAGCGCTGCTGCATGACAGCCGGGCGGCGGCCACCCATGTGATCCATACGGACATGGACAGCCGCGACAGCCTGTATGACGCGCTGGCCCGCGCGCTGGCGTTGTATGAAAAAGTGCAGGCGAAGAACAAAGAGGATGGCGGCGCGGCCTATCAGGCGCTATTGCAGCAGGCCGGGCTGAGGGCGCAGAAACGGGCGCCTTTCACGCCGATCCTGAAACTGATTTTCGGTCGGGATTTCGACAAGACACGGCTGACCGAATATGCCGCCGCGCTGGCATGGGCTGTGCGAAGCGGGGTGCGGTCAGACGATCTGGCCGACTTTCTCAGGGATGCGCCCGGCGGCATCAAGGGCTGTGTCCGGCTGGAGCGGGACGCCCGCCATGGCCGGTCGCGGCAGGGGCGCAAGGCCGAATCCACCCGCGCCGCCCGGCGCCGCCTGGCCAGGGTGGCGGCCACCGACCTGACCGCCCTGCCCGCCGATGATCTGGCGCCGGGCGAATGGACCCTTGTGCTGGCCCGCAAGGGAGAGAATGATCAACTGGAAGCGGTGGACCGGGCACAGGTGCCGCCCGCCACGCTCAACGACGTGATGCGGCGGGTCGCCCGCCAACAGGACAAGGGGTGACCGCCCGACCCGGCGGAACCATCATCCAGCATGACACGGCCAGGGGAGGGCCGAGCCTTATGACCATTGAAGAGCGGCGCGACGCGCTGCTGAAGAGCCTGAAACAGGATGCGGGCAAAAGCTCGGACGACACAGCGGCGTTCGTGCGCTTCGCGGCGGCCTTTTTCCCCCTGTCCACACCCGATGACCTGCTGGACCGTGACGACGCGCACCTGATCGCGCTGGCCCGGCACTTCTACAAGGAAACCGGCAGCCGCGCACCCGGCAAGGCCAAGATCAATGTGATGCACCCCCGGCAGAAAGGGTCTGCGCTGGAAAGCGGGCATACCGTCATCACCATCGTCAATGACGACATGCCGTTCCTGGTGGACAGCGTGACCGCCTGCCTGACCGAGCAACTGGGCTATCGCATCCATATGATGCACCACCCCATTCACCGGGTCGTGCGGGACAAGTCCGGCAAGCGCACCAGCCAGCTTGAGCCCGACGAGCGCCGCGAGGGGCGGGCCGAAAGCCTGATGTTCATCGAAATGGACGCGGAAAGCGACAAGGATGCGCTTGACGGCATCAAGCAGGCGCTTGGCGATACTTTGGGCGATGTGCGCCAGGTTGTGGGGGATTTCCGCGCCATGCTCGCCAAGATCGACGAGACCGTGGCCGCCCTGACGGTGAACCCGCCCCCGGTGGACGAGGACGAAGTGGACGAGGCGATCCGCTTCCTGCGCTGGATGGGGGACAACCACTTCACCTTTCTGGGCTTTCGGGAATACCGGTTCGAGGGTGACCCGGAAACCATTGATTTCGAACAAGTGGAAGGCTCCGGCCTTGGCATATTGCGCGACCGGGACCGCTATGTGCTCAGGGACAAGCGCGGCCTGACCCCCATGTCCCCGGAAATCCGCAGCTTCCTGACGGCGGGCGAACCGGTGCTGATCACCAAGGCCAATGTGAAGGCCACCGTGCACCGGCGGGTGCATATGGATTATGTGGGCGTCAAGATTTTCGACGAGGACGGCAAACCGGTGGGCGAGCGACGCTTCATCGGGCTTTTCACCTCGCTGGCCTATAGCGAATTCGCCGAAGACGTGCCGCTGCTGCGCCGCAAGGTGGCGCGCATCCGCGATCGCGCCCTGTTCGCGCGGGATTCCCATGCCGGCAAGGCGCTGGCCCACATATTGGAAACCTTCCCCCGCGACGAGCTTTTCCAGATCAGCGAGGGTCGGCTGTACCGCACCGCGCTGGGCGTGCTGCAACTGACAGAACGCCCGCGCCCGCGTGCCTTTATACGGCAGGACCGGTTCGAGCGCTTTGTCTCCGCCCTGGTCTTCGTGCCGCGCGCCACCTATCACGCCGACCTCAGGCAGGCCATTGGCGACATATTGTGCGAAGCCTATGACGGCGAGGTCTCCGTCTATTATGCCAATCTGTCGGAAAACACCCTGGCCCGCTGGCATTTCATCATCCGCACCACGCCCGGCGCCGTGCCGCACCCGGACGAGGACGAGATCAACCGCCGCATTGCCGATGCCGCCCAGGGCTGGTCGGACAGGCTGCTGTCGGCACTGATCAACCAGTTCGGGGAAGAAGACGGCATAAGGCTGTCCCGCGCGTGGCAGAACCGCTTTGGCGTGGCCTATCGCGCCGCCTTCAGCCCGGATCAGGCGGTCTATGACGTGGCCAAGATGAAAGATATTGTTGGCCAGGATGACCTTGCGGTGGACCTGTATCACCACAAGCCCGACGGCAGGAACCATTACCGGCTGAAAATCTATCATGGCAGCCGCATGGTCACGCTGGCCCGCTGTATGCCAATTCTGGAAAACATGGGCTTCCGCGTGCTGGTGGAACATTCCTATGAAATGGCCCATGACAGCGGTTCCCACATTCATGAATTCCGGCTGGACCCACCGGAAAGCTGCCCCGCACCCCTCAGCCGCATGAAAGACAAGGTGGAGGCCCTGTTCCTTCATGTATGGCACCACCATGCGGAGGACGATCCCTTCAACGCTCTGGTGGCCCGCGCCGGACTTGGCTGGGACGAAATCGTGGTGCTTCGGGCGTATGGCAAGTATCTGCGCCAGTTGGGATTCAGTTATACGCCGGATTATCTGGCGAACTGCATGGGCGACAACCCGGATCAGGCGGCCACATTGCTGGACCTGTTCCGCACCCGCTTCGACCCGGACTGGGCGCCCCGGCGCGGCAAGGGCGGCAAGGATGCACGCGCCAAACGGATCGCCGCGCTTGAGGAAAAGTTCACCGCAGCGCTGGAGGACGTGGCCTCGCTGGATCAGGACCGCATCCTGCGCGGCTACCGCGACGTGATCAGCGCCACCGTGCGGACCAATTATTTCCAGGACAGTGTGCTGGTAGGGAAGGACGAAAAGGCCCTGGCCTTCAAGATCAAGACCCGCGAGCTGGAAGAAGCGCCCCGCCCCAAGCCTTTCGCGGAAATCTGGGTCTATTCCCCGCGGGTGGAAGGGGTGCATCTGCGCGGCGGCCCGGTGGCGCGCGGCGGCCTGCGCTGGTCCGACCGGCCCGAGGATTTCCGCACGGAAGTGCTGGGGCTGGTCAAGGCGCAACAGGTGAAAAACGCCGTGATCGTGCCACAGGGCGCCAAGGGGGGCTTCTTCCCCAAGCAATTGCCCGGCAGCGCCGATCGGGAAGGCATCATGCAGGAGGGCATCGCCTGCTATCGCAGCTTCATCGCCAGCCTGCTGTCCATCACGGACAATCTGGAAAACGGCAAGGTGGTCAAGCCGGAACGCACCCATGCACTGGATGGGGATGACCCCTATCTGGTGGTGGCGGCGGACAAGGGCACGGCCAGCTTTTCCGATATCGCCAACAGCATCAGCCTGGATCGCGGTTTCTGGCTGGGCGATGCCTTTGCCAGCGGCGGCCAGCATGGCTATGACCACAAGAAAATGGGCATCACCGCCCGCGGCGCGTGGGTATCGGTTCAGCGCCATTTCCGGGAAATCGGCATCAACACCCAGACCGACCCCATCAGCGTGATCGGCATTGGCGACATGGGCGGGGACGTATTCGGCAATGGCATGTTGCTGTCCCGCACCATCCGCCTGAAGGCCGCGTTCAACCATATGCACATCTTCATCGATCCGAACCCCGGCGATGGAGACGCCAACTGGCAAGAGCGCAAACGGCTGTTCGATGCACCGCGATCGAGCTGGGAAGACTATGACCAGAGCCTGATCAGCAAAGGCGGCGGCGTGTTCAAGCGCAGCGCCAAGGCGATCGATCTGACCCCGGAAATCCAGTCCTGGCTGGGCGTGGAGGACAAGCGCCTGACCCCCGCGCAACTGATTCACGCCATCCTTCAAGCGGAAGCGGACCTGCTGTGGTTCGGCGGCATCGGCACTTATGTGCGCGACAAAAGCGAAAGCAATGCCGACGTGGGGGACCGCGCCAATGACGCGCTGAGAATCACCGCCGACCAGCTTGCGGTGAAGGCGGTGGGCGAAGGCGGCAATCTGGGCATGACCCAGAAAGCCCGGATCACCTTTGCCCGGCGCGGTGGCCGCATCAACACCGACTTCATCGACAATTCCGCGGGCGTGGACTGTTCCGACAAGGAAGTGAACATCAAGATCCTGCTGGATCAGGTGCTGGCCGATGGTCGGCTGAAACAGGACGACCGCAATCAGCTTCTGGAGGACATGACCGACTCGGTCTCGGCCATCGTGCTGTCGGACAATTATCTTCAGACCCAGGCCATTTCACTGGCGGAGGAAGAGGCCGTCAGCAATCGGGAAAACCATCTGGGCCTGATCCGCCTGCTGGAACGGGACATGGACCTGGACCGGGAAATCGAAAACCTGCCCACCGATGAAGGCTTCGCCGAACTGGCCGCCAATGAAAGCGGGCTGACGAGGCCGGAAATCGCCACGCTGATGGCCTATGCCAAGATGTCGCTGTTCGACATTCTTCAGCGGGGGGATCTGGTGAACGATCCCTGGTTCCGCCCGGAACTGGAATGGGGCTTTCCCGATCAGTTGACCGACCGGTTTCCGAATGCACTGGCGGACCACCGGCTGCGGCGGGAAATCGTCGCCACCGTGCTGGCCAATGCGGTGGTGAACTGGGCCGGGCTTACCTTTGTTTATGAAGTAAAGGAAGAAACCGGCCTGAGCGTGGAGGACATCATCGCCGCCTTTGTCATCGTGCGGGATGTGTTCAACCTGGAAAAACACTGGGAAGCCATCAACGCGCTGGATTATGACGTGCGGGCCGACATCCAGCACAGTATGCATCGCAGCCTGGCCGATGCGCTGAAAAATCAGGTGCTGTGGCTGCTGCGGAACCTGCCCCAGCCGTTCGATGTGAAAACACTGGTGGCCCGGTTCCGCGAACCGGTGGGCACCCTGTTCGCCGTGGAGCAGGGCACCCTTTCAGAGCCGGTGCAACACGCTTTTGTCGCCCGGCGCAGCGGCCTTCGGGAAGCCGGGGTGCCGCAGGACCTGGCCATCTTCGTGGCGGCGTTCGAGCAGTTGCAGAGCGGGCTGGACATCATCACCGTCAGCGAAAAGACCGGTCAGACGGTCAATGACGTGGCCGCCATCCACTTTGCCCTGGGCGACATGCTGGGCTTTGACTGGCTGCGCCAGCGCAGCGACCATTACAAACCCAGGGACCGCTGGGAAGCACTGGCCATTCACGCCCTGCTGGAAGACCTGACCGATCAGCAACGGGTGCTGGTGACCTCGGTATGCAATATGGCCAAAGGTGCCAGCACAGCGGACTGCCTGGAAAAATGGAAGGAACAGGAAAAAACCAAGGTGATTCGCGCTGGCCGCCTGATCGACGAGCTGAGAAGCAGCGGCAGCCTGTCCGTGGCGAAGCTGTCCTTCGCCGTCAAACACATGAATTCCATATTGAAATAAGGGCCCCGGAAACCACCGGGAAAGCGGCAGGCGGCGCATGATGCCGCCTGCCCGGCCCCAATAGCAGCATGGATTGGTTGCGGCCCGGTGCGCGCGCACCAAAGAAAAAAGCCGACCTGTTCAGGCCGGCTTTTTCTGAATTGGAGCGGGCGATGAGATTCGAACTCACGACCCCAACCTTGGCAAGGTTGTGCTCTACCCCTGAGCTACGCCCGCATATGGGGTAACGGCAGCGCCGCTTGCGTGGGGGCACTATACAAATGGGAAGATCGGGGTCAACCGATTTTTTTACAGTTTTCCATCACCCGCCTATGATGGTCAAAACAACCGTCTGTCAGGCACTTGGCACGGGTTTTTTACAGTTTTTCCTCACCTGGCTATGATACGCCAAACAGCCGTCTGTCAGGCACTTGGCACGGGAAACGGGGGCAGGAACGCATGAATATGGCCACGCGGGACGAAGACCGACTGACACGCTTTCTGAACGACCTGGAAATCCCCCACCGAACCCACCATCACCCGCCGGTGCATACGGTGGCGGACGCCCGCGCGCTCAGGGGGGACATACCGGCCCAGCACTGCAAATGCCTGTTCCTGCGGGACAAGAAAAAGCGCCGCCTGCTGATGCTGGCGCCGGAAGACAGCCCGGTGGATCTGGTTGCCCTGGCGGACAGGCTGGGGCTGGGGCGACTGTCCTTTGCCAGTGCGGACAGCCTGGAACGCGTTCTGGGCATCAAGCCCGGCGCGGTCACGCCTTTCGGCCTGTTGAATGCCCAATACCCGCCGCACGGCGAGCCGCCTTTTCGCGTGGCCATGGACCGGCGCCTGGCGGACGCCGCGCAGGTGGCCTTTCATCCATTGCATAACGCCGCCACCACCTGCCTGAGCCCCGCGGACCTGACCCGTTTCATGCTGGCCTGCGGCTATCAACCGCTGGTGGTGGACCTGTGTGGTACCGGGAAAGACGGCACGGACACCAGCCCCGACCCCTGATTTCATTCGCTCCGGCGAACATGGACACTGGCGCCTTCAATCCCTAAGTTGGGGGCACGCACCCGGTTATCCACCGGGACCATTGTATTCTCAGTTCAGAAAAAGAGATCGCAGCCATGGAAGACCTTATCGGCGGTGGCCAGGCGCAAGCCAGCATCAAGGACACCGACATCCAGACCTTCTCGGACGACGTGATCAAGGCCTCCATGGAGCAGCCGGTGATCGTCGATTTCTGGGCCGACTGGTGCGAACCCTGCAAGCAGATGATGCCGGCGCTGGAAAAAGCCGTACAGGATGCGGGTGGCAAGGTGGCGCTGGTCAAGGTGAACGCGGACCAGAACCAGACCCTGTGCAGCCAGCTTCAGGTGCAAAGCCTGCCCACCGTTTTCGCCTTTTATCAGGGCCAGCCGGTGGATGGCTTTCAGGGCGCGGTGCCGCCCGGCCAGTTGAAGCAGTTCGTGGACCGGCTGATCCAGATGACCGGCGGCAATGGCGGTGGCAATGACCAGATCACCGCCGTACTGGAAAAGGCCGATGCCCTGCTGGAAGACGGCCAGGCCGAACAGGCGGCCCAGATTTATCAGCAGGTGGTGGCCCATGATCCGAACCAGATGGGCGCCGTGCTCGGCATGGCCGAAGCGGGCCTGAAGCTGGACCGGGTGGAAGAAGCGCGCCAGATCGTGGATCAGGTGGACCCTTCGGCCCTTGAGGACCCGGCACACCGCCAGCGCCTTGACCGGATCACGAGCGCGCTGGACCTGCACGCGCAGGCGGAACAGCTTGGCGACTCGGCGGAGCTGGAAAACCGGGTCGAGGCCGACCCGAATGACCATCAGGCCAGGATCGACCTGGCGCTGGCGCTGCAATCCCGCGGTGATCTGGCGGGCGCGGCGGAACAGCTTCTGGCCAGCATCACCCGTGACCGGGACTGGAACGATGGCGCCGCCAAAACACAATTGCTGAAACTGTTCGATGCGGCTGGCCCCACCGACCCGGTCACCCGGAAATATCGGCGTCGCCTGTCGTCTCTGCTTTTCAGTTAGGGATCACCCGCCTGATATTCGACCAAGGAAAGGAACCGCCCGTGTCCGCCCCCGACGAGGCCCCGGAAAAAGACCCCGACAAGACCCAGGACGAGGCGCCCACCGCCCTGCCGCCCATCCTGCCGGTGTTTCCGCTGTCGGGGGCGGTTCTGATGCCGCGAGGCACCCTGCCGCTCAATATTTTCGAGCCGCGTTACCTGACCATGGTGCGCGATGCCGCGGCGGGTGACGGCATGATCGGTATGATCCAGCCCAAATCGGTTCCCCCCGCCGGTGATGGCGGGTCGGCCCCGCTGCACACCATCGGATGCGCCGGGCGAATCGCCGAAATGGAAGAACAGTCGGATGGGCGGATCATCCTGATCCTGAAAGGGGTGTGCCGCTATGCGGTGGGTACGGAACTGGATGTCACCACCCCCTATCGACAGATTCAGCCGAACTGGGCGCCCTTCCGGCATGACCTTGCCACACCCCCTTTGGACGAGGGGATCGACCGGGCCGCTCTGACCCGGCCCTTGAGGCGCTATCTGACCCTGCGGGGGCTGGACAGCGACTTCGACGCGATCGATAAGGCGCCGGACGAAGTGCTGGTGAACACACTGGCGGCCATTGTGCCGTTCGAACCACTGGAAAAGCAGGCCCTGATCGAAGCGGCGGACACGGCAAGCCGGGCCACAACGCTGATTTCCCTGATGGAAATGATTCTGGCCGCGGAAACGGCGGGTACCGAGCCCACCGATTTCAGCCCCAATTAATGGCGCCGGATGCCTGATGGCCGGCACCGGAAAAACAGGAGACAACCGCCATGAGCCAGAGCGCTTCCCCAAGCCCGCCAACGGGCGGCCCTGACGCCCCGGAGCCAGAAGCGCAGGCCGCGCCGGAGCGGGCCGCCCCAAGCCGCAAACTGCTGGAACAGCTTGTGTGCCCGGTCACCCATGGTCGGCTGCGCTATGACCGCACGCGCCATGAACTGATCAGCGATTCCGCCGGACTGGCCTATCCGATCCGGGACGGCATTCCCATTCTGCTGGAGGACGAAGCCCGCCAACTGGACCCATAACCGGAGATCGCCATGGCAAGGAGAGGGACAGGATCTACTGCCAGCCGGGCCGTTCTTGGCACGCTCATCACCCTTGCCCTGACTTTCTCCGCCACAGCAGAGGGCTTTCGCCTGCCCCGGCTCTGGCCCGATACACAATCCCGGCCTGAATACGCCATTCTCCGCGCAGCTCTGGATCAGGCCGACGGCCAGCATGAACTGATTCTGATAAATACCCGATCCAGCCAGAAACGGGGCCTGATGCTTCTGAAGCGGGACGACGCCCCTTACGACATCTATCCAAGCGGCTTCAGCCAGTCCCGCGAAAAAGCCCTGCAACAGGTGGATATTCCGCTAATGGGCGGCTTGCTGGGGCTGCGCCTGCTGGCCACACGGGCGGAAATGGTACCCCGCTTCGCCCACATCAAGAACCGCCGGATGCTGGCGCGACGCATGATATTGGGCGGCACGGCCAGTTGGCCGGACAGCAGCATCATGCGCAAGAACGGCCTGTCGGTGCTGACCGTCTCCCGCGCCAGTGAACAGAAAACCCTGAACGCCCTCTGGGATCTGCTGAAAGCCGGGCGGGTGGATGCGCTGAGCCAGTCCGTGATCGAGGCGCAATCCGAACACAAGCTGCGCGGCAACCCCGATATCCGATTCGTATCAAGCCCGCTACTGCGCTACCGAATGCCGCTGCTGGCCTATTTCCGCCCCGGCGACCCGCGCGCGGCCATCCTTGAGCAGGGCCTGAAGCGGCTGTATGCCGCCGGGGGCGTGCGCGCCATTCTGGCCTGTCATCCGTCCACCCGGCCCCCACTGCAGAAAGCGGTCAAGGCAAACCCCACCGTGATATCGCTTGCCAACCCGGACCTGACGCCCCGCCTGAAGGCATTGCCGGAACGCTATATCCTGCACCTGTCGGATTTCGCCTTTCTGGCGGACGAAGCGCCCGAAAAGACCGCCATGACCACAAAAAACACGCCTAACGCCGACGGTGACCCCGCTTGTGCCGCACCATCAACAGCCAGTCCCCGTCAAACGGACAATGCGGCCAGGGAATGATCGGGCGCCGGTCCATCACACGAAACCCCAGCTTTTGATACAGGCGGACGGCACGGTGATTGGATTCCGCCACCACCAGGGCCGTGCGACCCCCATGACGGGCGCGGGCCTCATTGAAGGCCGCCTTGAGCAGGGCACGCCCCGCGCCGCGCCCTTCCGCCTCGGGGAACACCGCGATGCTGTCCACATAAAGCGCGCCATGCGCCCCGCGCACCAGTTCCGATATGGGCGCCAGCGTTTCATGGGCGCCTTCCCATTCCGCCGGGCTCACCATGGCATCGTCCACCGGATAGGTAATCATGCCCCCCAGAAGGATGCCGTCCCCATCCATGGCCATGGTGGCGTTGCGATAACTGCCGCGCCCTTCATCCAGGCCGATTTGCGCCATGCCGAAAGCAAACGGGTCCTGGCCCTCGGCAACGCTTTCCCACAGGGTATAGGCCATGGTGGCGCTGGCGCGCGTTACCAGCACCATCAGCGCCGGCACATCCTCCCGGCTCGCGGGCCTGAGCTGAACCTTCCACACGGCGCGGAGGCCCTTAGCAGGTCAGCATGGGGCCAAGCGCCCGACCGCCAAAGATATGCACATGCAGATGGGGCACTTCCTGATGGGAATCCCGGCCCGCATTGGCAAGAATGCGATAGCCCGGCTCTTCCAGTTCAAGCTGGCGGGCCACTTCCCCCACGGCGCGGAAGAAGCCGGCTATCTCCTCCGCGCTCGCCTTGGCGGTGAAATCCGCCATGGAGACATATTCCCCCTTGGGAATCACCAGCACATGCACCGGCGCCTGCGGGTTGATGTCGTGAAAGGCGAGGCTGTGATCATCCTCGTAAACGCGCTTGCACGGGATCTCGCCGCGCAGAATCCTGGCGAAGATATTGTCCCGGTCATAGGCCATGAATGCCCCCTCTCTGTCACATATGGCGGGCGACCGACTACAGGATGAACTTGGACAGATCGCTTTCCCGGTCCATCAGTTCGCCCATATGCGTGCGCACATAGTCCCGGTCCACGGTCACCGCGCTGTTGCCGCTGTCCGTAGCGGTATAAGAAATCTCTTCCAGCACTTTTTCAAGAACGGTGTGCAGACGCCGGGCGCCGATGTTTTCAATGGTATCGTTGAAATAGGCGGACAGCCGCGCCAGCTCGGCCAGGCCGTCCTCGGTGAAGGTCAGCGTCACCCCTTCGGTGCCCAACAGCGCTTCATACTGGCGGATCAGGCTGTAGGCGGGCTCGGTCAGGATGCGCTTGAAGTCTTCTTCCGTCAGCGCGGACAGTTCCACCCGGATCGGCAGGCGCCCCTGCAATTCGGGCAGCAGATCCGACGGCTTGGACAGGTGAAAGGCACCCGACGCGATGAACAGCACATGGTCCGTCTGCACCGGGCCATATTTGGTGGATACCGTGGTGCCCTCGATCAATGGCAGCAGATCGCGCTGCACGCCTTCCCGGCTCACATCGCCGCCGCGTGCCTCCTGGCGCTCGCAGATCTTGTCCACTTCATCCAGAAAGACGATGCCGTGATTTTCCACCAGGGCGATGGCATCCCGGTTGATGGCTTCCTCGTCCACCAGCTTGTCGGATTCCTCACCCATCAGCACGTCATAAGCCTGCGCCACGGTCAGGCTCTTGCGCACGGTCTTGCCGCCCATGGCCTTGCCCAGAAGATCACCCAGATTGACCATGCCCATGCTGGCCCCCGGCATACCGGGAATGTCCATTTGCGGCATATTGGCCGACCCGGTGTCTTCCACATCCAGTTCGATTTCCTTTTCCGAAAGCTCGCCACCGCGCAGCAGCTTGCGAAACTTGTCGCGGGTGGCGTCGCTGGCCTTTTCCCCCACCAGCGCATCCAGCACCCGGTTTTCCGCCTGAAGCTCGGCCTTGGTGCGCACCTCCGCATGGTGCCGTTCCCGTGTCATCTTGATGGCGGTTTCCACCAGATCGCGGATGATCTGTTCCACGTCCCGGCCCACATAGCCCACCTCGGTATATTTGGTGGCTTCCACCTTGATGAAGGGGGCGCGGGCCAGCTTGGCCAGGCGGCGGCTGATTTCCGTCTTGCCCACGCCGGTGGGGCCGATCATCAGGATGTTCTTGGGCAGCACCTCTTCGCGCATACCCTCTTCCAGTTGCTGCCGGCGCCAGCGATTGCGCAGCGCCACGGCCACGGCGCGCTTGGCCTCCCGCTGGCCAATGATGAACCGGTCCAGTTCGGACACGATCTCACGGGGGGAGAAATGAACACTCTGATCAAGGGTGGCGGGATCGCTCATGGGGCGGTTACTCGCTGTTCTTCAGGGTAAGGAAATATCGTCAATCAAGGGGGGTGCGCGTCTAACCCGTTACCGGGGCAGTGGGATCGCCGGTATTGTCCATGCTTTCCACCACCAGATTGCTATTGGTGTATATGCAGATTTCGGCGGCGATTTCCATGGACCGGCGGGCGATCTCTTCCGCCGACAGGTCCTGATCATAGAGCGCGCGGCCCGCGGCCAGCGCATAATTGCCACCGGAGCCAATGGCCACCACACCGCCTTCCGGGTCCAGCACATCACCATTGCCGGTGACCACCAGCGTCACCTTGCTGTCGGCCACGATCATCATGGCCTGCAACTGGCGCAGATACTTGTCCGTCCGCCAGTCCTTGGCCAGGTCCACCGCGGCGCGGGCAAGCTGACCGGGATGGCGTTCCAGCTTGGCTTCCAGCCGCTCGAACAGGGTAAAGGCATCCGCCGTGGCCCCGGCAAAGCCGGTGATCACCTTGCCATCGCCGATGCGGCGCACCTTGCGCGCGCCGGTCTTCATCACGGTTTCGCCGACGGATACCTGGCCGTCCCCGGCGATCACCACCTTGTCGCCCTTGCGCACGCTGCAAATGGTGGTGCCCATCCACTGGCCGGTTCCATGATCCCCGGCGGGGTTCCCTGCTGACATAAACACCTTTCCTGCTATCCGGGGCCGCGCCATCCTACCGCATTCCGGGCGACCACTTCCTGGGACCGCAAATAGGCATCTTCGCGCGCGCTTGCAAGGGGCAGGCTGCTCAGCTATGGCCTCGGCGGGCGCTTGGTGCTAAAAGCGCCCGGAAAGCGCCGCACCCATCCCGGCGGACGGGAGCCCAAGGAAGGATCAGCGTCATGCGCAAAGCCACGGTAACGCGGAAAACCAAGGAAACCGAAATTTCGGTCACGCTCAATCTGGACGGCTCCGGCCAGTATGACGTGGCCACCGGCATCGGTTTCTTCGATCACATGCTGGAACAGTTGTCCCGCCACAGTCTGATCGATCTGACTGTGCGAACGGATGGCGACCTGCACATTGACGGCCACCACACGGTGGAGGATACCGGCATCACCATCGGCAAGGCGGTGGCGGAGGCGCTGGGCGAACGGCGCGGCATCACCCGCTATGGCCACGCCTATCTGCCCATGGATGAAACGCTGACCCGCGCCGCGCTGGACATTTCGGGCCGGCCTTTCCTGGTGTTCGCCATTCCCTTCAGCCAGGACCGGCTCGGCGCCATGGATACGGAACTGTTCGAGGAGTTTTTCCGCGGTTTCGCCTTTGCCGCCGGGCTGACGCTGCATGTGGAAACGCTTTATGGCAAGAATAACCACCACATGATCGAATCCGCCTTCAAGGCCACGGCCCGCGCGCTTCGTCAGGCCTGTGAGCCCGATTCCCGGCTGGGTGACCATGTGCCCAGCACCAAGGGCCAACTGGGCGGCTGACCCCCGGCCACATGACCGTGCAGGCGCACACCGTTATCGGCGCAAAGGGATGATCCATGGCTGAAACCGTCATCATTGTGGACTATGGCTCGGGCAATCTGCGCTCGGCGGAAAAGGCCGTGGCCCGCGCCGCGGATGAGGCCGGTTTGAACCTGTCCGTCCGCGTGACCAGCGACGCCGACAGGGTGGCCCGCGCCGACAGGGTGATCCTGCCGGGCGTGGGCGCCTTTGGCGATTGCCGCGCCGGGCTCGATGCGCTGGACGGCATGGTGGGCGCCCTGTCCCACGCCGCGCTGACCCGCGCCCGGCCCTTTCTGGGCATTTGCGTGGGGATGCAATTGATGGCGAAAACCGGCCATGAGCATGGCGACCATGCCGGGCTTGGCTGGCTGAAGGCGCACACCACCGCCCTGAAGCCGGATGACCCGTCGCTGAAAATTCCCCATATGGGCTGGAACACCCTGTCCCTGACACCGGCGGGCCGCGCCCATCCGGTCACCGGGGCGATTGCGGCGGATGCCCATGCCTATTTCGTGCACAGCTATCACATGGTCCCGGATGAGCCGGGGCTTGTGCTGGCGGAAACAGACTATGGCGGCCCCGTCACGGCGATTGTTGGCCGGGACACCTTGATCGGCACCCAATTCCACCCGGAAAAAAGCCAGTCCGTGGGCCTTGACCTGATTACCCGATTTCTGGAGTGGCGCCCATGATCACGCTTTATCCCGCTATCGACCTGAAGGACGGCCAGTGCGTGCGCCTGCTCAAGGGCGACATGGCAAAGGCCACCATTTATGGCGACGATCCGGCCCGGCAGGCGCTCAGCTTCGTGCAGGCGGGTTGTGGCTGGCTTCATATCGTGGACCTGAACGGCGCCTTTGAAGGCCGACCGGTGAACCGGGATGCGGTGGAATCCATCCTGTCCCAGGTGGATGTGCCGGTCCAGCTTGGCGGCGGCGTTCGCTCGCTCGCCATGATGGAAACATGGCTGGATGCGGGCATTTCCCGGCTGATCCTGGGCACGCTGGCGGTCAAGGACCCGGATCTTGTGATCGCGGCCTGCCGCGCCTTTCCGGGCCGCATTGCCGTGGGCATCGACGCGCGCGGCGGCAAAGTGGCCGTTGAAGGCTGGGCGGAAGCCAGCGAGCTGGACGTGGCCGACCTGGCCCGGCGGTTCGAGGATGCGGGCGTGGCCGCGCTGATCCATACGGACATTGACCGGGATGGCACGCTGGAAGGTGTCAATGCCGCCGCCAGTGCGGACCTGGCCCGTGCCGTGGATATCCCGGTGATCGCATCGGGCGGTGTGGCCGGGCCGGACGACATCCGCGCCGTGGCCGATACCGGCGTGCTGGACGGAGTGATCACGGGCCGCGCGCTGTATGACGGACGGCTTGATCTGGCAACCGCCCTGCGGCTCGCGGGGGAGGGAGAGCGCTGATGCTGAAAGCACGGATCATTCCCTGCCTGGACGTGAAAGATGGCCGTGTGGTCAAGGGTGTCAATTTCGTGGGCCTGCGCGATGCCGGGGACCCGGTGGAGCAGGCGCGGCTCTATGACCGGGCCGGCGCGGACGAGCTGACCTTTCTGGACATCACCGCCAGCCATGAACGGCGCGACATTCTGCTGGATGTGGTGCGCCGCACGGCGGAAGAATGCTTCATGCCGCTGACCGTGGGCGGCGGCGTGCGCACGGCGGACGATGTGCGCCGCCTGCTGCTGGCCGGTGCCGACAAGGTATCGCTGATGACCGCGGCGGTGAAAAACCGGGATCTGGTGCGCCAACTGGCTGAAAAGTTCGGTTCCCAATGCATTGTAGTGGCTGTGGATGCGAAGAAAGTCGGCCCGGACAAATGGGAGATTTTCACCCATGGCGGTCGCACCCCCACCGGGCTGGACGCCATCGATTATGCGCGCCAGGTGGCCGAAAAGGGCGCCGGTGAAATCCTGCTGACCTCCATGGACCGGGACGGCACCCGCGACGGCTTCGATATTCAGCTTACCCGACGCATTGCGGACGCGGTGCCCGTTCCGGTGATCGCATCCGGCGGCGTCGGCACGCTGGATCATCTGGTGGAAGGCGTGCGCGACGGCCATGCCAGCGCCGTGCTGGCCGCCAGCATTTTTCATTTCGGCGAATACAGCATTGGCGAGGCCAAGCGCCATATGGCCGCCGCGGGCCTGCCCATGCGGGAGGATGCTCCATGACCCATACACCCGATCCCGGCGCCGTTCTTGCCCGTCTTGAGGAAACTTTGAAAAACCGGAAAGGCGCTGATCCCGATACAAGTTATGTGGCCCGACTTCTGGATCGGGGCGTCCCGGTGGCGGCCCGGAAAATGGGCGAGGAAGCGGTGGAAACCGTGGTGGCGGCGCTGGGGGAAGACGACAGCGCATTGCTGGGCGAAGCGGCGGACCTGATGTTTCACCTGATGGTGCTCCTCACCGCGCGCGGGCTCAGCCTGTCGGATGTGACCGCCGAACTGGCCCGCCGGGAAGGGCTGTCCGGCCTGACCGAAAAAGCCCGGCGCGGACAAGACCAGCAAAAAATGCCCTGAAACATCGGTATTGATCGGGCACGGGCGAACCGCCCGATCGCTCAGCCCACCGGCGCGGGTGTGATCACCGTTCCCGGCGCGGGCGCATCCTTGAACTGGGCGGGGCGGGCATAGAAAAAGCCCTGCCCGCAATTGGCGCCGCTTTCCCTGACGATGGCCTCATCGGCATCGGATTCGATGCCTTCCGCCACCACATCCAGATTGAGCGTGCGCGCCAGATCGCAGATCAGTTTCAAAATGGCCCGATTGGCCGCGTTATCGGCGCTGTCCCGAACAAAGGTGCGGTCGATCTTCACAATGTCGATGGGCAGGGTCCGCAGATAGTTCAGGGAACTGTAGCCGGTGCCGAAATCGTCGATCGCCACCTTGACTCCCATGTCCCGCAATACGGACAGAGCCTGGGTGGCGGTTTCCAAATCCCGCACCAGGGCGGTTTCCGTCACCTCCACCCGCAGGCGCGAGGGGGACAGCCGGAACCGGTCCAGCGCCCCGGAAATCTTCTCCACCAGTCGCCGGTCCAGCACCTGATTCGCGGCCAGATTCACCGCAACGCTATGGTTCCCGGCGCCGCTTTGCGCAATGGTCTGCAAGGATCGGTTCAGCACCCGGTCCCCCAGGCTGGTGATAAGGTCGCTGCGTTCGGCCACGGGTATGAACAGGCCGGGCCACAGCCAGCCCGCCGCCTCCTCCCGGATGCGGACCAGCGCCTCATATCCCACCACACGCCGATCGGCCAGGGACACGATGGGCTGGAAGAAAGGCACCACCCGATCTTCCGCCAGCGCGGTACGCACCTCGCTTTCCACGGTCAGTTCCTCGGTGATACGGGCATTCATGCTGCTGGTATAGGAAACCGCCCGGCCACCCCCCTGCCGCTTCGCTTCCCTGAGGGCCGTGCGCGCGGCGGAGCGCACATCCCCGCCGCTGCCACCGGAAACATCCATCCTGGGGCGCACGAATGATTCGCTGTGGGCATACCCCACGCTCAGCTTGATCCACTGGGTTCCGCCCGTGGTCAGATGAATGGACTGATCGAAGCGGGCCACCAGCTTGTCGGCCAGCCCGGCCGCGGCGCCCGGCCCATCGCTCATGTCCGCCGTGGAAAAGACCGCGCCCACCGCCCCGCTCGCCAGACGGGACAGATGGGTTCCCTCAGGCAGGGTTTCGCGGATGCGGGTCATGGTGGTGTCCCGCAGTTCCCGCAGGTCTTCCCCCAGCAGCGCTTCGGTCAGGGAAGAGATATTGTCCACCGTCATCAGCATGACGGCAAAGGGCAGTCCTTCGCTTCGGAAATCCTCGATCGCCTCGCCATAAGCATGTTCATTGGGATAGCCGGTATTCGGGTCCAGATTGCGGCGATCCGTCACATCGGTCTGGGTGCCCGCCAGCAGCAGCGCCCGGCCCTGTTCATCGCGCCGGGCCAGCCCACGGGCCAGCATCCAGCGATAGCGCCCGTCAGCGGCGCGAATGCGATATTCCACTTCCAGATAGTCCGTATCGCCCCTGAGATGGCTTTCCAGCGCCGAGCGCACCGTGGGCACGAACATCGGGTCCAACCGATCGAACCAGTCCCCGCCGGGGTCCTTTCCCACGCGCGGCTCCAGCCCCAGCATGGCGTACCAGCGCTGGGAGAAATCGAACATGTCCTGGCTCGGATGGTACAGGAACACCCCGTCGCGGGACCCTTCCAGAATCAGGTTAAGCTGAGCGGAACGCCGTTCCACCCGGTTTTCCAGCTCAGCCTGCACCTTTTCCATGGAGTCATTGTGCCGCCGCACCTTTTCCAGCAGGAAATTGATCAGTACGGACAGCTTCTGGGCGTCCTCGTCCTCGGACGCGGTTTCCACATGCAGATCGAACCGGTCATCCACCGTCAGACACAACTGATCGGCCAGATCGCGAACGGCGGCTCTCAGGCCCTGATCCGCGTCTTTTGCGGTATCCCTATCCGCCACCATCAGGCCGCTTCCTCCGCCTTGGTGAAACGCACATCCATCAGGCAGCAGTCATCACCGCGCCGCATACATTGCTCATGAATCACATGGGCGGATTCGCCATAGCGCCGGGCCACACGCCGGGCCAGAGCCGCATAGAGCGTGCAAAGCCGGTTGGGCGAGCCGTACTCCACGATCAGGCCATCCGCCGTATTGGCCAGCACCCGGAACTTGTCTTCCACTTCCCGTCGCTCATAAGCATCGCGGATGGCCGCGCCCATGGTGCCATGAATGGCGGGCTGGCGCGCCAGAAAGGCCCGCGCATTGCCAGCCATCTGGAAAAAGGCGGGAAACAGCTTTTCCGCCCGGCGAATGAACCCTTCGGCGTAAAGGTCGCAAAACGCATCTTCATCAAGATCCAGCTCCACCGCCGCTGCCGCCAGCAGCGCCCGGCACTGGGCATCGCTGTAATTGCGATCGATGCGAAAGGCCGTGTATGGCTCACCGGCGCGCTCAAACACCGCACGGACCAGTGCCGAGCCGCCCTGGTCGTCCAGCACCTCCGTCAATACCTTCTGAATAAGACCGATCACCACCCTCACTCCGACACTTTACAGGGTCGCCCCCGGATTCCGGCAAACGCCACCCAAGCCGTGTTTCTGCTTATCAGGCCCCTTGTGCGCTCGCAAGGTCACGCGCGCCGGGCGCGGAGCGGCGATAAGCCAGAGCTTCGGCCAGATGCGCTTCTCCCACCTGCTCGGCGCCCGCCATGTCCGCCAGGGTTCGCGCCACCCGAAGCACCCGGTGATAGCCCCGCGCCGACAACCGCAAACGGCCCACGGCCCGCTCCATCAGGGCCTGACCCGCCTTGTCCGGGGCCGCCACCTGTTCCAGCAGCCGCCCGTCCGCATGGGCATTGAGCCGCACCCCGCTGTCCGGCGCGAGCCGCGCATAGCGTGCTGTCTGCCGCGCCCGCACGGCTGCCACGCGGGCCGCGACTTCGGCGCTGCCCTCCTTGGGCGGCGGCAATGTCAGGTCCAGCGCGGAAACGGCGGGTACCGGCACATGCAGATCGATTCGATCGAACAGAGGGCCGGAAATGCGCGCCTGATACTGCGCCGCACAGGCGGGCGCCCGGTTGCAGGCCAGCCCTTCATCATCCAGATAGCCGCACCGGCAGGGGTTCATCGCCGCCACGAGCTGAAACCGGGCCGGATAGGTCACATGCGCCTCGGCCCGCGCGATCACCGCTTCGCCGGATTCAATGGGCTGGCGCAGGGCTTCCAGGGTCTGGCGCGAAAATTCCGGCAATTCATCCAGAAACAGGACACCGCCATGGGCCAGCGACACTTCGCCGGGCCGGGCCTTCTGGCCACCGCCCACAAGGCTGGGCTGGCTGGCGGAATGGTGCGGCGCCCGAAAAGGCCGCACCCGGCTGATGCGACCCGCGCTCAGTTCCCCCGCCACGGACGCCACCATGCTGGTCTCCAGCGCTTCTTCCGCCGTCATGTCCGGCAACAGGCCCGGCAGGCGGGCGGCCAGCATGGATTTGCCGGACCCCGGCGGCCCGATCATCAGCAGATTATGGCCACCGGAAGCGGCCAGTTCCAACGCCCGCTTGGCGCTTTCCTGCCCCTTGATATCGGCCAGGTCGGGCATTTCCGCCACCGGGTCCGCCAGGCGGGGTTCGGGCCGGGTCAATACCTGGCTGCCGCGCACATGATTAACCACCCCCATCAGATCCGGCGCGGCGATCACATCCGTTTCCCCGGCCCATGCGGCTTCGGGGCCGGTCTCGGCAGGGCAGATCAGGCTGCCGCCCGCATCCCCGGCGGTGATGGCGGCGGGCAACACCCCGGCCACCGGGCGCAAGCGGCCATCCAGCCCCAGTTCCCCCATGGCAAAGGCGCCGTGCAGGCTGTCTTCGGGCAGCACCCGCATGGCCAGCATCAGCGCCAGGGCGATGGGCAGATCATAATGGCTGCCTTCCTTGGGCAGGTCGGCGGGGGACAGGTTGACGGTGATCCGTTCCGCCGGCAGGGCCAGCCCCACCGCCGAAAGCGCCGCCCGCACCCGCTCGCGGGCTTCGCTTACCGCCTTGTCGGGCAGGCCTACAATGGTGAAGGCGGGCAGCCCCCCGGACAGGTGCACCTGGCAGGATACCGGCCTGGCCTGAATGCCCTGAAAGGCCACCGTCTGAATTTCGGATACCACGCACGCCTCCAAACACCGCAACCATACGTCAGCAGGGCAAAACCCTAGCGGCTGTCCCCGTCCCGGTCCAGCGAAACGCCCGGCGCGGCGCCCGGATCGTCATTATCCCGTTCATACAGGGCGAGCGAGGCGCCCTCTTCCACCACGGCCAGCAAGCGATCCAACTGGTCATCGTCAAAGCGTTTGAGCCGCTCCGCCAGCAGATTGACGGCACGGGTGGCGCGCGGGTCCATGCCGGTGGTGTCCACGATCACACGGGGCCGGGACAGGCGGGCCAGTTCCTGCAAGGCTTCCGCCTCGTCCCAGATCAGGCCGAAATAATTGATGATCTGCTGACAGAAGCCATAGGTGGGCGCCCCCCGGCGGCCCCGCTCAAGGGCAGACAGATAAGCAGGCGACACCCCAAGCGCCCGGGCCATGGTGGCCTGATCCACCCCCTTGGCGGCCCTGAGGCGGCGCACTTCCAGGCCAAACGGGGTGATGCGGCTCATGACCGGGGCTCCCGCCGCCGGCGCAGCAGCACATAAAGCGCCCCGTCACCGCCATGATTTTGCGATGCCGTGGCGTAGCGATCCACATAAGGCGCCAATTCGGGCGCGGCCAGCCATTCCGGCACCAGGCGCTTCAGCACGCCGCCATGGGTATCGAAATCCGCCCGGCGGCGATAGGCGGCAGACACCGCGCCGGACTGACGGTATCGGCGTCCCCCCTTGCCGGTGATCACCACCAGCGTTTTCTCCCCCGCCGCCACCGCGGCCATCAGGGCCTGGCGCAGGCGATCATGAGCATCGGTCTGGGTGTGTCCGTGCAGGTCCACCACCCGATCCACCGCCATGTCCCCACGGGTCAGGCGCCGACGGGTGCGCCGGTCCAGCCGGTCCTGCGGGTCCAGCGCCATGGCACCCGGCCTGGGCGGCGGGTCCGATGCTGGCCGGGGCGCCGCGCGACGCGGCGGACGCGGCGGTTCCGGCGCCACCGGCCGATCGGTCAGCGGCGCCACATCGGACGTGGCCGCTTCCCACAAGGCGCGATCCGCCGCGCTGAGGGTGCCGCGGCGCCGGTTCGTGTCCACCGCATCCAGCTTTCTGCCCACCTTGCGCGCTGCGCGCCGCTTACCTGCCATCAGGGGGCCAGCCTTTCCGCCACCGCGCGCGGCAGCAACAGGAAATATCGCCCGCCATGGGCCATGCGTCCGGCAATGGCGCGGGCCTCCTCGCCCCGACCCCAGAACACATCCCCGCGTATTTCACCCCGGATGGCGGCGCCGGTATCCTGCGCCACCATCAGGCGACGGAACGGCACCGACTCATCGCAGCCGCCCCCCGCCACCGGGCGGCGGGCGGCCAGAAACACCGGCGCGTGAAGCGGCAGAAACGCCCGGTCCACCGCCAGCGACCGACGCGGCGTCAGCACCACACCGGCGCTGCCCACCGGCCCCGCCCCATCAGGCAGGCGGCGGAAAAACACATAACGGGCATTTTCCCGCATCAAGGCGGCGCCCCTGTCCGGGTTTGCCATCAGCCAACGCTTCAGGCGCTGCATGGACATGGCCCGTGCCGGAATTTCCCCCCGCTGGATCAGGGCGCGCCCTATGGAAAAATAGGGGTGGCCGTTCTGCCCGGCATAACCCACCGCCATCATCCGCCCATCCCGAAGGCGCAGG
Organism: Yunchengibacter salinarum; assembly: GCF_037658235.1. NCBI lineage: Bacteria > Pseudomonadati > Pseudomonadota > Alphaproteobacteria > Kordiimonadales > Kordiimonadaceae > Yunchengibacter > Yunchengibacter salinarum. The sequence continues at coordinate 417,320 of NZ_JBBJLN010000001.1, read as the reverse complement.
CGGCCGGACCCCTGAACATGCAGGAAAAAGGCATCCACGGCGCTGTCCGTATAGGCCAGAACCTCGGCCCGGTCCCCAAGCGCGCCCGCTTCGATGGCGGCGCGATCCGCATAGGGCACCAGCCGTCGCCCGTTGATCCGGCCCGCCAGGCTGCGGCCTTTCAGATCATCGCGGAAAGCGCCCAGATCCACGCTCACAAGATCATCGGGGCGGGCATGAAGCGGTATGGTAAAACGCCCGCCTTTTTCCAGCGCGGCATCCAGAACCGGTTCATAATAGCCGGTGAAGGTGCCTTTCGCCCGCCCGTTCAGCGTAACCGCGAAAGGCTGGAAATGTTCCCGGAAAAAAGCGTGCGGGTCCATATCGCCCTGCGACGTCGACCCATCAAACGCGGCACAGGCGGGGCGCCAGTCCGACACCCGGCCCGCCACGGGCATCCGGTCGCCGAACCGGGTGGTCACGTCGACTCCCCCCATGGCGCGCGTTTCCGGCAACCGGGCCAGCCGGGCGCAACTGCGTCTGAACGCGCGCATCGCCCCGGTCAGCGGGTCATCCGCAAAGCCGGGCAGGGCATCGAAGGAAACCGGGTGAAAACGCAGGCGCGGCCCCGCATCCGGGGTGGCCAGAAGCAGGGCCAGCCAGACCGGAACCACCAGAAACAGGGCGATCAGGCCACCGAGAGGAAGCCCGCGCCACAGGCCCGCACCGGTCCACTCAGACCGCGCCACGGGATCAGCCCGACCGGGTGGCCACCAGCGTCCAGCTTGGATCATCGGACGCCGTGTTGCGGGCGAAGGTCCAGCGATCCGTTACCTCCACCACGTCAGAGGGGTCGCCTTCGGTTATGTCGCCGTCGCCGTCGCGGGTGACATAAATGATCTCGGACTCGAACTTCACGGTGATTTCGGCCATCCGGCCTTCCAGGCGCGCCTTGGTGATGGTGGCCTCGTCAATGTCCACCAGCTTGCTTTCCACGGTTTCGCCCGCCTCCTCACGCGCATCAATGGCCTTGATGAAGCCCTCGGCCACATCGTCGGCCAGCATGTCCCTGAGGGTCTGCCGATCACCGGCCCAGAAGGCTTCCAGAATCATCTGATAGGCCGAGCGGGCGCCGTGCAGGAACTGCGCGGGATCGAAGGAACGATCCGCCTTGCGGATATCGGCAAAACCGGCCCGAAGCGCCGGGTTCTGTTCCATGTCCACCACGCGCTGCTCGTCTTCCTGAGTGCCGTGGCCGACCACCTCGCCTTCCACCAACTGCCCGCGCCCGGTACGCTCGTCCGCCGTGACGCGGTTGCCGCCGGTATTGGTGCCCGCGTCCGCGCCGGGCTCGTTGCCGGTCTTCTTGCCCAGTTCCGATCGCAGCCTGAGCGCGATGAAACCGGCGAGAAGCGCTAGCAGGATAATGTCAAAACCATTCATGGAAACCGTCCAGGGGATGCTGCCCCGTTAAAGCACTGAGCTGTTGGAACCCTTGGTGCTGTCACGCCGCGCAATCCGAACCGCGCCAGCGCCACCACCATGTTCCAGCCCGCCATTCCACCCCGATCGGGGCAGACCGATCAGGAAAAGCCGATCATGCGGGAAACGATGCCGGGCAGACAAAATTCCTCGCCGTGCATTGAAGCCGGGCTGCATGATCCCCTTATAGATAGGCAGCATGGAAGGAAAGAGCAAGGAATGGCTTTATTCATTTTACTTCTGTTGATCCTGCTGCCGGTGGCGGAACTGGCAGTTCTGATCGATGTGGGCAAGGTGGTTGGCTCGCTGGGCGCGGTGGGGCTGTGCCTGCTGACGGCGGCAGTGGGCCTCAGCCTGGTGAAGATGCAGGGCACCCGCGTTCTGGCGGAAATGCGCGAACAGGCAAACCGGGGCGAGCCGGTGGGCGCCAAGCTGGTGCACGCCTTTTTCCTGGTTCTGGCCGGGATCGCCCTGCTGATCCCCGGCTTCATCACCGATGCGGTGGGCGCCCTGTTGCTGCTGCCCCCGCTGCGGCTGATGCTGGGGCGGGCCTGGCTGAAACGGATGCGCGCCCGCATGGCGGAAGCGGAAAAGGGCGGCCCGGACGTGGAAGGCACCGCCCGCTGGTCCGACGGGGAGGCCACCATCATCATCGAAGACCGCGACGACCCCTGGCAAAACCGCTAGCGGGCGCCCGACCGGGCCGGTTTCCCGCCACGCATTCGCGCTTGTAGGGGCGCGGAAAGCGTGCTAGCCCTCGCCCGGAATTCTGTCCGCGGCTCCCGGTGGTGCCGCGTTCGAACCCTGAACAATTACGCCAACAGGCATGAGAGTATATACAATGGCCAATAACGATTTCGATACACAGGAAACGCCCGTCAATGCACCGGGTGCCGGCAACATTTCTGGCGCGCCGGAGGGACAGACCGGTGAACAGGCCCAGCCGCAGGCGGCCATGATCAACCAGTATGTGAAGGACCTTTCCTTTGAAAATCCCAATGCGCCCGGCTCGTTCCAGCGTCAGGAAGGGGACAAGCCGAACATTGATGTGAATGTGAACATCAATGTGCAGCGCATGAATGAAGAAGTGTACGAAGTGGAACTGAAGCTGTCCGCCCGCGCCACCAACAAAGGCACGGACGGGGAAGAAAAAGTCAGCTTCATCTGCGAACTGGCCTATGGCGCGCTGTTCGGCATTCGCAACCTGCCGGACGAGCAGCTTCGCCCGTTCCTGATGATCGGCGGCCCCACCATGATGTTCCCCTTTGCCCGCCGCATCATGGCCGATGCCACCCGCGACGGCGGCTTCCCGCCGCTGATGCTGGAGCCGATCAATTTCGAGGCCCTGTACCGCGCCCAGTTGCAACAGCAACAGCAGCAGCAGCAACAACAGCAGGGCGGCGCTGATGGCGTTGGCGCGCCGGACCCGGCCAACCTGAACTAAAACCCCATACGGGCAGCACAGGCCGCAAGGCAATCAGGGCGGGGCCGCGACTTACAGGCCCCGCCATACTGCTTCAGCGCCGAAAAACATAACGCCCAAGGCAGGGCAACAGGGCGGCCCGCCGCTCAGCGCCGCCGCCCGCCATAGGCGATCGCCAGCAGATGCCGGTTCACCACCGTTTCCGCCGGATAATCGGTTGTCTTGCTATCCACATCCGCCTGAAACAAACGCAGCAGAGCCTTTTCCAGCGTGCGGCCCGGCCAGTGATTCATATCGCTGATGAAGGCGGCTTCCTGCTTCCAGAACACGCCCACCTGCTTCGCGGCCTGTTTGGGCGGCACACCCCCGGCCACATAACCCTGTGCCAGATGCAGGGCCATGAAGCGCTTCTGCACAAGGCGCACCACCATGGCCGGCGCTTCCCCGGCCAGCCAGGCCCGGTCCAGCCGGTCTTCCAGTTCAACCAGGCGCCCGCCACTGACGGCGGCGGCGATATCGCCAAGCCCCCCGGCGCTGCTGTTGCCCACCACCGACGCCGCATCGGCGCGTGTCACGGTGCGATCCGGGTCTTTCAGCTTGTACAGCACCAGCTTTTCCAGCTCGGATCGGCTGATCATGCGGTTGGCGCCCAGATGGTCCACCAGCCAGGCAATGGCATCCCGATCCGGCACCAGGTCGGCGGCGCCCAGAACCTCGCGGATCAGGCTTTCCAGATCCCGGTCGCTGTCTTCATAGCACCCCACGGCCAGCGCCTTTTTGGAGCGCATGGCCTGTTGCACGGCGGAGGCCCGGTTATCCAGATCGGTGCCCGCCTCCACAATGGCGATGCCATCCCCGGCCTCCGCCGCAAGCAACAGCTTGATCGCCTTGCCCAGCTTTTCCGTGTCCTTCTGTGCGGTGGGGCGGCCATCCAGCAGCACCACGCGTCGCCCGCCCATCATGGGCAGCGAGGCCACTTCATCCTGCAACAGCGCCACATTATCGCGTAGATCGGCCATGGTCAGGCTGACCACCTGAAAGGGGTCGCTCAGATCGTCGGCATGGCAGCGGGCAAACGCCTGGGCGCGTTCGTGGATCAGGCCGTCATCATTGCCATGCAGCAATATCAGCCGAAGCGCGGGATCGGGCCGCTCCAGCGCGGCTTTCACCTGCTGGGGCGATGCGGCTTTCACGGCCCCGCCCCCTCCGCCGCATCCGCCCCGCGGGCGTTTTCCGGCTTATCTTCCGGCGCCAGCTCCCCTTCCCGCAACGCCATGGCAAGCCGCCGTACAAGGCGATCCGCCAGCGCTTCACCCAGCCGGCGGGCTGTATCTTCACGGGTCATCACATTGGAAAAGTCACTCTGGACCACATCATAAATGGCCCGCTCCCGCAGGGTAATGCGCCAGACGGCCCGATCCGCGGCGCGCTCCCGCTCGGTCCCTGGCGGGTCAAGGGGTACCAGCCGCGCCGTAAGGCTGAGGGTCAGCCGTTCTTGTGTGACCGATTCGTCGGGCCGGATACCGAACCCCTGCACGGCATCGTCCAGCGCGATCACAAGGCGGAAATCAGGATTGCTGGCGGCGGGAACACGGGTCAGGATGCGGTTGCGCACCTGCTGGGCAAGGCGGGACTTCACCGGCGGCACCATAATCCGGTCCAGCGCCTGAAGCGGGGCCGCTTCATTGCCCCCGTCATACAGGGGCTTGAACCCGCACGCCGCCAGGGCCGGAACCATCAGAACCAGCAGTGCGGCCCGCATCCCGCGGCCAATCCGCGCCCGATAACAGCGCACGCGCCCGTCTCCCGTTCTATTTCACCACGATATTGACGATCTTGCCGGGAACCACGATCACCTTGTGGACCGTTTTGCCGTCGGTAAAGCGGCGCACCTTTTCCAGGGCCAGCGCCGCCTGTTCGATATGGGCCTTGTCCGCATCCGGCGCCGCGTCAAGCGTATCGCGCACCTTGCCATTCACCTGAACCGCCAGGGTAACGCTATCCGATTTCAGAAGCGCATCCTCAAAACCGGGCCATGGGGTTTCCGCCACCAGCCCGTCATGGCCCAGCCGCTGCCAGCATTCCTCCGCCAGGTGGGGCATCATCGGGCCGATCAGCAGAACCAGCGCCTCCAGCGCTTCCCGCAGCACGGCTTCACCGTGGGCCCCGGTGGGCGGCGTGGCAATGGCGGAGGCGAATTCATAGATCCGGGCCACCGCCTTGTTGAAATGCAGGGCAGCGATATCATCGGTCACGGCGGCAATGGTGCGGTGGGTGGTTCGGCGCAGTGCCGCCGCCGAATCCGACAGGCCCGCCACACCGGCGGGCAGGCTTGCCACATCCACCCCGGCCAGAGCGTCGGCGGCGCCGTCCACCAGGCGCCAGACCCGCTGCATGAAGCGCCAGGCCCCTTCCACGCCGCTGTCGCTCCACAGCAGATCGCGTTCGGGCGGGCTGTCGGACAGCATGAAGAAGCGGGCCGTATCCGCGCCGTACTGTTCGATGATATCGTCCGGGTCCACCACGTTTTTCTTGGACTTGGACATCTTTTCCGCCCGGCCCTCGGTCACGGTCAGGCCGCTGTCCCGACGCACCAGGGCACCATCCGACCGCTTGTGGACCAGATCCGGCAGCACCCACTGATTGTCGCTGTCCCGATAGGTGGCATGGTTCACCATGCCCTGGGTGAACAGGGCCTCGAAAGGCTCGGCCACATCCAGCTTGCCGATCCGCTTCAGGGCCCGCGTGATAAAGCGGGCATAGAGCAGGTGCAGAATGGCGTGCTCGATGCCGCCGATATACTGGTTCACGGGCAGCCAGCGATCCACGGCCTCCCGCGCGAACGGGGCATCGGCGTGCGGGGTGACAAAGCGCAGGAAATACCAACTGCTGTCCACGAAGGTATCCATGGTATCGGTTTCCCGCTCCGCCGGCGCGCCGCATTCCGGGCAGTGGGTATGTTTCCAGTGCGGGTGATGATCCAGCGGATTGCCCGGCTTTTCAAAGGACACATCTTCCGGCAGCTCCACCGGCAACTGATCGCGCGGCACGCCCACGGGGCCGCACGCCTTGCAATGGATCACCGGGATCGGCGTGCCCCAGTAACGCTGGCGGGAAATGCCCCAGTCCCGCAGGCGGTAATTGACCTGGCGACGGCCCCAGCCCTCGGCCTCCGCCCGGTCGATCACGCGGGCGCGGGCATCCTCGGCGGCAAGACCGTCGAGAAAGCCGGAATTGATCATGTGGCCGGGGCCGGTATAGGCGGTGTCGGCAACGCCGAAATCGGCGCCCTCACCTTCCGGCGCCACCACGGGCAGCACGGGCAGATCGTATTTGCGGGCAAAGTCCAGATCCCGCTGGTCGTGGGCCGGGCAGGCGAAAATGGCACCGGTGCCATAGTCCATCAGAACGAAATTGGCCACATAGACCGGCAGCGTGCGGCTTTCATCAAGGGGGTGGCGCACCCTGAGGCCCGTATCGAAGCCGCGCTTTTCCGCCTTTTCGATCTCTTCCTCGGATGTGCCGATGCGGCGGCATTCGGCCACGAAATCCGCCATATCGGCATTATCGGCCATCAGTTCGGCGGTTAGCGGATGATCCGGCGACAGGGCGCAGAAACTGGCACCGAAAATGGTGTCGGGCCGGGTGGTGTACACATCGATGGTGCGGTCATCCCCCACCACATCAAAGGAAAAGCTGAGCCCTTCGGATCGACCGATCCAGTTTTCCTGCATCAGCTTCACCTTGTCCGGCCAGCGGTCCAGACCTTCCAGCCCGGCCAGCAGTTCATCGGCAAAGTCGGTGATTTTCAGGAACCATTGGGACAGGCTGCGCCGCTCCACCGGCGCGCCGGAGCGCCAGCCGCAACCGTCGATCACCTGCTCATTGGCCAGCACGGTCATGTCCACCGGGTCCCAGTTGACCATGCTGTCCTTGCGATACACCAGGCCCGCTTCCATCATGTCCAGAAACAGGGCCTGCTCCTTGCCATAATAGGCGGGATCGCAGGTGGCGAACTCCCGGCTCCAGTCAATGGCCAGGCCCACCTGTTTCAGTTGGGCGCGCATATTGGCGATATTGTCATAGGTCCAGTCGGCGGGGTGCACCTTGCGTTCCATGGCGGCGTTTTCCGCTGGCATCCCGAAGGCGTCCCACCCCATGGGATGCAGCACTTCATAACCACGAGCGCGCTGAAACCGGGCCACCACATCGCCCAGCGTATAGTTCCGCACATGGCCCACATGAATGCGCCCGGACGGATAGGGAAACATTTCCAGCACATAATAGGGCGGGCGATCGCTGTCCGTACGGGTGCGGAAGGTATCGCGCTCCTGCCAGAGCGCCTGCCATTTCTTTTCGGTGGCCTTCGGATTATAGCGGGACATGGCTGGCGTAAGGTCCTTCAAGGGTTGGCTGAAACGGTAGGCCCTGATGCGGGGCGGCTTTGCCCCCGCGAGAGGGGCGAAGGGCAGGGGCGAAAGGCTGGATCAGCCCTTGCCTTCCATCGCCTCGATCCGCAGGCGGCGGGCGCGGGTGAGAATGGCCTCCTCCACGCTCAGGGGGGTGCGGGCCTGCACATCGGCGGAAACCCAGGTGCCGTCCTTGCGGGTCTGGCGCACCACGGTGACCTTGATCCCGTCCGACCGCAGCGCTTCGGACAGGAAACGCACCGTGACCTTAACACGCTCATCCGGGCTTTCCGGGGCGCTGTGCCAGTCGGTCAGGATGGTGGCGGCGGCCGGGTCGGCCTGATCCAGCGGCATGAAGGACAGGGTGTCCATCGTGGCCTGCCAAAGATACCCGTTCACCCCGATCGCCGTGGTCTTGGGGCCAAAGGCGCCCTTCTTGGCATCGTCGCCGCCGAACAGGCCACATGCCTGAAGGCTCAACGCCAGAATCACGATCGTTGCGGCGCGAAGAATGGCGGTCATAGCTAATGTCCTCGATTTGGGCTGTCTTCAAATTAAAAGCGGCCGACAGGTGCGCCCCCGCACGGCTCCGCATGACCTTGACAGGGCGTTATAACGGCGCAGTCTGCGCCTGACCAGAGCGAATCCCCGAAACCGGCGCGCCGAACCTGTCCGCCTTCCTGCGCGAACGTGGCAAAACCGTGACGCAAAGGTCACAGATGGTTGAAGTTCGACGCACCACCTTGATTCAGGATTCGACTCGTTATATCCGAAACTCCACAATAAGGGTTGAGGGTATCTCCCGGTTCGGGGCGCTGTGCGGAACGGGGAAGAGCGGGACAAAAACCATGAGCGGCTTTGCCAAAAGCAAAGACATCGGGAAAAGACGAATAGTCCGCGCGCGCGGGGCGGCCACGGCCACGGGGCTGTTGATGGCCGGTGTGATGATGGCCGGTCTTGCCCTCGTTTCGGCTGCTCCCGCCGTATTGGCGCAGGATGGGGGCGGCACCGCGCCGGAAACCATCGCGCCGAGCGAACGGCGCAGCGCCGACGCCGAGACCAGCCCCCCACTCAAGGACAGGGCACGCTTCGACTCTTCCAATTTCATGCGTCGGCTGGATCTGTTCATCATGGAACAAAACGGCCAGGGCCCGGTGGCACCCGGTTTTTCCCCGCTGAGCGATCAGGACCTGACCCTGTCCCTGCGCCGCAAAGGCGCACAGGACAAAGACGGCTTCATGACCCTTCGGGACACCAGCCGCCCCGATGCGGGAAGTGGCAGCCAGGCCGGACGGCCTGACTTCAGCTCCCTGTACCACCCGGATGGCACGATACGGGACAGCCTGATCGGGGAACGGCATGGCCACAGCAGCCTAGGCCTGCGCTTCGGCGATGCCGACGCGGCGGAGCGGGACGTGCTCTCCCTGTCGCTGGAAAGCGGCTATCGGCTCTGGTCCAGCCTGCCGGGCACAAATCTGCACCGCACCGATGGGCCTTTTGCCTCGCCACTCACCGACCGGGAAGTGAATCTTGGCCTGTCCGTGGGGTATTGGGGTTTCAATCTGGATGCCTCCGTCCTGCGCCAAACCAGCCCCTTTTTCCAGGATACCAGCGGGTTTGAGGCCGGCCTCAGCTATAAAAGCCAAAGCTGGGCCGCCCGGCTGAGCATGAGCGAATATCGCCGGGGCGCAGACCTGATGGGGCTGGAAAACGAAGCGCGGGACATCATCTCGGTGGAACTGGGCGCCGTATATCGCCTGACAAGCCAGGTGGGGCTGACCGGCAGCCTGCGCTATTATGATTATGGCGACCGGGTGTTGACCAATATCGAAGCCGGTGAAGGCGCGCAGATGATTTTCCTGGGCGGTCGGCTGGAATTCTGAACCCGCGCACTGGCCTGACCCGGCCTGCCTGAACCCCGTTCCCGTCAGTAACCCGGTCACGCCAGTGGAAACCCGTCGATCCCGGCCACGGCCACCACGCCCGGAACGGCCTTGAGCCGACGTGCGCCGACAGCCCCGATTCCCCCCAATGCCGCCACCGGAACCGGGCTGGACCGGGCCAGCCGGGCAAAACGGTGCAGGCCAAGCACACGGCCACCGGGATGGCTGCGGGTGGGAAAAACCGGCGACAGGATCGCCATGTCCACATGCAAGGCCCCGGCCCGCGCCAGATCGCGCCCATCGTGACAGGCCGCGGTGAGCCAGAGCCGCCCGGCCCGATGCGCCGCCAGCACTGCCGGGTCCGGCGCCCAAAGCTGTCTGCCGGGCAGATGAACCCCCGCCGCGCCCACATGACAGGCCAGATGATGATCCGCGGCGATCAGCAGGTATAATCCGCGCTGCCGGGCCAGCGCCGCCAGCCGGGTGGCCCGCGCCCGCCGATCCGGCGCCTCATAATCCCGAAGCAGGACAAGGCTTCCCCGTGGCAACCGGGCCGCCAGCACCGCCGGGTCACCCTGTCGGGCCGCATCGGTAATGAGAATCTGACGCATGAGTTTTCCGATCAGGGGGTTTCCAATACGGGGTCCGTCAATCAGGAGCGCCCAGTGGGCAAATGTGATCTTGCCCGCATCGCCTCCGCAGCCTAAAACACCATCATGACCCACACCAGCCCAGCCACGATCCAGCAGCGTATTGACGCCATCCGCGCGGACATCCGCAACACCTGCGCCCATGCGGGCGTGCCGGAAAACCAGCCGCGCCTGATCGCGGTATCCAAGGTGCAGCCCGATGACCGGATCGAGGCGGCATTGGCCGCGGGCCACCGCATATATGGCGAAAACCGCGTGCAGGAGGCCGCCAGCCGCTGGCAGGACCGCCGCGCCGCCTATCCCGATCTGCACCTGGTGCTGATCGGCGGCCTGCAATCCAACAAGGTTGCCGATGCGGTGGCCCTGTTCGACGAAATCCAGACCGTGGATCGGCCCCGCATCGCCCGGCGCCTGAAAAAGGAAATGGACGCGCAGCAGCGCCCCTTGCCGGTGATGATCCAGGTGAACACGGGCGAGGAAGAGCAGAAAACCGGTGTCGTGCCAGCCGACTTGCCTGACCTTCTGGCACTTTGCCACGATGAACTGGGCCTGGATGTGACGGGCCTGATGGCCATTCCGCCGGTGGATGACGAGCCGGCGCTGCATTTCGCCCTGTTGAAAAAGCTGAAGGAGCGCCACGGGCTGGCGCGCCTGTCCATGGGCATGAGCGGCGATTATGCCACCGCCGCCGCCATGGGCAGCGATGATATCCGGGTGGGCACCGCCTTTTTCGGCCCACGGGAAACCGATACCGCCCGCCCCTAAGGTTCGGCCAGCACCCTATCCGCATCCCCCGCCATCAGGGCATCGCCAGGGCGCATCTGACGCAACAGCCGCACCAGGTCCTGCTGCGCCACGGCGATGCAGCCCTCGGTCGGGGCATTGTCCGGCTTCAGGCAGTGCAGAAAAATGGCGCTGCCCAGGCCGGGAATGGGCGGGTCGTCATTATATCCCAGGACCACCAACAGGTCATAAGCGTTGTCGTCCCGCCAGAGTGTCTCATGGGATAGCGGCACGGGCAGGCGCACCGGCATGTTATAGGCCGTGCTCATGGGGTCGTCGCACCAGCCGTCCTGCGGGCTCAGCGCCTGCACGGGCAGGCCGGTCACCGGCGCGGCGACCCGATCCGGGCGGTACAGAACCCGCCGCACCGGGTGCCAGCCCGCCGGGGTGGCGCCGTCCCCCTCCCGCTTGCCGTCACCGGGCACCATCCCGGCCCGGCCCAGCGTGCAGGCGATATCCGTCAACGGCCCTGTCAGCCGCCCATAACGGCCATCATCCGGGTCGGGTGTCACGGTCCATTCGGTCATGCCGGTCGATCCCCTGTCATCGGACCATATCAAAGCAGGTGGCCGCTGCGCCGCTTCTTGGTATCCAGATACCCCTGATTGTGCGGATTGGTGGGAAAGGCATGGGGCACCCGTTCCGTCACCGTGATGCCCAGGCGCTCCAGCCCCGCCACCTTTTCCGGGTTATTGGTCATCAGGCGCACCTGCGAAAAGCCCAGATTGTCCAGCATCAGCGCGGCGGGGGCGAAAATGCGCTCGTCCGCATCGAAGCCCAGGCGGGTATTGGCATCCACCGTATCATACCCCTGATCCTGCAAACCATAGGCCTTGAGCTTGGACAGCAGGCCGATCCCCCGGCCTTCCTGCGCCAGATACAGCACTACGCCGCCCCCCGCCGCCTTGATCGCCTTGATCGCGCCCTTCAACTGATCGCCGCAATCGCATTTCAGCGATCCGATCAGGTCACCGGTAAAACATTCGCTGTGCAGGCGGGTCAGAACGGGCATGGCGGGGCTGGGGTCCCCCACCAGAATGGCGATGTGCTCCACCCCGCCGGTAATCGGGCGAAAGGCGATCAGGCGCACGTCCGCCGCCGCCTGAAGCGGCACATGGGCGCTGGCCGCGCGGGTCAGCCGCCGGGCCTGAAGCGTGTCCATTTCCAGCACGTCCGCCGCCGCCACGCGCATCATGTCCCCAAGCAGGCCATCGGCGGCGAGCGCCGCATCGGCCACGGGCACGGCAAGGGCGGCGGGCAGCAGGCGCGCCACCTTGATCAGCTTCAGCGCCGCCCTGTCGGCAAGCGGCGCCTCGGCCTTCAGGGGGTCCGCCTCCAGCCGGGTGAAGGGGCCCTGAAACGGATGGGCCAGATCGGCCAGCGGGTCCGCCAGGGTGCGCATGTCCGCGCCGGTCAGCCAGCGGGAGCGCGCCACCCGCACCGCCCGGCGCCCCTTGTGCGCAACGGCGAGCGCCTCGGCGCGGCGATCGGTCAGGATCAGGAAGCTGTCCCCGTGGGAATTCCCGCCCAGTGCCACCGCTGCCGCAAGGTCATCGAACAGGGAAAGCGCCGATCCGTCCGCCAGTTCCAGCGGCAGCACCAGCAAATGGCCATCCGGTGCCGTGACAATCACCGGCACCCCCCGGCGCACATCATCCGCCGCGCGCGAGACCTGCAAAAGAATGCGATCATCGGGGGAAAAACCTGCCATGGCCGGGGTCAATCCTTCATCAATGGGCTGTTCTGATGGGGAAATGCTCTAGCACAGTCGGCCGCCTGCCCGCCAGCCGGTTCCACATCCCGCAATAAAGCGATTGTGATGCGTGCTTGAATACCCTTAATGTGGCAAACACACTAAGGCTGGCGCGAGCCGGTATGCGGGCCGCGAACCGGTCAGACGGCAAGGCTTTGATTGAGGAGGGGTTTCCCATGGCTGTTCGTAAACTTCTATTGGTGGACGACGATGCGGAACTGCGCGAGCAGCTCGCCGATCAGTTAAGCCTGTATGATGAATTTTCCACCGCTGAAACCGGCAATGCCTCAGAAACGCTGACCTATCTGAAGGACAATTCGGCGGACCTGATCATTCTGGATGTGGGCCTGCCCGACATGGATGGCCGGGAATTGTGCAAACGCATCCGCAAGAACGGGGTTTCCGTTCCCATCATCATGCTGACCGGTATGCAATCCGAAGCGGATACGGTGCTTGGCCTGGACAGCGGCGCCAATGACTATGTGACCAAGCCGTTCAGCTTCACGGTCCTGCTGGCCCGCATCCGCGCCCATTTCCGCCAGTATGAACAGAGCGAGGATGCCGTCTTCGACGTGGGACCGTACCAGTTTCAGCCCTCGTCCAAACTGCTGGAGGAAAAATCCAGCGGCAAAAAGGTGCGGCTGACGGAAAAGGAAACGGCGATCCTGAAATATCTTTACCGGGCCGGCGGCAAGCCTGTGGGCCGGGAAGAGCTGCTGGCAGAGGTGTGGGGCTATAATTCCGGCGTCACCACCCACACGCTGGAAACCCATGTCTATCGCCTGCGCCAGAAAGTGGAGCCGGAATCCGGCGTGGCCACCCTGCTGGTGACCGAGCCGGGCGGCTATTCGCTTCAGGGCCTCGGGAACTGAAAACACGGGCACCTGAAAACACGGAAAACCAAAGCCCCGAAGGGCCGGACGGTCGCCCCATGGGGCCGCCCCATGAGGCCGCCACAGGGGGGCCGGTTACGACCTGGGGTGAATTACGGTTCCAGGTCCACCAACAGCGGGATATGGTCTGACGGCTTGTCCCAGTCCCGCGTTTCCTGCACCAGATCAAACCCCGTCGCCCGACCGGCCAGGTCCGGGCTTGCCCATATGTGATCCAGCCGCCGCCCGCGGTTGGACGCGCGCCAGTCCCGCGCCCGATAGGACCACCAACTGAACAGCTTTTCCGGTGCCGGGCGAAAGCGGCGCACCAGATCCTCGAAGCCATGAGCCACCTGGACATCGCTCAGCGCCTGCGTTTCCACCGGTGTATGGGTCACCACCTTCAAAAGCTGCTTGTGGCTCCACACATCTTCCGCAAGGGGCGCCACATTCAGATCGCCAACCAACAGGGCCGGGCCGGTCAGGTCCTGTGCCCAGTGCCTCATTTCCGAAAGAAAATCGAGCTTGTGGGCGAATTTTGGATTGATCGCCGGGTCGGGCTCGTCACCGCCCGCGGGCACATAGAAATTATGCACCGTCACGCCCGCCACATGGGCCACCGCATGGCGGGCATCGCCCATGGCACACCAGTCCCGCGGGGTTTCGGGTGTGATCGGCATACGGGACAGGATGGCCACCCCGTGATGGCCCTTCTGTCCGTTCAGGGCGTGGTGGACATACCCCGCCCCCTCAAAGGCTTTCAGGGGAAAGCGCGCATTGTCCACCTTGGTTTCCTGAAGGCACAACACATCGGGCGCATGGCTTTCCACCACGCGCATCACATGGTCCAGCCTGGCCCGTACACTGTTCACATTCCAGCTCATCACGCGCATGGCGCACATCCTCGATCCAATGGTCCGAAATCAATAAATGGAAAACGTGCGGCCCAGAACGCCGATCGGCCAGCGCCCGCACTCGAACAAACGAAAACGCAGGGTGAAGGGGTGTTCCTCCCCGCCCCCGGCCATCACCACCAGCGCCGCCTGCCAGGCCGCCTGCACCCCGGCGCCCGCCAATGCCTGAAGAAACTGGGTGTCCTCGATGCGCAGATAGTCCGCCGCTTCCTCCGCCGCCGCGATCACCGGCCCGGCCACCTTTTGCTGCACATGGGCGGTCACCATGTCCAGCGTGCCTTCGTCGATCATGGTCAGCACTTCCAGGGTCAGGGTGGCGCGAAGCTGCTCTTCCGCTTCCCATGCGGCATGGTTGAAGTCGGGCACCTCCGCCGCCGCCATGGCATCGTCCCAATCGGCCAGAAAGACCGGCTCCGCATCGGGGAAGCCCAGCATGTCCACATAATCGCGCGCCAGAGTCCGTTCATGGTCGCTGGCCCGCTCACCCAGCGCCCGGAACCAGCCCGCCTGCGTGGCCAGCGACAGAAACGGCGCCACCGATTTCAGGGACGGATATTCATCCAGCACGGGGGCGGTCTCGTCATCATCGGGCAAGTGATCCGGGTCCGGCAGGGTTTCTTTCCAGTCATCCCTGTTGGCCATAAGCCCATGTCCTTTCTGTTGCACGCACGGCATTGGCGTTCTTAGCGCGCCTGAAGAAATAAAAAAAGTGCAACAAAAAAGGCCCGGTCGCCCAGAGGCAGGGCGAAACCGGGCCAGGGTCTACTGGCATCGCCCCGCTTCGGGTATGAAAGACGGGGCCTGTTGACAGGGCTGGGGGGCAAGAAAAAACACCCTGTCAACGCATCATGATTTGGAGCAGGTGCGGGCGGCGCCAAGGAAACGGGGATGCGCCATGCTGTCGCAGCACGGCGCAAGGCCCGCCGCTCAGGAGTATCCAGCCGAATCAGCCATCAGCGACGGGAACGGCGCCGCTTGTCCAGGCCGCGGGGGTCGTCAAAGGACCAGAGCGCAGCAGCCAGGGTGGGATTGCGCCGATGGTCGGACAGCCGCACACGGGTGGTCTTGCCCTGCCCGTCCACCACATTCCAGCCGACAAGGCGCAGCGACCGGTCAGCCGCGTCGGACAGCCGTTCGAAATACAGCGCGATGCGCCCCATTTCGGGCTTGTCCGGGTCCTGAGCGTGCAGCGCGATCATGTCGTTCTGCCCAT
The DNA here is from genome assembly GCF_037658235.1 of Yunchengibacter salinarum. Taxonomy (NCBI): domain Bacteria; kingdom Pseudomonadati; phylum Pseudomonadota; class Alphaproteobacteria; order Kordiimonadales; family Kordiimonadaceae; genus Yunchengibacter; species Yunchengibacter salinarum. The sequence goes on along the minus strand of NZ_JBBJLN010000001.1, from coordinate 401,959 downwards.
CAGGCGCCCCATCCCGCCCGCCGGGCGAGAGATCCACACGGGCCGTAACCTTGTCCAGCGGCAAAGACCGGCCCAACAACAAGCGCAGCGGCGTGTCCTGCACCGGCCAGCGCTGCACCTGGCCCACCTCGTAATCCACAAAGCTCAGAACCTCGCCGTCCGCCACCACCAGAAAGGGGGTGTCGTCGTCATAATCGAAGCGCACCCGACCTGGCCGTTTCAGGTACAACACGCCGGTCATCACCGAGCCATCAGGCGCCACCTGCCGGAAGCGGGCGCGCAGGCTGTCCACCGTTTTCATATAGCCGCGCACATCCTGCATGGCCTGTGACAGCGGATCACCGGCGGTCAGGCTCTGCTCCTCAAGCGGGGGCAGGGCATCCGCCCCGCCAGAGCCGGATTGGGCATCGGAAGGGCCGGATTGGGCATGAACCGGCCAGCCCAGGGCCGCGACCAGAAGGATCAGGCTGAGAAACTGTTTCATGCAACTGGTATGGGGCGCAAAATGGGCGGTTTCAAGGCGCATCAAAGGTCATCTTCCCGTTCCGGTACCAGCACTTCCCGCTGACCCTTGTGATTGGGGGCGGAAATCACGCCCTGCTCTTCCATCTCCTCGATCAGGGAGGCGGCCTTGTTATAGCCGATCTTCAACCGCCGCTGAATATAGCTGGTGGTGGGCCGACGATCCCTGAGCACCACATCCACCGCCTTGTCATACAGGGTCTTTTCGCTGTCATCCCCGCCGGAGCCACCGGGAATGAAGGGGCTGTCAAAGCCTTCCTCCGGTTCTTCGGTCACGGACGTGATATAATCCGGCGCGCCCTGCTTGCGCAGATGGGCCACCACTTCCTCCACCTCCTCGTCGCTGACAAAGGCGCCGTGCACCCGTTGCAGCCGCGCGGCGGACGGCATGAACAGCATATCCCCCATGCCAAGAAGCTGTTCCGCCCCCATTTCGCCCAGAATGGTGCGGCTGTCGATCTTGGATGTGACCTGATAGCTCATCCGGGTGGGGAAATTGGCCTTGATGGTGCCGGTGATCACATCCACGCTGGGCCGCTGGGTGGCCATGATCACATGAATGCCCGCCGCCCGCGCCATCTGGGCCAGCCGCTGAACCGTGGCTTCCACATCCTTGCCCGCCACCAGCATCAGGTCGGCCATCTCGTCGATCACCACCACGATGAAAGGCAACGGCTCGAAATCGAATTCCTGCGCTTCCACAACGGGCTGGCCGGTTTCCCTGTCATAGCCGGTCTGCACGTCACGGGTCAGCACCTCGCCCGCGTCTTTCGCTTCCTGCACCCGTTTGTTGAAGGCGGACAGCGACCGCACGCCCAGTTGCGACATGTTGCGGTAGCGATCCTCCATTTCCCGCACAAGCCATTTCAGGGCCACCACCGCCTTTTTCGGATCGGTCACCACCGGGGTCAGCAAATGGGGGATATTGTCGTAAATGCTGAGTTCCAGCATTTTCGGGTCCACCATGATAAGGCGCAGCGTTTCCGGCGTATGGCGATAGAGCAACGACAGGATCATGGCATTGACCCCCACCGACTTGCCCGACCCGGTTGTCCCCGCCACCAGCAGGTGCGGCATGGACGCCAGGTCCGCCACCACCGGGTCGCCGCCGATCTCCTTGCCCAGAACGATGGGCAAGCGGCCCCGGTTCTTTTCAAAATCGCGGGCGGCCAGCAGTTCCCGCAGATAAACGGTCTGCCGCTTGGGGTTGGGCAGTTCGATCCCGATGGATTTCTTGCCCGGCACCCGCGCCACCCGCGCCGATACGGCGGACATGGACCGGGCGATGTCATCCGCCAGCCCGATCACCCGCGCCGCCTTGATGCCGGGGGCGGGCTCCAGCTCGTACAGGGTCACCACCGGCCCGGCCCGCACATTGGTGATCTCTCCCTGAACGCTGAAGTCAGCCAGCACGCTTTCCAGCATCCGGGCATTGCTTTCCAGCGCATCCGCGCTCATCACATCCAGTTCGTGGGGCGGTGGCGGCGGGGTCAGAAGCTGAAGCTGCGGCAGGCGGAAATCACCCGTATCGCCGAAATCCAGTGTCGCCTGGGCATCCTTCATTTCCCGCTCGCCGCGCTTGGGTTGCCGCGCGGTTTCCACCCGCTTGGCGGACGGCTGCGGCGGCCTGGGCGGGGTGCGTTTCTTCTTTGGCCGGGCCGGTGCGGCTTTGCTGGCCGCGGGCGATGAGGCATCGGCTTCGCCCGTGTCGGCATCCGCCGCATCGCCGCGCCCCTCGCGCATCCGGTCCACAACCGTCATCAGGCCATAGGCCAACCACTGAACGGCCAGCGCCATATGGGCCAGAACGAACCGAACCGCATCACCAATGGCACGGCCAATGGCCGCCCATTCCGCCCCGGTAAGGGCCAGGGAAAAAGCATATGCCGGCAGGCCCAGCGCCACGAAGGCGGCGATCAGCACGGGCGCGGGCACCACCACATCCCCCAGAAACATGATGGAAAGCTGATACAGTTGCTGGCCCAGCGCCCCGCCATACCCGGCCGGGCTGACAAATTCATGGGCGGGTGGAATGACCGACAGGGCCAGCGCCAGCAGAATCACGCCCACCGGCAGAAACGCCAGATTGAGCCAGAACAGCGGTAGCCAGCGCAGACGGAGCAGCTTCACCCCCCATAACAGCACCGGCAGGGCCAGCAACCAGGCGGCCAGACCCAGCGTTTGCAGGGTCACATCGGCCACATTGGCCCCGATGCGGCCCAGCGGATTGGTCACCGGCGCATCCACCGCATTGTTCACGGTGGGGTCCGCCGGATTATAACCCGCCAGCGCGACACTATGGGCAAGCGCCGCCGCGATCAGCGCCAGGCCCAGCCCGCGCCAGGCGGTATTCTTGAAAAAACGGGTCATGGCGGGGGGCAGGAAGGGTGCCTTGTCAGCCGGTGCCGACACGGCTTTTCCGCCCGCCTGAGGTGCGCCCTTGTGACCCCCGGACGCACGACCCTTGCCTGCCTTGTTCCGGTCGGCGCCAGCCTTTTCGGCCTTGGCGCTTTTTACATTCCTGGCACTGGCCACGGCGATCCCCCGACTCCATCAATGGGCAGCCCCCGCACCGGGCCGCGATCGCATCCTAGCCGGGGGGCCTGCGGGGTGCAACAAGCGGCCACGACCCGGCCCTGCGCACATGCGACCCGCCGCCGCTGGACAGGTCCGGCATTGCGGCCTAGATTCCACCCCAGACATACCACCAGTCCCCGCCAAGGGCAAAAGGACACAGCATGGCCGCAAGCCGACCCCCCCATTCATCGGACACCCGTTTCGACGCCATTATCGTGGGTGGCGGCATGGTCGGGCTGAGCGCGGCCATCGCACTGGACCTTGCCGGGGCGCGGGTGGCCCTGATTGATCGGGCGGACCCGGCGGCGGTCACGGATACCGGCTTTGACGGGCGGGCCAGCGCCCTGGCCTTTGCCACGGTGCGTATGCTGGAAACGCTGGATATCTGGCCCCATATGGCGGATCAGGCCCAGCCCATACTGGGCATCCGCGTATCGGATGGCGCACTACACCGGGGCGTTTCGCCGCTGCATCTGCATTTCGACCATGAAGAGCTGAACGATGGCCCGTTGGGGCAAATGGTGGAAAACCGGCATATCCGCCTTGGCCTGTTCGCGGCGCTTGAAAACCATCCCCGCATCGCCCATTTCGCGCCCGCCAGCGTAACCGCCCTGGCGCGGGACGACAGCGGCGCCCATGCCACCCTGACGGATGCGGGCGGAAACACCCACCATCTGACCGGGCAGCTTCTGATCGGCGCCGACGGGCGGAACAGCATGGTGCGGGACCATGCGGGCATTCCCAGCCGGGGCTGGTCCTACCGCCAGAGCGGCATTGTCTGCGCCATCGAAACCCAGGAAAGCCATGTGGGCATTGCCCATGAAAAATTCCTGCCCGGCGGGCCTTTCGCCATCCTGCCGCTAAGGGGCAATCGCGCGTCTCTGGTATGGACGGAAAAAAGCCGTCTGGTGGATACCATCATGAACCTGGATGACGCCGCCTTTACCGACGAAGTGGCCCGCCGCGTCGGGGATTTCCTGGGCGAGGTGCGCGTGGTGGGCGGGCGCTGGTCATGGCCGCTGGGCCTGCACTGGGCGGAGCGCTATACGGATCATCGGCTGGCACTGGTGGGAGATGCGGCGCACGGCATCCACCCCATTGCGGGGCAGGGCCTGAACATGGGGCTGAGAGATGTGGCCGCTCTGGCGGACATGGTGGCCCACCGCCTTTATGCCGGGCTTGATATGGGCACCGCCGACGCCACCGCCGATTATGAAGCCCGCCGCCGGTTCGACAATGTGACCCTGGCGGCGGTGACCGATGGCCTGAACCGGCTGTTTTCCAATGATCTGCCCCCGATCAGGCTGGCGCGGGACATGGGGCTTGCCGCCGTCAACCGGATACCGAAACTGAAACGGTTTTTCATGGCCCATGCCCGCGGCACGGTGGGTACCCTGCCCGCCCTGTTGCAGGGCCTGCCCGCAGGCCGGGCCGACTGAGGAGGCGCGATCATGACCCCGCAGGGCGCCACATCCGCAAACGTCGATAACGTCACCGGCGCACACACCGACGCGCACACTGGCGCACAGGGCGCGGACTCATCCGGCCCCAATGCCGAACGCGCACCGGATCGGCCCTGGCTGAATCTGGTGGTCTATCCGCACCGTTCCCTTGGGCGCCAGGGGTTTCGCACCCTTCTGATCGTGATTGCGGTGATCATGGGAATCGCCAGCCTGCGCTTTCTGGCAGTGGGCGCCTGGCCGGTGGTGCTGTTTGTCATTGCCGATGTGGCGGCGCTGTGGCTGGCTTTTCGGCTGAATTACCGGGCCGCCCGCCTGTTCGAGACCGTCACCCTGACCGACCATGATCTGGTGGTGGCCCGCATTCACCCGGATGGTCGCCGGGAAAGCTGGATATTCGAACCCACCTGGCTCAGGGTAACGCAGGATCGGGACGGGGCGGGCCGATCCCGCGCCGTTGCCCTGACCAGCCATGGCCGCACCCTGCATATGGGCCGTTTTCTGGCCCCGTGGGAGCGGGAGGAGCTGGGCACCGCCTTGCAGGATGGTCTGGCGCGCTGGCGTGCCGGGCAGGGCGGTCACCGCGAAACGGAGTGACCGGGCCGGGCATCAGGGCCAGCATTCAGGGCCAGCATTCAGGGCCCGATATTCAGGCTTTGCAGAACAGCTTGACGATCCGGTACTGACCGCGCCAGTCCGCGCCGGCCTTGTGAAAATCACGCTTTGTCAGCGGTGTGGCGGTGCCATCGGTGCTGGCGCCGGTCTGCGCGAACACGCGGGGATGGGTGGTGTAGACCCGGCCCCGGCGCGGCGCCCCGGCCACCACGGTTCCCACCACCCGGCCAGAGCCATCGAACACCGGCCCGCCGGAAATGCCGCCCAGCGGCCCGTCGAATCCGGGGCGGCGTTCCCGTTCCACCCAGGCCACCACGGGTTCCAGCGTGTCGTACCGTCCCTGAGACCGCATCCGAGTGGCCCCGATCACGGTGGCCCGCACATCCGCCGGGCGCCCCTGGGGATAGCCCATCATATAGCCATCCGTGCCACGGGCGGGCGGCTGCCGCCTGATGACAAAGGGCCGGGCGGTCGCGCGGTTCGCCAGATCGGGCACCCGCACAAGGGCAAAATCCGCGCCGCGACGGGTTTCCACCGTCTGCGCCGCCACACCGGATCGCGCGCCCGTCACCACGAAAAGGTCTTCACAGCCGCTGACCACATGACGGGCGGTCACATAGGTGCCCTTGTCATCCACCAGAAAACCGGTGCCGGTACCCGCGCTGGTGCGCTCGGACACCTGAACCCGCACTTCGTTCTGCACATCGCGGGGCAGGCTGGCGCCATCGGGCAACAGCACGGCGGGTTGCCGATCCGGTGGCGGGCGACGCTGGCCACCTTCCGGTGTGCCCGCATAGCGCAGCAGGGCGGAAAGAATGATCGCCGCATAAAAGATCAGTTCCAGCTTGCGCCGCATCAGATCAACCCGACACCGCCGCCGCATTGATGAACGCGGTGGCGAGCTTGACACTGACCAGCAGCACGGCGGCGCCCATCTCGCCCTGTTCGATGCGGTGGGAAATATCCTTCAGGATCAGGTCCATGATGCGGAATGCAATGATCTGGAGCACCAGCGCCACCAACCCCCAAAGCGCCAGATCCCAAAGCGATACGCTGACCGACAGCGACACCGACAGCGGCAGGGCCAGCCCCACAATGGCACCGCCCAGCGACAGGCTGGCCGCCACATTGCCGGCCCGGATCAGGGCCAGTTCGTCATGGGCGGTGACTTTCATGTAAATCAGCACACCCAGCACCAGAATGCCGAGCGAAACACTGGAATGGGCGAGAAAGACCGGCAGACCGGTCCACAGGGTCAACAGGGCTTCCTGCATGGGTGAGGTTCCTTTTCCGCGTGCCCGCCCTAAAGGCCGAGCACATCCGTCATGGCATAGCGCCCCGGCGCCTGCGTGGCGGCCCAGCGGGCGGCGCGCACGGCACCGGCGGCGAACAGGCCACGATTTTCCGCCTTGTGCGACAGGGTCAGGCGTTCATTTTCACTGGCGAAGATCACTTCATGTTCGCCGATCACGGCACCGCCGCGCAGGGTGGCAAAGCCGATCTCGCCTTCCGGTCTCGGCCCGGTGGTGCCTTCCCTGCTGGTGCGGGCCACATCCGCCAGACGGCGGCCCCGCCCGTCGGCGGCGGCCTCCCCCAGCATTTTTGCCGTCCCGGAAGGGGCATCCACCTTGTGCCGGTGATGCATTTCAAGAATGTCGATATCCCAATCCTCGCCCAGGGTTGCCGCCACCTGGCGCGTCAACACCTGCAACAGATTGACACCGAGCGAAAAATTGCCCGCCTGCACCACCGCCACCTGCTCGGCAGCCTTGTCCAGCGCGGCGTGATCATCTGCCCCCAGCCCGGTGGTACCCACCACATAGGCCGCGCCCGACCGGGCGGCAAGCGGCGCCATGCGGGCCGTCAGGCCGGGCGGCGTGAAATCGATCACGGCATCGCTGACGGCAAACACACTGGCCGGGTCGTCGGTAACGATCACACCATCGCTCAAGGTCATGGCCTGTTCCGGGTGATCGGGATGCTCGGCAGCCGCGACCAGCCGCACCGTGAACCCCGCCACAATGGCTTCCGTGATGGCCCGACCCATCCGGCCCCGGCACCCCAGCAGACCCAGCTTCACCTGTTCCGTCATCACCTCGGCTCCCTCAAGCATGGCGGGCGCGGGTTCGTCTCGCGCCGGTGACAATCGCTTAGCATGACCACGGGACACAGAAAAGGCCGGGGCACGCCCGCCCCGGCCCGGATCTCACACGGCCTTCCCGCACGGCGGCGCGCGGCGGTCACTCGGTCAGGTCGTCCCACAGATCTTTCACCTTGGCGAAAAAGCCCTCCGTACGGGGGGATACCTTGTCGCCGCCTTGCTCGGCGAATTCTTCCAGCAGCTCCTTTTGCCGCTTGTTCAGATTGACCGGCGTTTCCACCGACACCTCCACGATCATGTCGCCACAGGCACCGCCGCCATTGAGCCGGGGCATACCCTTGCCGCGCAGGCGGAACTGCTTGCCGGTCTGGGTGCCTTCGGGCACCTTGATGCGGGCGCGCCTGCCCTCGATTGTGGGCACCTCGATCTGGCCGCCAAGCGCCGCCTTGGTCATGGCAATGGGCACCTGGCAGAACAGGGTGTCGCCATCCCGCTTGAACAGGCTGTGGGGGCGCACGCTCATGAAGATATACAGATCACCGGGCGGGCCACCCATCATGCCCGCTTCGCCCTCGCCGCCAAGGCGGATGCGGGTGCCGTCCTCCACGCCGCGCGGGATGCGTACCTGAAGGGTCTTGTCCTTCTGCACCCGGCCCTGACCGCCGCAGCTTTTACAGGGATTGGTGATCACCACGCCCTTGCCACGGCATCGGGGGCAGGTGCGCTCCACCATGAAAAAGCCCTGACTGGTGCGAACCTTGCCTTCGCCGCCACAAGTGTCGCAGGCCATGGGCTGGCTGCCCGGCTCCGCACCGCTTCCCTGGCACGTGTCACAGGATACGCTGGTGGGGATGGTGATGGACTCTTCCTTGCCCTTGTAGGCTTCCTCCAGCGAGATTTCCATGTTGAAGCGCAGATCGCTGCCGCGCTGGGCGCTGGACCGGCGCCGCCCGCGACCGCCACCCATCATATCGCCGAAGAATTCGTCGAATATATCGGAAAAGTCGAAACCGCCCGCGGCACCGCCGGGGCCACCGGGGCCGCCGCCCATGCCGCCTTCAAAGGCCGCATGACCATAGCGGTCATAGGCCGCGCGCTTTTCCGGGTCCTTCAGAACTTCATAGGCTTCACCGGCTTCTTTGAACCGCTTTTCCGCCTCTTCGTCGTCGGGATTGCGGTCAGGGTGATATTTCATGGCCTGTTTGCGATAGGCTTTTTTCAGGGCCGCTTCGTCCGCGTCCTTGTCCACCCCGAGGATCTCGTAATAATCACGCTTAGCCACACGTCGCCTCCGATTGTCGGCTTGCTGCCCGTCTTGACCACCATCGGAACCTGTACCGGCTCCGGTCCTGCCCGCGCACCGGCTTCAGCGCGCCCGATACGGCGAACGCCGCCCCCCAACCGCAGCAGGGGGCGGCGTACCTGTATCGGCTTGCCCTGATCGTCCGTCAAGCGGGCGTCGGGTCAGGCCGCCCTTACTTTTTCTTGTCGTCGTCCACTTCCTCGAAGTCCACGTCGACCACATCGTCCTCGTCGCTCTGGCCACTGTCCCCGGCCTCGGCCTGCTCGCCGCCGTCGGTGGTTTCAGCGCCCTGCTGAGCTTCCTGCTGGGCCTTGTACATCTGCTCGCCCAGTTTCATGGATGCCTGGGTCAGGGCTTCCGTCTTGGCCTTGATGTCGTCCAAATCGTCGCCTTCAAGGGCCGTTTTCAGCGCGGCAACCGCGTCTTCCACGGCCTTCTTGTCGTCGGCACCGATCTTGTCGCCATAGTCTTCAAGGTTCTTTTCGCTCTGATTGATCAGGGCTTCCCCGTTATTGCGGGCTTCCACCAGCTCACGCCGCTTCTTGTCCTCGTCGGCATGAGCTTCGGCGTCCTTGACCATCTGATCGATGTCCTCTTCCGACAGGCCGCCGGATGCCTGAATGCGGATCTGTTGTTCCTTGCCGGTGCCCTTGTCCTTGGCGGACACGTTGACGATGCCGTTGGCGTCGATATCGAAGGTCACCTCGACCTGCGGCACACCGCGCGGTGCCGGCGGAATGCCCACCAGGTCGAACTGGCCGAGCATCTTGTTGTCAGCGGCCATTTCGCGCTCACCCTGGAAGACCCGGATGGTCACCGCATTCTGATTGTCCTCGGCGGTGGAGAACACCTGGCTCTTCTTGGTGGGAATGGTGGTGTTGCGATCGATCAGGCGCGTGAACACGCCGCCCAGCGTCTCGATGCCGAGGCTCAGAGGCGTCACATCCAGCAGCAGCACGTCTTTCACATCGCCTTGCAGCACGCCCGCCTGAATGGCGGCGCCCATGGCCACCACCTCGTCCGGGTTCACGCCGCGGTGCGGTTCACGGCCAAAGAATTCCTTCACCGTTTCCTGAAGCTTGGGCATACGGGTCATGCCGCCCACCAGGACCACATCGTCCACCTCACCGGCAGCAAGGCCGGCATCTTTCAGGGCGTTCTTGCACGGGTCCAACGTGCGCTTGATCAGATCCTCCACCAGGCTTTCCAGCTTGGCGCGGGTCAGCTTCATCTGAAGGTGCTTCGGCCCGCTCTGATCCGCGGTGATGAAGGGCAGGTTGATTTCCGTCTGCTGCGAGGAAGACAGCTCGATCTTGGCCTTTTCCGCCGCTTCCTTCAGGCGTTGCAGGGCCATGCGGTCCTGCCGCAGGTCCATGCCGTTTTCCTTTTTGAACTCGTCAGCGAGATAATCCACCAGCCGCAGGTCAAAGTCTTCACCGCCCAGGAAGGTATCCCCGTTGGTGGACTTCACCTCGAACACGCCGTCGCCGATCTCAAGGATGGACACGTCGAACGTGCCGCCGCCCAGATCATAGACCGCGATGGTCTTGCCGTCGTTCTTTTCCAGGCCGTATGCCAGCGCCGCCGCCGTGGGCTCGTTGATGATGCGCAGCACTTCAAGGCCGGCGATCTTGCCCGCGTCCTTGGTGGCCTGGCGCTGGGCGTCGTTGAAATAGGCAGGAACGGTAATGACCGCCTCGGTCACTTCCTCGCCCAGATAATCTTCCGCCGTTTCCTTCATCTTCTGAAGGATCATGGCGGAAATCTGACTGGGGGAATATTTCTCCCCGTCCACCTCAACCCAGGCATCGCCATTGTCCGCCTTGACGATCTTGTAAGGCACCATGTCCTTGTCTTTTTTGGTGGTGGGATCGTCATAGGTGCGGCCAATCAGGCGCTTGATGGCGAACAGGGTCCGTTCGGAATTGGTCACGGCCTGGCGCTTGGCGCTCTGGCCCACCAGTCGTTCGCTTTCATCCGTGAAGGCCACCATGGACGGTGTGGTCCGCGCGCCTTCCGCGTTTTCGATTACTTTCGGCTTGCTGCCATCCATGATGGACACACACGAATTGGTCGTGCCGAGGTCAATACCAATTACTTTACCCATACCTGTCATCCTTTCTGCTGCGAGATTGCCCGTGCCGTTTCAGGCCACGTTGTCCGCCGTCCGATCCGGCCCGACGAACCAGGGGCAACCCCCTGTATGATGCCGTTTTCTGTCCAGCTCGCCACAAGCGCCGATCACGGCGCCCCCGGCGGCTCCCTGCCGCGTATATAGGGAGGCGGTTTTTATGCTGCAAGACTAGGCCGGGCAAAAAACAGGATCGGACCAAACAAAAAACCGGGCCGGGTCACGCAGAAAAGACGGGCCGCGGGGTGACAGCGCCGGTCGCGTGCGCTAAAGCGCTTGAGCCCGGCGCCGACCGGTGGCAGGCTTCGCTCAGGACAGCAGGAAACGGACGACAGCTTATGAAAAAAGAAATATCCAACCTTATCAAGGATATAGCTATCATCGGCTTGTTCTATGGCATCTTCACCACGGTGGGCTATGCCAGCTTCCACATTCCCAGCGGCAGCATGGAACCAACGCTGGAAGTGGGGGACCGGATTTTCGTGTCGAAGTTTTCCTATGGCTATAACCGTTTTTCCGTACCCTTCGATCCGCCCTTCATACCGGAAGGGCGCCTGCTGGACGACACGCCCAAGCGCGGGGATGTGGTGGTCTTCACCCTGCCCAAACGCGGCCATACGGATTTCATCAAGCGCGTGATCGGTCTGCCGGGCGATACCATCCAGATGCAGGGGGGGCGCCTGTTCATCAATGGCACCATGGTACCGCGCCAGTTCAAGCGGGCGGTGGTCTATACCAATTACAATGGCTATGACCTGCGCGTACGGGAATATGAAGAAACCCTGCCGAACGGCGTCACCCACCGGATTTATGAACGCACCGATCAGGGGCGGCTGGACGATACGCCCAAATTCACCGTGCCGGACGGCCATTATTTCATGATGGGCGACAATCGGGACGGCTCCGCCGACAGCCGGGAAATCAACCGCATGGGATTTGTCGCCCATGCCCATCTGGTGGGCCGGGCGGACATCACCACGCTCAGCCTGTATGACTGCGATCAGGGCAAGGACATCACCTGCCCCATGGGCATCCCCACGGGCCGCTTCTTCAATGTGATACGCTAAGGCTGCTTCCGTGCCTCAATCCGTGCGCCACAGCGGATTGGTCAGGTCATCCACGAATGCGGCATGGGCTTCCAACTCCGCCTCACAGACGGGAAAACGGCGATGAGGCCGGATCTTGCGGCTCGTGCCCACCGGGCCGCTGCCGCTGGAAACGCTCAGGTCCAGCCCGGCCTGTTTGCCGCCCAGAAGCTCGATATAGACTTCCGCCAGGATTTCACTGTCCAGCAGGGCGCCGTGCAGGGTGCGGTGGCCGTTTTCCACGCCGAACCGGCGGCACAAAGCGTCCAGTGAATTCTGCTGACCGGGGAATTTGGTTCGCGCAATGGCCAGCGTGTCCTTGAAGCGCTCCGGCGGCAGAGGGGCAAATCCGGCCTGTTCCAATTCATGATTGATGAATTTCTTGTCGAATTCCGCATTATGGGCCACCAGCACGCTGTCTTCGCCCAGATAGGCCAGAAATTCTTCCACCACCTCGGAAAACAGCGGCTTGTCGGCGAGGAACTCCATCGTCAGGCCGTGAATCTTCACGGCGCTTTCCGGCACGTCCCGCTCCGGGTTCACATAGCGATGGAAATGCCCCTTGGGCCCGGTGACCACATGATTGACCATTTCCACACAGCCAATTTCGATCAGGCGATCCCCGGTGAAAGGATCGAAGCCGGTTGTTTCGGTATCGAAAATAATCTCACGCATGGGGCGATCCATCCTTTTCACCGCTCATATCCGCGATGATGGCATTCACTTTTCGTCGGGTGGGGGCGAATCCGTCCCCGGTGCGGATAACATAATCGGCGCGAGCGCGCTTGTCCCGATCCGGCATCTGGGTGGCCAGAACCTGTTCGAACACCGCCTCGGTCATGCCGGGGCGGGCCATCACCCGGTCCCGCTGCACATCCAATGGGGCGGATACCACGGCAACCCGGTCGCACGCCCCGTCCCCGCCGGTCTCGAACAGCAGCGGCACATCCAGCACCACCAGCGGCGCATGGGCCCTGGCGGCATCCTCGAAAAAGCGGGCGCGCGCCTCCCCCACCATGGGGTGAAGAATGGATTCCAGCTTTCGCCGCGCCGCGTCATCAGCGAACACACGCCGGGAAAGCGCCGCGCGGTCCAGAACACCATCCACCACCACGCCGGGAAACGCCGCCTCCACCGCTGGCAGGGCCGCCCCGCCGGGCGCTTGCAGGGCGCGCACGGTGGCATCCGCGTCGAACACGGGCACGCCCGCATCCCGGAAAAACCCGGCGGCAGTGCTTTTGCCCATACCGATAGACCCGGTCAGCCCCAGAACTTTTAGCCGCTCCCCTGGCCGGTCAGTCCCGCTCACCCAACGCCTCCATCAAACGGGCCTTCAGCGCCGCGTCATAAACGGGGCGCACGCCGAACCACAATTCAAAGGCCGCCGCCCCCTGCCCCGCCAACATGCCCAGGCCATCCACCGTGGCCAGCCCGCGCGCCGCCGCCGCCTGTAGAAGCGGGGTGTGGAGCGGCTTATAGACAATATCATAAACCACCATGTCCGCGGGCGCGGGGCCGAGATCAAGCGCCAGGGGCGGTTGCCCGGCCATGCCCAGCGCGGTGGTGTTGACACACAGCCCCGCCCCGGCAAGGGCGGCGGAACGATCCTCCCAGTCCACCACCGTGACCCGGCCCCGGCCCAGCGCGGCGGCCAGCGCCTCCGCCTTTTCGCGGGTGCGATTGCTCAGCATGACAAACGGCACCTCACGGGCGATCAGGCTGCTCACCACCGCCCGCGCCGCGCCGCCCGCGCCCAGCACCAGCGGCGGTCTGGTCACGGGCCAGTGCGGCACGGTCTGATCCAGATGGCGCATGAAACCGATACCGTCCGTATTGAACCCGGCAAGCCTGCCATCCTGTATCCGCACCGTGTTCACCGCCCCCATCTGTCGGGCCGAGGGGGACAGGCTGTCCAGATGGTCCAGCACCGCTTCCTTGTGGGGGACGGTGACATTGAACCCCGCCAGCGCCCCATCCCCTGCCCGTTTGCGCAGGGCGGCGATGGTGTCGGCCAGATCGTCCGCCGCCACGTCAAGCGCCGCATAGCGCCCGTTCAGCCCGGCCCGGTCCAGCCAGGCATCCTGCATCAGGGGTGACAGGCTGTGTCCCACCGGATGGCCCAGCACCAGGGCGCGGGTGTCGTGGGGCAGGGCATCGACACTGGGAAAAACGGACTGATCCGCCACGGGGGCTGCTCCTTGGGCTTCTCTTGAACAGGATGTTTTCAGGCCGGCATGGTCAGAGCGGTACCATGTCATGGCGGCGAAGAAAATCCAGCAGCGGCAACAACGGCAACCCCAGAATGGTAAAGAAATCGCCGCGCACGCCGGTGAAAAGCTGTGCCCCCAGACCTTCGAGCTGATAGGCCCCGACGCTGGCGAACACACTGTCCCCCGCCGCATCCAGATAGTGCTGAATGAAGGCGTCGCTCAAGGGCCGCACGGTCAACCGGGCCTGATCCACGAACCGCCACAGAACCCGGTCCCCATCCGCCACCACCACCGCGGATATCAGATCGTGCGGCCCGCCGGACAGGGCGTGCAGCGTGTCGGCGGCCTGATCGCGGGTTTCAGGCCGGGAGAAAAGCCGCCCGTCCTTCACCAGCACCTGATCCGCGCCAATGGTGAGCGCATCGGGCCGCTGACAGGCCACGGAGCGCGCTTTCACATCCGCCAGGGCATCGGCCACATCCCTTGGCGGCGCCTGTTCCGCCAGCATGGCATCCTTGATCATGTCTTCGTCCACACGGGCGGGCTGCTGATCGAAAGTCAGCCCGGCCCGGCGCAGCATATCGGCCCGCGTGGCACTGCCGGACGCCAGAACCAGTGGCCGCGCCATGCCGGTGAAGGATGCCCCGGCGCTCATCGGCTCTGCTCCGCTTCAAGGCCGCGCTCTTCCCGCCACAGATGATAGCGATTGAGAATGGCGGCGGCGCTTTCCTCGATGGACCGGCGGGTCACGTCCAGCACGGGCCAGCCATGCGCACTGCAATACCGGCGGCAGGCTTTCACCTCGTCCCGGATGGTGTCCAGGTCCGTATAATCGCCATTGCCGTTTTCCCCCACGGCGCGCAACCGGTTGGTGCGTATCTGGGACAAGCGTTCCGGGCTGGCGGTCAGGCCGATGATGAACCGGTCGGTCATGCGGTCCAGTTCCGAGGGCATGGGCAGGTCCGGTACAAAAGGCACATTGGCTGTCTTGTAGCCCTTGTTGGCCAGATAGATGGAGGTGGGCGTCTTGGAGGAGCGGGATACCCCCACCAGAATGATGTCGGCTTCCCACAGGTCTTCGGTCATTACACCGTCATCATGGGCCAGCGTGTAATGCAGCGCGTCGATCCGGTCGAAATAACGGCGGTCCATGATATGCTGACGACCGGGACGATTGCGCGCCTGCTTGCCGAAATAAGACCCCAGCAGATTGATTACCGGGTCCAGAATGGACAGGGCGGGCAGGTCCGCCGCGGCGCAGCCGTCTTCCAGCACGGTGCGGATTTCCGGGTTGACCAGCGTGTACATGACCAGGCCCGGTTCCTCGCGGATATCATCCAGCAACCGTTCCATCTGCATGGCGCTGCGGATCAGCGGCCAGAAATGCTTGTGAACTTTGACCCCTTCAAACTGCACCAGCGCGGCGGACAGAATCGCTTCCAGCGTTTCACCCGTGGAATCGGATACCAGATGCAGATGGAAAACCTGTTCCCCGGATCGCTGATGCCGCCGGTGAATGTCACGCAGCGGCGAGGGCGGAATGGGGGCAGGCGTGGTGACGAATGGCCGGTCATGCGCCGGTGCTTTGGTATCATCCTTCTTGTCCGTCATACTGCGCCTCAATCAGTGCCGTATCGGCACGGGAAAACCGGTGGACAGCCCTCTGTGCAAACCTGTGGATAACCCTGTGGCCCGTACTGGGCAAAACATGGCCTGTGCATAAGCCACACCTTTCCATCGCATTGTGCACTGCTTTGCGCATTTCTCAACAAGCGCGGCAAAAAGGGGATAAAACAGATCGAACCCAACCCGTCGAAGATCAGGAATGCGGCCCCATCCGGCCAGAGGACGGGTTTGCGACTCCCGGCGAATCAAGATCGATTCCCATGTCACTTCCCTTTTGTGCGGAAAAGGGAACGCTGTTTCCGAAGCGGGTCCACAAGCTTGCCCGAACTGGGGATAAAGCTGTGGATAAAGGCTTATCCCCGGTCTTCACAGGGACTACTACATCAACATCCTTCTTTTAATTAATATAAGAAATAGATAAAGGAGGGGCCGGCCACATGGCCCGCCTGACCGATTTTCACCCGCACCCAATCCACGGGAGGATGCGTGACCCAGCTTTTGTTGAACACCCTCAAGGGGGAGCCCGCTGATCGGGTTCCTTTCTGGTACATGCGTCAGGCCGGGCGGTATCTGCCGGAATATCGGGATGTGCGCGCCACCACATCCAGTTTCCTGGAATTCTGCCACAGCCCGGACAAGGCGGCGGAAGTGACCCTTCAACCGATCCGCCGGTTCGACATGGACGGCGCCATTCTGTTTGCGGACATTCTGGTGTTGCCGGATGTGATGGGGCAGACCGTCTGGTTCGAAAAGGGGGTGGGGCCGCAACTCACCCCGATCCGCACCAGCGCGGACCTCAACCGCCTTGGTCTTCAGGATATGGAAGACAAGGTGGGGGCTGTTTTCAAGACGGTGGAAACCGTGCGCGCGGCCCTGCCTGCCCACAAGACCCTTATCGGCTTTGCCGGTGCCCCCTGGACCGTGGCCACCTATATGGTGGCGGGTGAGGGCACCCGCGATCAGGCGCCCGCCCGGCGCATGGGCTATCACGATCCGGCCCTGTTCGAGCGCCTGTTGCAGATGCTGGCGAAAGGCACCGCCCGCTATCTGATCGGCCAGATCAGGGCCGGGGCCGATGCGGTTCAGCTTTTCGACAGTTGGGCGGGGGCCATACCCGACAGCTATTTCGATCGCTGGGTGATCGGGCCCACCCGCGCCATCGTGGATGATGTGCGCCGTGCCTGCCCCGGCGTGCCCATTATCGGCTTTCCGCGCCTTGCCGGTACATTGCTGGAACGGTTCGTGCGGGAAACCGGGGTGGATGCGGTATCGCTGGACAGCGGTGTTTCCGTCAACTGGGCGGCCACCCGCCTTCAGCCCAAATTGCCGGTACAGGGCCTGCTGGACCCGCATCTGGTCCATGCCGGGGGCGAGGCCATGGAAAAAGAGGCCCTGCGCATTCTGGACGGCTTGAAAGATGGCGCCCATGTGTTCAATCTGGGCCATGGGTTCACACCCGATACACCCATTGACCATGTGGCGGCCCTTAGCCGCCTGGTGAAAGGGTATCGGCGCTGAACGGTAATCGAAGGGGCATCGGCCATGACCGGTTTTCTCGGCGGCGCCTATCTTTGGGTGCAGGCGATCCATGTGATTTTCGTGATCTACTGGATGGCGGGGCTTTTGATGATGCCGCGCTTTTTCGCCTATCATGTGGAAGACCCGGTGGGCAGCCCGGAAGACGCGCGCTGGCAATCGCGTGAGCTGCGCCTTTTACGCATTATCATGAATCCGGCCATGATCATCGCCTGGATACTGGGGCTGGCCCTGGCGGTACATATCGGCCTGGCGGAGAATGGCTGGCTGCATCTCAAGCTGCTGCTGGTGCTGGGGCTTACCGGTTTTCATATGGTTCTGGCGCGCTGGCGGCGGCGGCTGGCCGGGGGGGAGCGGCCCCATGCAGCCCGGCTTTATCGCATGGTGAATGAAGTTCCGTCCCTGATCATTATTGCCGTGGTGATGCTGGCGATCCTCAAACCGTTTTAGGAATTCGCGTTATCGGTTCAGCTAATTCTTGACAGCGCGCCCGTTCTTGCTAGCGTACGGCCAAGGATGACCGCGCGCTTGGCCTTTCAGGGCGGTCACCACCATCATTCAATTGAATTCACGCCCTTATTCGGCGCGTTTTGCCAATCCCGAAGAATCGCGCCGCAAGAAAAGCAATCGAACCGGGCCAGACTCCTTCGGGGGTACCGGTCAAACGGGGCCAACCGTCGATTGCCTTCGTGTTTATCAAGCCCTAACAGCCCCTTTTCTGGACTCATCATGAATCTTACCGAACTAAAGCAGAAATCCCCGGCCGACCTGTTGAAGCTGGCTGAAGAAGTCGGCGTGGAAAATGCCAGCAGTATGCGCAAGCAGGACATGATGTTCGCCATTCTCAAACAGATGGCGGACGACGACAAGGAGATCACCGGCGCCGGCGTGATCGAAATCCTGTCGGACGGGTTCGGTTTTCTGCGAAGCCCGGAAGCCAATTATCTACCCGGCCCGGATGACATCTATGTAAGCCCGAGCCAGATACGGCGCTTTGCCCTGCGCACCGGGGATACCGTGGAAGGCCAGATCCGCGCACCCAAGGACGGGGAACGGTATTTCGCGCTTCTCAAGGTATCGAGCATCAATTTCGACAAGCCGGAAGCCACCCGCCACAAGGTGCATTTCGATAATCTGACGCCGCTCTATCCCGATGAAAAACTGGAACTGGACCCGGACGATCCCACGGTGAAGGACAAGAGCCCGCGGGTGATCGATCTGGTATCGCCGATCGGCAAGGGGCAGCGGGCGCTGATCGTGGCCCCGCCGCGCACGGGTAAAACCGTTCTGTTGCAGAACATCGCCCAGAGCATCACCCGCAAGCATCCCGAATGTTATGTGATCGTGCTGTTGATCGATGAACGGCCCGAGGAAGTGACCGACATGCAGCGCAGCGTCAACGGGGAGGTGATCTCCTCCACCTTTGACGAGCCCGCACAACGCCATGTGCAGGTGGCGGAAATGGTCATCGAGAAAGCCAAGCGGCTGGTGGAGCACGGCAAGGATGTGGTGATCCTGCTGGACAGCATCACCCGCCTGGCGCGGGCCTATAACACCGTTGTGCCATCCAGCGGCAAGGTGCTGACGGGCGGTGTGGATGCCAATGCCCTGCAACGGCCCAAGCGCTTCTTCGGCGCCGCCCGGAACATCGAGGAAGGGGGCTCCCTTTCCATCATCGCCACCGCCCTGATCGACACCGGCAGCCGTATGGACGAGGTGATCTTCGAGGAGTTCAAGGGCACCGGCAACAGCGAGATCGTGCTGGATCGCAAGGTGGCCGACAAGCGCGTGTTCCCGGCCATCGACATTCTCAAATCCGGCACCCGCAAGGAAGAACTGCTGGTGGACCAGGCCACGCTTTCCAAAATGTGGGTTCTGCGCCGCATCCTGACGCCCATGGGCACCGTGGATGCCATGGAATTTCTGCTGTCCAAGCTGAAGGATTCCCAGAACAATGAAGAGTTTTTCGCCAATATGAACAACTGAGGTGGGGCGCCGGGCGCGCCTGTCTCTCACACGAAAACGCCGGCGGGGTGATCCCACCGGCGTTTTTCATGTTTGATGGATCGGGCTGAAAGCCATTACATCGTTCCGATACCGAAACGAATAGGGGCGGTGTTTCAGGCTTTATCTTTCAGATGATGCTGGAAGAATTCGCGGGTGCGGTCATTTGCCCTGGCCGCCGCGTCCGCGTCATGATGCACCCCGTTCGGGCGGGCAAAGGCGTGGCTGACCCCGGCATAATCGTGCAATGTGACCAGCGGGTGATCGTCCAGAAGGTCGTGCATGGCCTTCTGGCTTTCCTTGTCCACGAATTCGTCTTCCTCGGCGATATGGAGCATGAGCGGACGCTGGATAGTCTGCGCCTCGTCGGCGAATTTGGGAATATTGACGCCGTAGAAACCCACCGTGGCATCCACTTTGGTCCGGCAGGCGGTCAGATAGGCCAGAAGCCCGCCCAGGCAGTAGCCCACAGCCCCCACCTTGCCGAAGCAGGGCTCGGTATCCCGCAGATGTTCAATGGTGGCGTCGATGTCCTCAATGCCTTTGTCTATGTCGAACCGGTTCATCAGATCAAAGGCCTTGTCCCATTCGGCCTGGGTCTTGTCGGTCAGGGATATGTTGGGCTCAAGCCGCCAGAACAGGTCCGGCGATATGGCGATATAGCCTTGGGCCGCCAGATCGTCGCAGATCTCTTTCATGCCGTCATTGACGCCGAAAATCTCCTGAATGGCGACAATACCCGGCCCGTTGCCGGTTTCAGGTCGGGCAATATAGGCATCGAAGCTGCCGCTGCCGTCCTTTGCCTGAATACGAACCGTTTCTCCCATGGATGATCTCCCATCGTGGTGGTTGCATGAAATGGCTCTGGCATCGCCGATCCGGCGATGGCACCCCTAGTCAGGTGGGAACCGGCAGGGCACCTTCAAGGATCAGCAGGGCTTTTTTGGTATCCACACCGCCTTCGCCGCTATAGCCGCCAAGCCCTCCGTCCGCCGCGAGCACCCGGTGACAGGGCAGCAGGATGGGTAACGGGTTTCGCCCACAAGCGCCGCCAATGGCGCGGGGGGCCGAGCCAAGCTCAGCGGCGAGTTCTCCATATTGGCGGGTTTCGCCATAGGGAATCCGGGCAAGCGCGCGCCAGACCCGCTTTTGATAGTCGGTGCCAAATGGCGCGAGCGGCAGGTTGAAACCTGTGCGATGGCCGTCAAAATAGGCGTCGATCTGGTCCTTGGCCTGTTGCAGCACAAAGCTGGGTTCTTGCAGATCGCACCATCCGAAAGACAGGGCCGTAATGGCGCCCCGCTGATCGAACAGCGTCAGATCGCCGATGGGTGTATGCATGGACAGTTGCCCCACAGTCCGCCTCCCTTTATCAATTGGGCAGGAGTTTACGCCCTGTCACCGGGCCGCGCAAGCAACCGCCCATGCACTGAAACCCTGGATTACGGAGCCGGGAACCATGAAAGTATCCATCGACATCGACTGTACACCGGAGGAGGCCCGCACCTTTTTCGGCCTGCCGGACCTGACACCGGTGCATGACACCCTGGTGCGGGAAATGCAGCGCCGGATGGAGGAAGGCATCTCGCCGGAGGAAATCGACCGCATGATGGCCGGTTGGATGGGAGGCGCCACCAGCGGGTTCGGTGAAATGCAAAAGGCATTCTGGTCCATGATGGAAAAGGCCGGCCAATCCGGCAAAAAAGGGTCATAAGGCCCCGTGATGGATGACACGATTTTTGCGCTCAGCAGCGGGCCGGGTATCGGTGGTGTGGCGGTTCTGCGCCTGAGTGGCCCACGGGCGCTTTCCACATTGGATGGGCTGTGCCCCGGCAAGCCAAGGCCCGATCCGCGCCGGGCGACCCTGCGGCGACTGATTGATCCGGATACGGGGACGCGGCTGGACGAAGCCCTGGTGCTGACCTTTCCGGGGCCGCACAGCTTCACCGGAGAGGATGTGGTGGAGCTTCATGTGCATGGGGGCCGCGCGGTGGTGGAGGGCGTTCTGGCGACGCTCTCACGGCAATCGGGCTGCCGGATGGCGGAACCGGGGGAATTTTCCCGTCGGGCTTTTGATAACGGACGGCTCGATCTGACCGAAGTGGAAGGGTTGGGTGATCTGATACAGGCCCAGACGGCGGCGCAGAAGGAACAGGCGCTTCGCCAGATGGATGGCGTGCTGCGGCGCTTGTATGAGGGCTGGCGGGAGCGGCTGATGCAGGCACTGGCCCGGCTGGAAGCGGATATTGATTTCCCGGATGAGGATTTGCCCGAAGGCATCGGTGCGGCGGTACGGCCCGAACTCGGAGTTCTCAGGAACGAAATGGCCCGGCATCTGGCGGATGGTGCGCGCGGTCGGACGCTCAGGGATGGCTTTCGTATCGTTCTTCTGGGGGCGCCCAATGCCGGAAAGTCCACCCTGATGAACCGATTGGCCCAAAGCGATGTGGCCATCGTTACCACCGAGGCCGGTACCACCCGCGACGTTCTGGATGTGCAGATGGACCTTGGCGGTTATCCGGTGCGGCTGGTGGATACGGCAGGGCTTCGCGAAGGCGGCGGAGCGGTGGAGCGGGAGGGTATACGCCGGGCCCGCGAACGGGCGGAGCAAGCGGACCTGAAGTTGATACTGGTGCGCGCGGATTGCTGGGATGCCTTTTGTGCCGGGGAGGATAGCGAGACTGCGGCCTTCATCGATGACCGCTCCCTGTTGGTGGTGACGCAAAAAGATCGCGTTGATGTGTTTCACGTGGAACATGACAGCCCCTGGACCCCTTCCGTGGCGCTGTCCGCCGAGACGGGGGAGGGCATGGAAACATTGCAGGCGCTTTTGGAAGCGCGGGTGTCCATGATGCTTGGCGGCGCGGAAGCGGTTCCTCTCACAAGGCAGCGACATGCGCAGGCGGTTACGGATGCCATTGAACATCTCACCCGTTTCGATGCCATGGCGGATCAGGACCCGGTCTTGGCGGCGGAAGATGTGCGGTTGGCGTCTCGGGCATTGGGCCGGATCACCGGGCGGGTCGGTGTGGAAGATATGCTGGACAAGGTATTCAGCGAATTCTGCATTGGTAAGTAAGGCGTGTTCCCCGCGCCGCATGTTTCACGTGAAACATGCCCACTTTCACCGTGGTTCTTTGACTTATGGCCCCAATGGCCCTATAGACCCCATCCAGAAACACTGGGCCGGATTTCATTGCTCAAGGGTGCGTCATGACGGATTATCAGGTCATCATTATTGGTGGGGGCCATGCCGGTGCGGAAGCCGCCGCTGCCGCCGCGCGCGTCGGTGTCCGCACGTGCCTTGTTACGCACAAGCTGGATACCATCGGCGCCATGTCCTGCAATCCGGCGATAGGCGGCCTGGGCAAGGGGCACCTGGTTCGGGAAATTGATGCGCTGGATGGCCTGATGGGGCGGGTGGCCGACGAGTCAGGCATTCAGTTCCGGTTGCTCAATCGGCGCAAGGGCCCTGCGGTGCAAGGGCCGCGCACCCAATCCGACCGGAAATTGTATCGTCAGGCCATGCAGAACCATCTTGCCGGATGTGACCATCTGACCCTGAAAGAAGGCGCGGTGAATGATCTGATCATGGACGGTGGTGATCGGTTGGCCGGGGTTTGTCTTGAAAGCGGGGAACAGCTATGGGCGGGCCGTGTGGTTCTGACCACCGGCACATTTTTGCGTGGCCTGATCCATATGGGGGAGCGGCAGATACCGGCGGGCCGTGTGGGCGATGCGCCCGCCTATGGCTTGTCCGAGCGGTTGGAAACCGGCGGCCTTCGCCTGGGGCGGCTGAAAACCGGCACCCCCGCTCGCCTGGATGGCCGCAGTATTGACTGGTCCCGCTGCACGCCGCAGGAAGCCGATGCGGAACCGGTGCCGTTTTCCTTTCTGACCCACAGGATCACCGTGCCGCAGGTGGCGTGCCATATCACCCGCACCACGCCGGAAACCCATGCCATCATCCGGGATAACCTGCACCGCGCGCCGATGTATAGCGGACAGATCGACAGCAGCGGGCCGCGCTATTGCCCAAGCATCGAGGACAAGGTGGTTCGTTTCGCGGACAAGGACAGCCATCAGATCTTTCTGGAGCCGGAAGGGCTGGACGACCACACGGTGTATCCCAATGGCATTTCCACCAGCCTGCCGGAAGACGTGCAGGAAGCGTTCATCCGCACCATTCCGGGTCTGGAACAGGTGCGTCTCCTGCAACCGGGCTATGCCATCGAATATGATTATGTGGACCCGCGAGAGTTGGACCGCGCCCTGCAAGTGCGCGCCATGCCCGGCCTGTATCTGGCGGGGCAGATCAACGGCACCACGGGATATGAAGAAGCCGCGGCACAGGGCCTGATCGCGGGCGCCAATGCGGCGTTGGCGGCAAGGGGCGCGGCCCCTTTTTATGTGGACCGGGCCGATGGCTATATGGGCGTGATGATTGACGACCTGATCACACAGGGCGCGCGGGAGCCTTATCGCATGTTCACCAGCCGGGCGGAATATCGCCTGTTGCTGCGGGCGGATAATGCGGATCAGCGCTTGACGCCCCTCGGCCACGGGGTCGGGCTGGTCGGTGAAGATCGCTGGGCGCATTTTTCCGCGAAACACGTGGCATTGGAAGATGCGCGGGCCAGGCTGTGTGCCCTCAGCCTGACGCCAACGGAGGCAACACGCCACGGCCTGAATCTGAATCAGGATGGCGTGCGGCGAAACGGGGAAACCCTGCTGGCTTTCCCGGATATCGATTTCGCCACATTGGCTGGCATATGGCCCGGAGAGCTTGGCGAGGTGGCGGAGCCCATCGCCCGGCAATTGGAAATCGATGCCATGTACAAAACCTATCTTGACCGGCAACGCCGGGATATTGAGGCGTTCCGCAAGGATGAAAATCTGGTGATTCCGGCCAATCTGGATTTTGACGCGGTGAGCGGCCTTTCCAACGAATTGAAGGAAAAATTCCGCGAGGCGAGGCCGGAGACGCTCGGCGCCGCATCCCGCATTGCCGGGGTGACCCCCGCGGCCCTGAGCGTGCTGCTCAGTCATATCAGGAAACGGACGGCTGCATGAGCACCGCCGGAGACCCGGTCGCCGCCATTCCTGACATGGTGCGCCGCGCCTGTCCTGTGACCGCGGCGCAGGCTGAGACCCTGATGCGCTATGGCAGTCTTTTGCAAAAATGGCAAAAGGCGAAAAATCTCGTGGCGAACGGATCACTGGATAACATGGCGGAGCGGCACTTTCTCGATTCCGCGCAACTGGTTCCTTTGTTGCCGGCGGATAGGGGGGCGCCCTTGCGTGTGTTGGATATCGGTAGCGGCGCCGGATTTCCGGGACTGGTCATGGCTATGCTGGCGCCGATCCAACTGCATAGTGTTGAGGCCAATGCCAAAAAAGGCGCCTTTATGCGTCAGGTTTGCCGGGAAACCGGGGTGGATGCCCGGATTCATATGGCGCGATTCGAAGAATTAACGCCGTTTCCGGTGGATGTGGTGATCAGCAGGGCCTGTTCTGATCTGGCCCAACTTCTGGAATGGGCAGAACCTTTCTGCGATGAAGGGACCAGATGCCTGTTTTTGAAAGGGGCCAGGGCAGAAGAGGAATTGACCCATGCGCGCCGCTATTGGAAAGTATCAGTGCAGCGACATGCCAGCCTGAGTGATCCATCGGGCGTAATACTGGACCTGACGGGGGTTGCCGCCCACTCATAGGCCCGTGTTTCATGTTCCACGTGAAACATTGATCCGTCTGAAACGCTTTTCGGGGCGCATGAAGCCCACTTCCGTGGGCGCACAAAATGGGGGGATATTCTATGCCTGACAGGGCAAAGGCCCGCATCATCGCGGTGGTCAACCAGAAGGGTGGCGTGGGTAAGACCACCACGGCCATCAATCTTGCCACCGCCTTGTGCGCCGCCAAGAAGCGGGTTCTCATCATCGATCTGGACCCGCAGGGCAACGCCAGCACCGGCTTCGGGATTGATCGCACGGCGCGGGAAATCACCAGTTATGACGTGGTTCTTGGGGCCGCGCCCCTGCAACAGGCGCTGGCGGACAGTGGCGTACCCGGACTGGATGTGGTGCCCAGCACGGTGGATCTTTCCGGCGCGGATCTGGAACTGGCCGAAATGCGCCATCGCAATTTCCGCCTGCAATATGCGCTGGAACAGGCAGGTGTGGCGGCGGATTATGATTTTATCCTGATCGATTGCCCGCCATCGCTGTCACTGTTGACGATCAACGCGCTGGTGGCCGCGAACAGTGTTCTCGTGCCCCTTCAATGTGAGTTCTATGCGCTGGAGGGGTTGAGTCTTCTGCTCCGCACGGTGGAGCAGGTACAGGCCGGGCTGAATCCGCAACTGGTCGTGGAGGGGGTGGTGCTGACCATGTATGATGGTCGGAACAATCTGTCCGTTCAGGTGGCGGAGGATGTGCGGGGTTTTCTGGGCGATCAGGTTTATGAAACGGTGATTCCGCGCAATGTGCGCATCTCCGAGGCTCCCAGCCATGGCAAACCGGCTCTGCTGTATGATTATCGCTGCCCCGGCAGTCAGGCCTATATTCGGCTGGCCCGCGAAATATTGGGTCGCCACCGGGAACAGGCTGCATAAACTATTGTAAATAAAGGTATATCTGACATGGCCACGAAGCGTAAAAAAGGTCTGGGGCGTGGTTTGTCCGCGCTGATGGTGGATGATCGTGAAACGGGGGATACCACCGCGCCCGATCAGGATGCTCTGGCGGCGGAGGGTCTGCATCCCCGGCAGCTTCCCATTGGCCTGTTGGAGCGCAACCCCCATCAGCCGCGCCAGTCCTTTGACGCGGAGGCCCTCGAAGACCTGGCGCGCTCGATCAAGGAAAAAGGGCTGCTGCAACCGGTTCTGGTGCGGCCATTGGATGGTGGACGCTACCAGATCGTCGCCGGGGAGCGTCGCTGGCGTGCGGCGCAAAAGGCGGCGGTACATGATGTGCCCGTGGTGGTGCAGGAGTTGGACGACGCCGATGTGTTGCAAATCGGCATTATCGAGAATATCCAGCGCCAGAACCTGACCCCCATGGAAGAAGCCAGCGCCTATCAGCGCCTGATTGATGATTTCGGCCATAATCAGGCGGACGTTGCGCAGGTGGTGGGGAAAAGCCGCAGTCATGTGGCCAATCTTCTGCGTCTGCTGGGGTTGCCCGAAAGTGTCCGCGCCCTGGTGGATCAGGGGGCCTTGAGCATGGGCCACGCGCGGGCGCTTATTGGTGCGACGGACCCGGATGCCTTGGCGAAAAAAGTGGTGGCGGACGGGCTGAGCGTGCGGCAGACCGAAAAGCTGGCGGGGGAGGCCAAGGGATCGCCCGTGCGCCGACGGGAGCCGCGCCCCGGCGGGCAGGCGGCCAAGGATGCGGATACCGTCGCACTGGAAAAAGACATCGCCGCGGCCACCGGCGTGCGCGTGAACATCCGGCACGGCGATGATGGTGGCACGCTCACCCTTGGCTATGACACGCTGGACCAGCTTGATGCGCTATGCGCCAAGCTGGGGGTCTGCGGGATATAGCCATTCACCGTATAAAGTCGTCTCAGCCGATATTACCCGGATAATATTCAGGTGCTTTCCAGCTTTCTCTCGATTGCTGTCCAGATATCGGCCTCCAGCCGCACGCCGTCAAAGCCATTGATGGATTGCAGGCCCGTGGGCGAGGTAACATTGATCTCGGTCAGCCAGCCGCCGATCACGTCAATGCCGACAAATATCAGGCCGCGTTTCTTCAGGTCGGGGCCGATGGTCCGGCAGATTTCCAGTTCCCGGTCGGTCAGGCTGGATTTCTCGGCACGGCCCCCCACCACCAGGTTTGAACGCACTTCGCCGTCCGCCGGAACACGGTTCACGGCCCCGGCGGGTTCGCCGTCCACCAATATGATGCGTTTGTCGCCCCCGCGCACTTCCTTCAAAAAGCGTTGAACCATAACGGGTTCCCGGCTGTGCAGGGTGAACATTTCCAACAGGCTGGCCAGATTGCTGTCGGTTTCATCCAGATGAAAGACGCCTTCGCCGCCCTTGCCAAACAGGGGTTTCAGAATGATTTCCCCGTGCCGGGCACGAAATTCCCGGATTTCATCCAGGCTACGGGTGATCAGCGTTTCCGGCATCAGGTCCCGGAACATCAGCGTGAACAGCTTTTCGGGTGCATTGCGCACATGGGTGGGGTCATTCACCACCAGCGTTTTCGGATGCACCATATCCAGCAAATGGGTTGCGGCGATATAGCTCATATCGAAGGGGGGGTCCTGCCGCATCAGGATCACATCCAGATCGGTTTCCAGGTCCAGTGTCTGAACCGGGCCATAAGTGAAATGGCTGCCTTTTTCCCGCTGTACGGTGAGTGGCCGGGCGCGGGCCACCACGCGACCCTCCCGGTAGCTCAGGTCACCGGGTAGATAATGCCACAGGGCATGGCCGCGTGCCTGTGCTTCCAGCGCCAGGACAAAGGTGCTGTCCCCATCGATGTTGATGTTTTCCATGGGGTCCATCTGAATGGCGACGCGGCGGTTTGTGGCAGTCATGACAGTCCTTTCCGTTATCGGCTCATGGCGGCGGCATCAGGTCCGCATCCGCCAAGCGTCCCTGATATGCCGTGGCAGACGGCCCGGCACAAGGGCCATCAGGTCGAAACGCACCGGCAGGCCCCGCAAAGTGGCGGGTGCCGTGCTCTGCCAGTGTTGCAGGGCGCGGGCGATCCGCTGGCATTGCCGGTGGCTGACGGCCTCTCTGGCGGCGCTTTCCGTGGCGCGCGCCTTCACCTCGATCGCCAGCAGCGGAGCGCCGGGGCGCAAGGGGCGGGCGATGATGTCCACCTCCCCCACCTTGCAGCGATAATTGCGCGCCAGAATCCGGTGACCGGTCAGGCGGAGCCACCAGCGGGCCTGGCGTTCCGCCCTTTGGCCCTTTTGGGCGCGGGCCTGGCGGTCTGCGGTGCTCATGCATCCGTATCCGGGTCATCGGCGATTTCCAGCGCCCTTTGATACAGCGCCTTGCGGGGCCGACCGGTCAGCTCCGCCGTGAATCGTGCCGCGGCACTGACCGTCATGGTTTCCAGTGCCTTTTCCAGAATACCTTCCGGGGTCAGCCTGATTTCTGTTGGCTTTTCGGGGGCAGGGGCGATCACCAGCACGATTTCCCCCTTGACCGGGCTTGCCTCAAGCCGTTCGGTCAGATCATCCAGCCGACCCTCCAGCACGGTTTCAAACCGCTTGGTGATTTCCCGACACAGCGCCACGGGCCGGTTTCCCAGTGCCCCGGCAGCGTCTTGCAGGCTGGCGGCGACGCGCTTGGCGCTTTCAAACACCACAAGGGTGGCATTGGCCCGGTCCTGCTCGGCGTACCAGCGCCGCCGGGCGGCGGTCTTTGGTGGCGGAAACCCGGCGAAGAGGAACCGATTCGTGGGCAACCCGGCCAGCGCCAGGGCGCTGCTTACCGCGCTCGGCCCCGGCACAACGCGCACCGGATGACCCGCCGCGCGGGCCTCGGCCACCAGTTTGTAACCGGGGTCGGAGATCAGCGGCATACCCGCATCGCTCACCAGCGCCACCCGTTCTTCCCGTGCCAGTGCCGCCAGAAGGCCCGGCCGCACGCGGGCGGCATTGTGGTCGTGATAGGCCGTGAGGCTGGCCTTGCTGCCGATCCATCCTGTCAGCCTGCCGGTGACGCGGGTATCCTCGCAGGCGATGCGATCCACGCGGGCCAGGGTGTCCCGCCCGCGCGGGCTCAGATCGCCCAGATTGCCGATCGGCGTGCCCACGATATACAAACCGGGCGCGAGGAGCCCGTGTTCCAGGGGGTCATTTTCCGGGGGCGTGTCCTGCGGCTTGGTCATGGGCGAAAATCCGTTGCGGGATGTGGCCTGATGGCGCGGCTTGCGCCTTGCACCGGGGCCGCTCTCTCTCTAGGTTGATGGGGCTTTTCGGGTCATGGGCGCCGGGCCGCGTGTTGCGGTCGGCGTGGATACCGTTTGATGCAGGGTGCAGGTTTTTGAGGCACGCGTCCATACATCCCGCGAGAAACCGCTTTCCGCTCCGGCTTAGGGCTGTGGGGCTGACCATGCTGGTCGGCCTGATGCTGGCGGGCTGTGGTGGCCAGACCACGCGCCAGCCCGCGCCGGAAACACGGGTGCAGCAACCCCGGCAGGAGGCACCCGCCCCGGTGGAGGACAGCCGCCCCGTTCTGTCGCCCTTGCCGGATCGGGCGCCGGAAGACGAAAAGGTGCGCATTGCCCTTTTGCTGCCGCTCAGCGGCGATCAGGCATCCACCGGGCAGGCCCTGCTCAATGCGGCCAGCATGGCCCTGTTCGAAGCCTATGATCCCCGGCTTGTGTTGCTGCCTTTCGATACGGCGGGAGAGCGGGATCGTACGCGGGAACAGGCGCTTAATGCCCTTAATGCCGGGGCGGATCTGATTATCGGACCATTGTTCGCCAATAATGTGGTGGCGGCGGATGAAATGGTGGCGGCGCGCGGCATTCCGGTGATCGGCCTGTCTAATGACCGTTCCATCGCCGCGCCGGGCCGCTATGTGTTCGGATTTGCGCCGGAACAGGAAGTGGCGCGGGTGGTGCGCTATGCGGTGGAACGCGGCCATGAACGGTTCGCCGCCCTTATTCCGGCGGGGCGATATGGCGACCAGGTGGAGCGGGCCTTCACCATGGCGGTGAATCGCGCCGGGGCGGAGGTGGCGCGCCTTCAGGATTATCCCCCGATGGCCGAAGCGGTCAGCGACCCGATCCGCAGATTGACCGCCTATGACAGCCGACAGGCGGAATTGCGTGCGGAACGACAAGCGCTGGAAGCGCTGAACAGCGGCCTTGTTGACCCTATTCTTGAAGACCTGGCTGATCGGGAAGTGCTGGGCCCGCCACCGTTTGATGCGGTGCTGATCCCTGAAGGGGGCGCCCTGCTCAGAACCATGGCCGCGCTGTTGCCTTATTTCGAGGTGGACCCGGAACAGGTGCGCTTTCTGGGAACCGGGCTGTGGCAGGACGATGTGGTGCTGGGGGAAACCACCCTTCAGGGGGGGCTGTTCGCCGCGCCCGACCCCGGCCCCGGCAATCGCTTGTTGGCACGATATAAAGAGCTTTTTTCAGGGTCGCCGCCGCGCATTGCCTCGCTGGCCTATGATGCCGTCGCGCTGGCCGCTCATCTGGTGCGCACCCATGGGCCGGAAGACCCCTTCAGTGAAGAGCGATTGACCGTTCCGGGTGGCTTTGCCGGGGTGGATGGGCCGTTCCGGTTTCTGGAAACCGGCGTGGTGGATCGCAATCTGGCCGTGATCGCCATTGAAGACGGCGCCTTTACCGTGGCGGCGCCGGCCCCCGGCGTGTTTCGTGCGCCGCTGGTGGCGCCCGGCGATCCCATTCCCGACGGCGAGGATGCGGCCCGATAAGGGGTCACGGCGCCCCGACAGGGCAGGAATCCGACAGGGTTGGAAACAAACGGGCAGGGCTCAGGCAAGGATGGCCGCTATCACCCCGTTCAGAACCAGGAAGCCTTTTTCCGTGGCCACAAGCCTGTCCGGGACTGCTTGAAGAAAACCCTGATCCCGCAACAGGGCCAGGCCGTCACTGTCCAGCGCGGTGGCCACCGCCTTGTCGCCGAAGCGGGCTTTCAGATCGTCGAGCGACAGGCCCTCCGTCAGGCGCAGGCCGGTCATGATGGTTTCGCGCAAGCGCTCTTGCGCTGGAACGGGCGTGGTTTCGATCAGCCCCAGCCCGCTTTTCTCCACTTGTGAAAGCCAGCGTTCCGGTCGCTTGTGCGTGGCGGTGGCCAGGGCGCCGGGGCCGCTGTGGGCGGGCAGGCGGCCATGGGCGCCGGGGCCGATGCCCACATGGGCGCCGCCGGTCCAATAGATCAGATTGTGGCGGCTTTCCATGTCGGGCCGGGCATGGTTCGATACCTCATAGGCGGGCAGCCCGGCGGCGTGCAGCCGGTCCCGCGTGGCGCGGAACAGTGCCGCAGCATGGTCCTCGTCGGGCATTGTGAAGCGCCCGCGCGCATGTTGGGCGGCAAAGGCGGTGCCCGGCTCGATGGTCAGTTGATACAGCGAGATATGATCCGGCCCATAAGCCAGCGCTTCATCCAGCTCCGCCTGCCAGGCGGACAGGCTCTGGTCCGGTCGCCCGGTAATCAGATCGAAGCTGACCCGGCCCACGCTGTTGAACGCCACATCCAGCGCGCGGCGGGCGGCGGCGCTGTCGTGCAGGCGCCCCAGAAAACGAAGCGCGTCATCGTCAAAGCTCTGCACACCCACGCTCAGCCGGTTCACGCCCGCATCCGCAAAGGCCCGGAAGCGGCCCGCCTCCACGCTGGAAGGGTTGGCCTCCAGCGTGATTTCCGCATTCTGCTCCATGGGCCAGGCGCGGTTGATCTCCGTCAGCACGGCGGCGGTGGTGTGCGGGTCCATCAGGCTGGGGGTGCCGCCACCGAAAAACACGCTGCGGGTGGTGAGGCGGGGATAAAGCGCGGCGGTTTCCCGGATTTCCCGCACCAGCGCCCGGCGCCAGCGATCATGGTCCACCTCCGGGCGCACATGGCTGTTGAAGTCGCAATAAGGGCATTTTTTCTCGCAGAACGGCCAATGCACATAAACCCCCACCGGCATGGCCCGGTCGGAACCGGGCAGGGCGACGGCATGGGCAGCCGTGTCGCTTGCCGGGGCGGGGGCGCTCATCGCGGCAGGCAGGCCGCCATCAACTGGCGGAACGCGTCGGCCCGATGGCTGATGCGGTGCTTGGCATCCGGGTCCATCTCGCCAAAGGTGATGGAATGACTTTCCGGCACAAAGATCGGATCATAGCCGAAGCCCTGCTCCCCGCGGGGCGGAAAGACCAGGGTTCCGAACACGCGCCCCAGAAATGTGTCGCTGTGGCCGTCCGGCCAGGCGAGGGTGAGCGCGCAGGTGAAATTGGCGCCGTGATTGTCATGGCCGCCGTTTTCCAGCGCCCGGCGCACCTTGTCCATGGCCAGGGTGAAATCCTTGTCCGGGCCGCCCCAGCGGGCGCTGTAAATGCCGGGATCGCCGCCCAGCGCATGAACTTCCAGCCCGCTGTCATCCGCCAGCGCGGGCAGACCCGCCGCTTTTGCCGCCGCCAGTGCCTTCAGCTCCGCATTGGCCTGAAAGCTGGTGCCGGTCTCGTCCGGTTCGGGCAGGTTCAGGTCCGCGGCAGACAGGGTTTCGATCCCGTGGGGGGCCATCAGGGCGCCGATTTCGCGCACTTTGCCCTGATTGTGGCTGGCGATCACCAGCCGCCCCTGCCCGGTGAGCGCGCGGGCCATCAGCCCTGCCCCAGCGCACTTTCCTGAGTGCGCTTGATGCCGTCGCAGCCGATCCGGGCCAGCCGCAGCAGGCGCAGGAAGTCTTCTTCGGAAAAGGGCTCTTCCTCGGCGGTGGACTGGATTTCCACGATCCCGCCGGACCCGGTAAGGACGAAATTGGCATCCGTGGCGGCGGCGCTGTCTTCGGGATAATCCAGATCCAGCACCGGCTGGCCCTTATACAGCCCGCACGAGACCGCCTGAACGCTGTCGATCAGGGGGAAATGCTCCATCTTGCCTTCCTGATACAGGTGGCTGAAGCACTGGTGCAGAGCCACATAGGCGCCGGAAATGGCCGCCGTGCGGGTGCCGCCATC
Source organism: Yunchengibacter salinarum (assembly GCF_037658235.1). Lineage (NCBI taxonomy): Bacteria > Pseudomonadati > Pseudomonadota > Alphaproteobacteria > Kordiimonadales > Kordiimonadaceae > Yunchengibacter > Yunchengibacter salinarum. Next base: position 369,119 of record NZ_JBBJLN010000001.1, on the reverse strand, counting down.
GGCTTGCAGCACGTCGCAGTCCACCCGCACCTGTTTTTCGCCCATTTTTTCCAGATCCACCACGGCGCGGAGCGCCCGGCCGATCAGGCGCTGGATTTCCAGCGTGCGACCGCCCTGCTTGCCGCGGCTGGCTTCGCGCGGCATCCGTTCATGGGTGGAGCGGGGCAGCATACCATATTCCGCCGTGACCCAGCCCCTGCCGGTATCCCTGAGCCAGGGCGGCGGGCGGTGTTCGAAGCTGGCGGTGACCAGCACATGGGTATCGCCGAATTTGGCAAGGCAACTGCCTTCGGCGTGCTTGGAAAAGCCGGGCAGGAATTCCAGGGTTCGCATCTCGTCGGCGGCGCGTCCGCTCGGTCGCATGGGCTCGGTCCTTCTTGCAGAACGGTTTCAGCAGGCGCGCCCCGGCACATGGCTGCAAGGGCGCTGGTGTTTTGGAACTTACGGTCTCTACTAGCCCCTTGCCGCGCCGAGGTCAAAGAGCAAGCCGTCATGCGCAACGGGCGCCCCCCATGCGCAACGGGCGCCCCTGCGGGGAAAGCCCGCCCGGCGGGTGATTGATCTTGGCCTCGGTCATGCCCATCTGTACCATCAGGCCATCATCATCACAGCAGGCTTTTTGCCCCATGACCCTTACGGACCTGACCAAGCGCAACCAGGATATTTTCCGCCGCATCGTGGAAACCTATCTGGATAGTGGCGAGCCGGTGGGGTCCAAGACCATTGCGCTGGGTGACGGGATATCCGTGTCCCCCGCCACGGTGCGCAATGTGATGCGGGATCTGGAGCGGGCGGGCCTGCTGGCGGCACCCCACACATCCGCCGGGCGGATACCCACCGATACCGGGCTTCGGCTGTTCGTGGATGGCCTGATGCAGGTGGGCAACCTGTCCGCGCGGGACCGGGCCGCCATTCGCGGCCACTGTGAGGCCACCGGGCGCAGCATGGAAGACCTTCTGGGGGAAGCCACCAAGGCGCTTTCCGGTCTGTCCAATCTGGCCAGCGTGGTGATGGTCCCCAAGGAGCATCGCCGGGTGCGGCATATGGAATTCGTGTCCATCGCGCCGGATCGGGCGCTGGTGGTGCTGGTGGGGGAAGACGACAGCGTGGAAAACCGGCTGGTGTCTTTGCCGCCGGGGTTGCCATCCAGCTCGCTGGTGCAGGCGAGTAACTATCTGTCATCGCGGCTGGCGGGCCATACGTTGGAAGAGGCCACCCGGCTGGTGAATCAGGAGCTGTCCACCCGCAAGGCGGAACTGGATCAGCTTACCAGCAAGGTGGTGGAAGAAGGGCTGGCCGTCTGGTCCGGCGAGGAGACGGAAGAAGCCTCCCTGATCGTTACCGGTCAGGGCCATCTGCTGGAAGATGTGCGCGCGGTGGAGGAACTGGAGCGTGTGCGCCAGCTTTTCGATGAACTGGAGCGCAAGCGGGACCTGGCCCGCCTGCTGGAACTGGCCCGTGAAGGGGAGGGCGTTCGGCTTTTTATCGGGTCCGAGACCAAATTATTTTCGCTGTCGGGTTCATCTCTGGTGGTCTCTCCTTATATGAGAGGCGACAGCAATGAGCTTGTCGGGGTGATCGGTGTGATCGGCCCGACCCGGTTGAATTATGCGCGGGTGATTCCGATGGTCGATTACACGGCCCGGACACTCTCCCGCTTGCTGGGCTGAGCGCCCGGCAGGACAGATCAGGTAAACGAGGCATGTCGATGGATAACGAAAAGGATACCGGCGAGAACAGGGCCGCCCACGAGACCGACCCCAAGGCCCACAAGGATACGCATGATCTTGAGCAGGCCGCCGCCGATGCCATGCGGGACGAGGCGGGCATGGGCGATGCGCCCGATGCCGACGCGAACCCCGACGATGCCGAGGGCATGGTGGATGCGGGTGCCGATGTGGTGGCGCTGCAAAACGAGGTGGCCGAGCTGAAGGACCGTATCCTGCGGGAGCGGGCGGAGATGGAAAATCTGCGCCGCCGCACGGAAAAGGAAAAGGCCGACGCCAATGCCTATGGCATCACCAAATTCGCGCGGGACATGCTGTCCGTGGTGGATAATCTGGGCCGGGCCATGCAATCCGTGCCGGAAAGCGTGCCGGACGACGTGAAGCCCCTGGTGGACGGCGTGGAAATGACCCAGCGGGAGCTGGTGAACACGCTGGAAAAGCATGGCATCACCCAGGAAGTGCCGGAACCCGGCCAGAAGATGGACCCGAACAGGCATCAGGCCATGTTCGAGGTGCCCACGGACGAACACCCCGCGGGCAGCGTGGTGCAGGTCATGGGCGTTGGCTATATGATCAAGGATCGGTTGCTGCGCCCGGCCATGGTGGGCGTGGCCAAGCCCCAGTCGGGGCCCCAGTCCGGCGAGACCAAGGTGGACACCAAGGCCTGATCCGCTTTAACGCGCATGGAAAAGCCCGGCCACCGCGCGGTGCCGGGCTTTTTTCATGGATTGATGCGATCCGGTGGATCAGGCAGCCAGCGCCCTGTCGATCAGGGCGATGGTTTCCTGTGTGCCATAGAGCGCGATGAAGCCGCCCATGCGCGGGCCCTGGCTCTGGCCCAGCAGGGTTTCATAGCAGGCGCGGAACCAGTCCCTGAGATTGTCGAAACCCGCATCCTTGCCGGCGGAAAACACCTCGGTCATGATCGTTTCCGGGTCATGCTCCCCTTCGCCCAGCGCTTTCAGCCGGGATTTCAGGTTTTCCAGCGCCTCCCGCTCCTGCGTATTGGGGGCGCGGAACGCCTTGGTGGGCTTTACGAAATCATGATAATAGCGCACCGCGTAATCCATCAACCGGTCCAGTTCCGGGTATTGCTCGGCGGTGGCGCCGTCCACATAGCGGGAAACAAAGCCCCACAGTGTTTCCTTGTCTTCCGCATTGGCGGCGGAAACCAGGTTGAGCAGCAGGGCGAAGCTCACCGGCAGGTCATAGCGCGGCACTTCGGACCCATGAATGTACCAGGCCGGGTTCTTGAACTGGTCCAGCGGTTCCTGCTCGTGATATTTGGCGGCGAAGGTGTAATATTCGTCCACCGCCTTGGGAATCACGTCGAAATACAGCTTCTTGGCCTTTTTCGGGGACTGGTACAGATAGACCGACAGGCTTTCCGGGCTGGCATAGGTAAGCCATTCTTCCATGGTTACGCCATTGCCCCTGGATTTGGAGATCTTCTCCCCCTTGTCGTCCAGGAACATTTCATAGGAAAAACCTTCCGGCGGCCTGCCGCCCAGAATGCGCCGCACGGTGGATGACAGCTTCACGCTTTCCATCAGGTCCTTGCCCGCCATTTCATAGTCCACGTCCAGCGCGTCCCAGCGCATGGCCCAGTCCACTTTCCACTGGCATTTCACCTTGCCGCCGGTGACGGTGGTTTCCACCCGTTCTCCTTCGGAATCCTCGAAGGCGATCAGGCCGGTGTCCGCGTCCAGCAGGGTTACGGGCACCTGCAATACCACGCCGGTCTTCGGGCAGATCGGCAGGAACGGGCTGTAGGTCTTTCGCCGCTCCTCCCCCAGTGTGGGCAGGATCACATTGATGATGCGCTCATAATTCTGCGCGATGCGGATGAGCGTGTCGTCGAACCGGCCACTGTGATAACAGTCAGTGGCGGACAGAAAGTCGTATTTAAAGCCGAAACCATCCAGAAAGCGGCGCAGCCGTGCATTGTTGTGCGCGCCGAAACTTTCATGTTCTCCGAACGGGTCCGGCACCTGGGTCAGGGGCTTGCCAAGGGCCGCTTCCAGCTTGTCCCGGTTGGGCACATTGCCGGGCACCTTGCGCAGGCCGTCCATATCGTCGGAAAAGCAGATCAGCCGGGTGGGAATGTCGCTCAGCGCCTTGAAGGCGCGCATGACCATGGTGGTGCGCGCCACTTCCGCAAAGGTGCCGATATGCGGCAGGCCGGATGCGCCATAGCCCGTCTCGAACAGCACATAACCCTTGTCCGGCGTGGTGTTGTTCACCCGTTTGAGCACCGCCTCCGCTTCCTTGAAGGGCCATGTATTGGCTTGGCTGGCGAGCTCACGGTTGGCGGTCATGGGAGTATCCTGTTCGCTGGGGTGTTTCCGGCGTTCGCGCGGGTGATGGAACCTATGGCAGCGGCGGCCAAAAATCAAGCTGGCCACGGCCTGTTCGGGCGGGACATGGCCGCGATGGCTGAAGACCTTGGCCGGTTTGCTCTGGTGAGGGTGCGCTCGCTGGATTATGGTTCGGCTCATGCGTGATCTGATTGTTGAAGCCGCCGCCGAGGATGCGGACCTGTCCTTGCTGCCGGTGATGGACGTGACCATCGGCGGCGCCACCCGCCTTGCAGGCGACGGCACCCTTGAGACCCTGAGCCTGAACGCCGCCGCCGACGCCATGGCGGAGGGCCCCCATTTGTGCGTTCACCGGCTGCGCACCGGGCGCCTGCTAGGGCTGAACGCGCTGGTGGCCCATGATGTGCTGGAACTGTTCGCCTTTGCCCGGCCCGCGCGCCCCGCCCTGCCCACGCTGAAAGGTCTGGCGGAAGCGCTGACGCTGGATGCGTCGCTGGAAACCGGCGCCGAGCGCTGCGGCGCCATTCGCACACTGGCGGCCCGGCTGCTGGCGGACATGGCCAGCGAGACCTATCGCTATCATGCCGGGGCGCGGGATGTGGCGGTGATGATGGCGCAGGCGGGCTGGCCGTGGGGGCCGCTGGTGATACAGGCGTTGGACCGGCGCGCGGGCAACCGGGACGGGCAGGGGGAAAACGGCCTTGCCACCTGGCTCAGGGTGCCGGAATGGCAGGATGATGCCCCGCCCCCGCCACCCGGCGACGCGCCCGTGGCACCGGAAGACGCCCAGAACCGCCTGGCCCGGATACTCGGCAGCGGGTCCGAGGAGCGGCCCGGCCAGCATCGCTATGCGGGGGCCGCCACCCATGCGTTCCGGCCCCGTGAAATGGCGGACGGGCCCAATATGCAGCTTCTGGAGGCGGGTACCGGCACCGGCAAGACGCTGGGATATATCGCGCCCGCCAGCTTATGGGCGGAAGCCAATGATGCGCCGGTCTGGCTGGCCACCTATACCAAGAATCTGCAACGGCAACTGGATCAGGAACTGAGCCGACTGTACCCGGACCCGCGCACCAAGGCTGCCCGCGCCGTGATCCGCAAAGGGCGCGAAAACTATGCCTGCCTGCTGAATCTGGAAGAAACCACCCGCGCCGTGTTTCAGCGCGCACGGGTGGAAAGTGGCCTGGACCGGGACCGGGTGCTGGTGGGGCTGGTGCTGCGCTGGGCGCGCTTCACCCGCGACGGCGACATGATCGGCGGCGATTTTCCCGCCTGGTTGAAGGGGCCGTTCGGGGTCAATCGCATCAGCGGCCTGACCGACCGACGGGGGGAATGCCTGTATGCCGCCTGCCCCCATTATCGACGCTGCTTCATCGAGCGGGCGGCGCGCAAGACCCGCCATGCGGACCTGGTGGTGGCCAATCATGCGCTGGTGATGGCACAGGCCGCCACCCGGCCCGACGGCGACCCGGACCTGCCCCTGCGCCTGGTGTTCGACGAGGGGCACCACCTGTTCGATGCCGCTGACAGTGCCTTTGCGGTGGCCCTGAGCGGCAGTGAGGGGGCAGAGCTTCGCCGCTGGCTTCGGGGCAAGGAGTCGGGCGGCACGACACGGGCGCGGGGGCTGAAAAACCGGCTGGAAGAGCTGGTCAGCGGCGATCAGGAGGCGGTGACCCTGCTGGAACAGGTCATGGCCGAGGCGCGCCAGCTTCCGGCGGATAACTGGCTGTCCCGTCTGGCGGGCGGCGCCCCCATCACCGCCTATGAGACCTTTCTGACCCATGCGCGCGGCCATATTCTGGCGCGGGCGCGGGATGCGGGGCCGTATTCGCTGGAAGCCGCCCTGACCGATCCCGCCCCGGCTTTGGTGGAAAGCGCGGACCAACTGCGGCGCAAGCTGCACCCGCTTGGCCGGGCGCTGACGGCCCTGTCGGCCCGGCTCAAGGGGCTGATGGATGAGCAGGCCGACACGCTGGACAGCAGCGACCGCGGGCGCCTGGAAGCGGCGGCCCGTTCCCTGACCCAGCGGGCGGAACTGGTGCGTCAATGGTGCCATATGCTTCAGACCATTGGCCCCGATGATGCAGCGGATGGCACCGTGCAGGGCGACGGCCCGGCCATGGTGGATTATCTGGAACTGGATCGGATCGCGGGCAAGGATCGGGATGTGGGCCTGTTCCGCCATTATGTGGACCCCACCGAACCGCTGGCCCGCACCGTGTTCGACAAGGCCCATGGTGTGCTGGTCACCTCGGCCACCCTTCGGGACCGTGTGGACGGGGCGGCGCTGGAACAGGAAGAAGCCGATCCGCCCCGATCGGAAATGGATCAGGCGCATATGGCCCGGCCACAGGCGCATCGGGCGGCGAGCCGGGAGGCATCCGGCTGGGGTGCCGCCGACAGCCGCACCGGCGCGCAACACTTGCTATCTCCCGCGCGGCGGCTCAGCGTGCCGAGCCCTTTCGATTATGCCCGCCAGACCGAAGTGATCATTGTGGGCGATGTGAACAAGCAGGACCCGGATCAGGTGGCCGCCGCCTATCGTGCCCTTTTTATGGCGTCCGGGGGCGGTGCGCTGGGCCTGTTCACGGCCATCAGCCGATTGAAGGCCACCTGGAATGCCATCGCGCCGGACCTTGAAGCGCGCGGCCTGCCCCTGCTGGCGCAACATGTGGACCCGATGGACACGGCCACGCTGGTGGATATTTTCCGGCTTGAGGAAGATGCCTGCCTGCTGGGCACTGATGCCGTGCGCGACGGGGTGGACGTGCCGGGCCGGGCGCTGCGGCAGATCGTGTTCGACCGGGTGCCCTGGCCGCGCCCCACCCTGCTGCACCGGGCGCGCCGGGCCGCCTTTGGCGGGCGGGGCTATGACGAGATGCTGACCCGGCTGAAGCTGGCGCAGGCTTTCGGGCGCCTGATCCGGCGCGCTGACGATCGGGGCGTGTTCGTGCTGTTGGATGGCCGCACCCCCACCCGCCTGCTGGATGGCCTGCCCGCGGGTGTGCCGGTTCACCGCCTGGGCCTCAGGGATGCGGTGGCGCGGGTGGCCGCCTTTCATGATCCCGGTTCTGGGCATTCCGTCTCATCGGGCGGGTGAAGGTTTGCGTCTGCCCGTTCACCTGTTAAGACTGCTTTCAAACACGTCTGGCGAACCGTTCGGCGGGTTCGGTTCAAATTTTTCAGGGAGCCTTGTCATGTCCACCATTTCTCAGGAAACCGCGTTGGTCTATGTGATGGTGGTGGCCGCCGCGTCGGACGGGGATATGTCGGAAAGCGAAATCACCCGGATGACCGGGCTGGTGGGATATCTGCCCGCTTTCCGCGACTATAATGTGGAACGGTTGCGAGCGGACACGGATAGCTGCATCGAGATGATGTCCTCGGAAGAAGGGCTGGATGCGGCGCTGGGCCTGATCATGGAAGCGATACCGGAAAGCCGCTATGATCTGGTGTATTCGCTGGCATGTGAAGTGGCCGCCAGCGACAGTGAACTGACCCAGGCGGAACTGCGCCTGCTGGAAATCATCCGTCATACGCTGGGGGTGGATCGGCTGACCGCCGCCGCGCTGGAACGGGGTGTGGCGGCCCGGCAGAAAAGCCTGAATCAGGACTGAGCCGAGCGGGCCGGGGCCGTTTTTCCGTTTCGGACCCCGTTTTCGCGCCGCTACAGCGCATCCTTTGCAAGGGCGCTTTCGGGCGGTTCGGGCAGGTCTTTCAGGTCCAGCGTATCCGCCACCTTGTCGTGCTTTTCGATGTCGGGAAAGGCGCTGGCGGCCTCGATCGCATCGGCAATGCGGGTTTTCTTGCCGCTGGCCAGCGCTTCCTTCAGTTTCCGGGCCTTGCCGCGGACAATCTTCAAAAGAGCGGTGTGTGCCGGTTTTTCCAGCATGGTGTTCAGGTGGCTTTCCGCTATCATCTGTTCCACCGGGCCGAGCCGGGCCAGAAACTTGCAGTATTCCAGCATGAAGGGCCCGTCCACCGACCCCTTTTTCAGGGCCGTTTCAAAGAATTCGTGCGCCTTTGATGGCCGCGCCCCCAGAACCAGCCGGGCCATGAAGCCTTCCTTGCTGACTTCCGCGTGCCATCCGGCAAGGGCGCCCCAGGGGTCCGGGTGATCGGGATAAAGCTGCACCAGTGTTTTCAGGTGGTCCTTTGCGGCATCGGCATAGCCCGCCTTCTTGCGGCGTTTGCCTTCGAATCCCACCGCCAGCGCCAGCGACAGCTTGCCCACCAGGTGGGTGGGCTCCTTGATGACGGCGTTTTCGCAATCCCGGATCGCCTGATGCAGAATGGTGACCATTTCCGGGCCCTCGGTCTGCCAGCCGCCCCGGATCAGGCCGCTGCGACAGGCCAGGGACAGCCCGTCCGCCGTGTCGCTGGCCCGGCCCAGATCGGCGGCTGTTTCGAATGCGCCCGCGTCAAACGCCGCCTGCGCGCGGGCAAGCCGATCATCCGCCCTGGCCGGAAGGGATGCGAGCATCCCCAGCATCAGCGCTGTCAGTACAAGGTTTTTCATGGGGGCACTATGCCGGTTTTAGGCGGCCGCGACAATGGCCCTAACCCCGCCAGAAGGCAGGCGAGATCAGCACAAGTACCGTGAACAGCTCCAGCCGCCCCAGAACCATGGCCAGGGACAGAGTCCATTTCGCCAGATCGGAAAAGGCCCCGATGTCGCCGGTTGGGCCAACGCCCACATTGGTGATCGTGATGACCGCGCTGAACAGGGATTCCTTGAATCCAAGTCCCGTCATGGACAAAATGAAAGTGATCGCTACTAGAATTGCAAAAAACAATAATATGAAAATGAATATCGAGTTTTCTACGCTGTTGTCAATTTTTCGTTTGTTATATTTCGCTATGAAAAGTCCGTTCGGTGCCACAATCTTATTAGCTATTTTAGCCATTTCCTTGAATACAACAATAAACCTGAAAATCTTTATCGCCCCGGACGTGGACCCGGCACAGGCTCCAATAAGGGAGACAAACAAAAATACAATGGTTGCGAAGCTTCCCCATGAAAAGTAATTGGTGTTGGTAAGCCCTGTTGTCGTAAGAACTGATATGATATTGAAAGTTCCATACCTGAAAGACTCAAATAAGGTATAATTATTATTGTAATAAAGCCAAAGTGTCATTAAGGCAGAAAGAAAGACAATAACACCAAAAAACACCCTTACCTGCTCATCCCGCCAGAAGACAGCAGGGCGGCCCCGTATGAGTTGCAGGATCAACAGAAAAGGTAGCCCCCCCAGGATCATGAAGGTCAATATGGTCATGTCCACCGCCGCGCTGTCGAAATGGCTGATGGAAGCGTCATAATTGGCGAAACCGCCGGTGGACACGGTGGACATGGCATGGCTGACGGCATCAAAGGCACCAAGGCCGAGAAAGATCAGGATCAGGGCACACAGCGCAGTCAGGCTGACATAAATACTGGTGATCGCGCCAACGATCTGGCGGGCGCGGGGCAGGATCTTTTCGGATGTATCGCTGCTTTCCATGCGAAAGATCTGCATACCGCCTTCCTGCAACATGGGCATGATCGCCACCATCATCACCACAATGCCGAGCCCGCCGAGCCAGTGCAGCAATTGCCGCCACAGCAGCAGGCCCGGCGGGCTGTCATCCAGGCCGCTGAGCACTGAGGCGCCGGTGGTGGTAAGCCCGCTCGCGGCCTCGAAATAGGCGCTTGCGAAATCCAGCGCGCGGGCGGAAAAAACCAGCGGCAGGGCGCCGAAGGCGGGCAGGATGAACCAGGCCAGAATGGTCAGCAGAAAGGCCTGCCGCAGGCTCAGCACCGTTTGATAGCCGCGGGTGGCCAGCACCATCATCCCGCCCAGTGTCCCGGTCAGGGCCATGGCCGCCAGAAAGACCCGCCAGTCTGGGTGGCCGGCGATCAGATCCGCCAGAACCGGCAGGGCCATGGTGGCGCCCATCAGTGTGATCAGAATACCGACCACATGAAGAACGGGGCGCAGATCCGGGATGGAAAGGGTCATGACCGGGCGCCGTCAGTTGATGCGGGTGGTCTGGAACGGGCTGTCCAGGGAAAAAGTGGGGACGGTCACGGTGAAGCGGCTGCCATCCTCCGCCCGCATACCATAGCTGCCGCGCATGAAGCCGGTGGGCGTGTCCAGCGGGGTGCCACTGGTATAGACGAATGCCTCACCGGGATCGATGACCGGCTGTTCACCGATGACGCCTTCGCCTTTCACCTCGTGCTCCTCGCCCAGACCATTGGTGATGATCCAGTGGCGGGTGAGCAACTGCACCGGCGTGGGCCGTTCATTGTGCAGGCGGATGCGATAGGCCCACACATACTGGCCCGTGTCCGGCTCGCTCTGGTCCTCCAGGAAATAGCTCTGGACCGCGACCCGCACGCCGTCGGTTTCTTCCTCGAAGGTCATTACGCCGTTGATCAGGTCTTCGCTCATGCAGTCTGTCCTTTCCGCCGCCCTGGTCCCTGCCCGGAGTTTCGCTCCGGGGCGCGCATTCTGCTCATGCCTCAGTCAAGGCCCGCCGCATCCAGGGCGGTATGCAGATCGTCCAGCAGGTCTTCGACCGCTTCCAGCCCGATGGATAGCCGGATCATGCCCGGCGTGATGCCCTGTTCCAGCCGGCTTTCTTCCGCCACCGCCTTGTGGGTGGTACTCCAGGGATGGGTGGCGATCGACCGGCTGTCCCCCAGATTGTTGGAGATATCGAACACCGTCAGATGGTTCAGGAACCGGAACGCCTGATCCCGCCCGCCCGGCAGATCGAACGTGACCAGCGTGCCGCCGCGGCGCATCTGCTTGTCCGCCAGCGCCTTTTGCCCGAACGTGTCGAGGCCCGGATACCGTGTGCTTTTCAGTCGCGCGGCCAGGCTCTTGGCGATATGTTCCGCGTTATCGGTCATGGCGTCCACGCGCGGCGCCAGGGTTTCCAGCCCTTTCAGCATGACCCAGGCGTTGAACGGGCTCATGGCGCAGCCGGTGTGCCGGTAAAAGGGAAAGAGATGCTCCTCATCAAAGGCGGCATCGCACAGCACCATGCCGCCCAGGCACCGGCCCTGACCGTCAATATGCTTGGTGGTGGAATAGGTGACCACATCGGCCCCGAACGCCATCGGATTCTGATAAAGCGGGCTGGCGAACACATTGTCCACCACCAGCCGGGCGTCGTGTTCATGGGCCAGCGCGGCCAGTGCCGACAGGTCGGTCAGCTCCAGCGTGGGATTGGTGGGGGATTCGCAGAACAGCACCCGTGTTTCCGGGCGGATGGCCGCTTTCCAGGCGTTCACGTCCTTGCCGTCCACCACGGTGGTCTCGATGCCATAGCGGGGCAGCAGATTGTCCATCAGCCAGCGGCAGGAACCGAAAGCCGCCCGCCCGCCGACCAGATGATCCCCGGCCTTGAGCTGGCACAGCAGGGCGGCGGTCATGGCGGCCATGCCGGTGGCGGTGGCGCGGCCCACCTCGGCCCCTTCCAGCGCGGCCATGCGGTCTTCCAGCATGGCAAGGCTCGGATTGGCCTGACGGCTATAGGTAAACCCCTCCGCCCGGCCATCGAACCGGGCTTCGGCTTCTTCCGCGCTGTCATAGGCGAAGCCACTGGTGAGATACAGCGCTTCCGACATTTCGCCGAAATTGCTGCGCCGGGAGCCGGTGCGCACCAGCTTGGTTTTCTGCCGCCAGTTCGGGCGCCCGGCTGGCTTTGAAGGAGACTGTGTCATAGATATTTCCGCCAAGAGCGATGGGATGAGATGCGGGCTTCAAGCGGCCCCGACCCTCAACCTGACCCGATGGCGGGGCGCGGTCAAGCGGTCTCGGCCCGGCATGTTTTCACGCTTGCATTTGGCCCGTGCCTTGCTATTCTCCGCCCGCTTTTGATCATGCGGGTGTAGCTCAGTGGTAGAGCACGAGCTTCCCAAGCTCGGTGTCGAGGGTTCGATTCCCTTCACCCGCTCCATTTCTTCCGCAATCGCTCCATCCGTTTGCCGCAATGTTTCGTCCGGCCCGTTCGTATGGGTCCATCGCGTGGCGGCCCCTTGCGCATGGCCTGCTGTCTGCTATTTCTATGGCAGGAAAAGCCTTGGTCAAAGGCTGTATCAGGCAGGAAAGGGCGCTTCATGGCTGTCACCATCTGGCACAATCCCCGTTGCAGCAAAAGCCGGGAAACATTGAAACTGCTGGAAGACAAAGGTGTTCATCCCGATGTGCGGCTTTATCTGGAAACCCCGCCGGACGAGGCGGAAATCCGCGATATTCTGGGGCGTCTGGGGCTGAAGCCGCGCCAGTTGATGCGCACGGGCGAAGCCGCCTACAAGGATCAGGGCCTGAAGGATGTCAGCGATGATGACGCGCTGATTCGGGCCATGGCCGAAACACCCAAACTGATCGAACGCCCGGTGGTGATCAATGGGCCAAAGGCGGCGCTGGGCCGCCCGCCGGAACGGGTGCTGGACATCTTTTGATCGGTCGCCGCCTCAGGCGCCGGGCCTGCGCGCCGGGGCAAAAGCCCGCCGCACAAGGCGCCGCCACACCAGCGCTTGCAGGCCACCGCGCAGGCCCATCAGCACCAGAACAGCCGTCCACAGGCCCGACAACCCGAAATGCTGGGTCAGCGGAAACAGGATCGCCAGATAGACCAGCGTGGCCCCCGCCATGGTCAGCGCCATGGCGCGGCTGGCGGCAAGGGCGATGAAAATGCCGTCGAACTGATAGCACCATACGGCCACCAGCGGCATGGCGGCCATGATCGGCATGGCCGTGGCCAGCGCGGCGCGCACGTCCGCCACATCGGTCAACGCGCGCCCGATGGCCATTCCGAATCCGCCGAAGATAATCGTATAGACGAGGGATGCGGCGATGGCCCACTGAAACCCGGCCTGCACGACTTTATCAAACTGGCGACGATCCCGCGCCCCGGCGGCGGCCCCGGCGAGCGCTTCGGCGGCATAGGCAAACCCATCCAGCCCCAGGCTCAGCAGCATCAGGAAAGTGTTCAGCACATGGCTTGCGGCCAGTGCGGCGGCGGATATCTGCCCCGCCTGCCGGGTGACCAGGCTGAGCGCCGTGATCAGCAGCAATGTGCGTATGAACAGCCAGGCATTGACGGCGAACAGGGCGCGAAAAGCGTTCAGGCGATAGGTGGCACGCTCTTTCAGGGCCGCCACAAGGCGCCCACCCCCCAGCGCCTGCACCGTCAGATACAGGCCCATCAGCGCGGCGATCCATTCCGCGATCAGCGACCCCAGCGCGATCCCGCTGACCCCCATGGACAAACCCAGCACGAAAACGAGATTGAGCGCGCCATTGGTCAGATTGAGCACCAGATGCAGCAAAAGGGCGGTGCGGGCCCGTGCCAGGCCGATCAGCAGGCCATTGAACACATAAAAGGCCAGTTGGGCGGGCGCCGACCAGATGCGAATGGCCATATAGTCCCGCATCAGGGGGCGCACCGCTTCCGGTGGTGCCAGGGCGGCCATCCCCGCCGTCATGATGACAGTCTGGAACAAAAGAATCGTGCCAGACAAGATCATCGACAGGATCAGCGCACGCAACAACAGCCGGTTCAGGCTGTCCATATCCCGTCGGCCATGGGCGCGGGCGGTCAGGCCGGTGGTGCCCATGCGCAAAAAGCCGAAGGCCCAGTAAATGAAGCTGAATACCGTCGCCCCGGCGGACACGGCGGCCAGATAGCGCGCCCCCGGCAGATGGCCGATGACCCAGGCATCCACCAGCCCCACCAGCGGGGCGGCGGAATTGGCGATGATGGCCGGGCCGGCAATGGCCCAGATGCGCCGATGGGGGCTGTGCGCCGTGGTTTGGTTCGTATCAGGCATGGGGGTGGTCGGGCATGGCTGTCACGCCCGGCGATCCGGGCGACCCACGCTCACATAGGTAAAGCCCTGGGCAGCCGGGTCGCCGCGGCCATAAATATTGCGCAGGTCGATCAGCAGGGGGGCTTTCAGAAGCTCCGCGGCGCGCTTCAGGTCCAGCGCGCGGTACTGGTTCCATTCGGTCAGGATCACCAGCGCGTCGGCCCCTTTCATGGCTTCATACGGATCGTCCAGCAGGGTGGTGCGGGGCAGCAGGGGGCGGGCCTCGGCCATGCCTTTGGGGTCATGGGCGCGCACCGTGGCGCCCGCCGCTTCCAGCGCGGGCACGATGTCCAGGGCCGGGCTTTCGCGCATGTCATCCGTGTTGGGTTTGAAGGTCAGGCCCAGAAGCGCGATGGTCTTGCCCGCCACATCGCCGCCACAGGCGCGGATGATCTTGTCGGCCATGCCGTGCTTGCGCGTATCATTGCTGGCGATCACGGTGCGCACAATGGACATGTCCACGCCCAACTGATCCGCTGAATGCACCAGCGCCCGCGTGTCCTTGGGGAAGCAGCTTCCGCCATAGCCGGGCCCGGCGTGCAGGAATTTCGGCCCGATGCGATTGTCCAGCCCCATGGCCTTGGCCACTTCCTGCACATCGCCGCCCACCGCCTCGCACAGATTGGCGATTTCGTTGATGAAGCTGATCTTGGTGGCAAGAAAGGCGTTGGAAGCATATTTGATCACTTCCGCCGTTTCCCGGTTGGTGAAGACCACCGGCGTTTCGTTCAGAAACAGGGGCCGATACAGTTCCCGCATCACCGCTTGCGCCCGCTCGGAGGCGGTGCCCACCACCACCCGGTCGGGGCGCATGAAATCCCCGATGGCGGAGCCTTCGCGCAGAAATTCCGGGTTGGAGGCCACGTCGAACAGCGCCGGGTCCAGCTTTTCACCCAGCCGCCGGGTCAGTTCCACGCCGGTGCCCACGGGCACGGTGGATTTGGTGACCACCACCGTATAATCCCGGATCAGACCGGCCAGTTCGTCCGCCACCGCATAGACATATTGCAGGTCCGCATGGCCGTCGCCGCGCCGGGACGGGGTGCCCACGGCGATGAACACGGCTTCGGCACCGCGCACGGCGGCGGCCAGGTCGGTGGAAAAGGCCAGCGTGCCCGCCGCCCGGTTCCGCTCTATCAGGCCATCCAGGCCGGGCTCGAAGATCGGCACCTCGCCCCGGTTCAGGGCCGCGATCTTATCCGCGTCCTGATCCACACAGGTCACATCGTGCCCGAATTCGGAAAAACAGGTGCCGGAAACCAGCCCCACATACCCCGTTCCAACAACTGCAATGCGCATGTCGCGTCCGTCCTTTTCCGCTCTGCCGGTTCTGGTCCGACACACCCAGTTGAGTGCCCGGTGAGCGCGCAGTGAACTGAAAATGATCCCGGTTGTCCATCATGAACAACGACCGTGTGGGGGTGCGGGCGCGCTTTACGGGCCGGTGCGGCAGGGCCTGCGCCGGTGGCGGGCGCACAGCTTTCAGCCCTGCGCGGCGGCTTTATACTTTCATGAAGGGATTGATCACCCAGCCCAGCGGGCCGCTGAATTTCAACGGTGCATTCAGCACCGCCATGCACAGGCAGCCCATGCGGGCGTCGGCTTCGGGCTGGTGGGTATCGTCATGGTCGTTGCAGACCAGATCGCCCCGGTCCACGCGCATGGCGCCATCGTCATAGGCGCCGTCGATCACCAGTGTATATTCCCGGCCACTGTGGGTATGGCTGGGAATACGGCGACCCGGTGCGATTTCCAGAAGGCTGGCGCGATACCCCTGGGCGGCGAAGTTCAGGCGAAATTCCTTCACGCCGCCGCCAACGGATCGCCATTTGCCCGCGCCCTTGCGCACATAGGGCCAAAGCGGTTTCGGAACCCGGCGATACACCGGATCATAAGCGGTATTCGGGTCTTCTTCCAGGCTGTTGGCCGTGGCCTGGCTCGGCGGTGGACTTCCGGGGTCGGTATCGATCCGGGACAGGATGGATTCCAGGGCCGTATCGGATACGGGCGCCGGGTCCACGGACTCCAGAAAGCGCCCGCCGACGGACATCAGCACGTCCTTCTTGACCCGCGCTTCCTCATTGATCGCCACATGGGCCGATACCATCACGTCCAGCGGTTCGGGCAGAACGCCGGTTGCATGATCCAGCAAGAGTGTATTTGCGACGTCGTTGACAACCACGGCTACTCTTTCTCCATAAGGCCCCGGAGCCGCGTAATGGCCAGCCGGATGCGACTTTTCACGGTTCCAAGGGGCAGACCCAGTTCATCCGCCACCTGGCTATGGGATTTTTCTTCCAGAAAGGCTTTCTGGATCACTTCCATCTGGTCCGGTGGCAAAGTTTTCATGCGATCGCTCAGAACGCCCAGCTCCTGATTGACCGCCACGCTCTGGTCCGCGCCTTCCTCGGTGGTTTCCTCATGAATGAAATCCTCCGCCGTGAAAGCGGGCTTTCTTTCCCGGCGCAGATAGTCGATCCGCTTGTTGCGGATAATGGTGAAAATCCAGGTGGACGGCGATGCCTTCTGCCGATCATAGGAATAGGCCTTGCGCCAGACCGCCACCATGGCTTCCTGCATGATTTCCTCCGCCGCGTCCCCCGACAGGCCACCGCGCATGGCAAAAGCCTTCAGCCGGGGTGCAAAATGCCTGAACAGTCTGGCAAAGGCCGCGCGATCCCTGTCCTGGGCGATGGCGGTGATCAGATCGGCGTGATCCGGTGCATCCAACAAGGTCAAATGAGTCCCCCTTCGTCGCGGTGCGCCCCGTTGTTCCGGCGCCCTTTCCGCAAGGGTCTCAGTAGCATGATTCGATGCCGGATGCGATAACCGCACGGACCTTTCCCCCTTGTTGTGCTGATCATATTTACGATCACTGGAAATGACCGGATCACTCACAGCCTCGTGTGCCCGACTTTTCAGGCATGACTCCCTCAACCGGACCTGCTATTATCGCGGGCATGAGTATCGGTGATGGTCTGAGCAGTCTGGGTCCGCCATTGCCTTCCTTGACCCGGCCGGTGATACCGGAACAAACGGGTGAAGCGGGTAATGGCACAGCCGCCTCGCGCGATGGGCGCGGGCGGCTGCCTGTTGGCCTGTTCGCGGACGAAAGCCGCGACGCCGGTTCCCGCGCGCCCGGCACTCAGGGGTCCGGCACTCAGGGGTCCGGCACTCAGGGTTCTGCTTTTCAGGGGTCCGGGGACCGGGCCAATGGTCGGCCCGGTCAATCCGGGCAATCGGGTCTGTCGGGCGGGGCCGGTTCGCTGGGTGGTGCCAGTGCCGTGGCGGCGCAGGAAAGCGGCGCCAGACCGCTGACCGATCAGGCCGGCCCGGCACAGGCTGGCCCGGCACAAGCTGGTCAGGCACAGAATGAGGGCGCCGAGGCACTCCCCGCTGAGGGCGCGGAAGCCTCAAATGACCCCAATGACCTGACCGAAGCGGAACAGGAGCGCGTGGAAGAATTGCGGGACCGGGACCGCGAAGTCCGCGCCCATGAGGCAGCCCATGCCCGTGTGGGCGGGCAGTTTGCCAGCGCGCCGCAATTTGAATTCGAACAGGGCCCCAATGGCCAGCGGTTCGCCGTGGCGGGCAGTGTTTCCATCGATACATCCCCCATCGCCGGGGACCCGGAAGCCACGGCCCGCAAGATGGAAGTGGTGCGTCGCGCCGCGCTGGCACCGGCGGAGCCATCGTCGCAGGATCGGCGCGTGGCCGCCAAGGCCCAGGCGGAAGCACAGCAGGCCCGCGCCGAGGCGGCCCGGCAGTCCAATGATGGCCCCGCCGATCAGGCCGGGGAGGGCGAAGAGGCCCAGGATGGCGCGCCTCGGAATGATGCCCCCCAGAACGGCGCGCCCCAGAACGGCGCGCCCCAAAACGGGCAGGCGGAGCGGGCAGGCGGCGCCAATGCCCAGGGCGTTACTCAGGGTGTTACTCAGGGCGTTGCGCAGGCCATCCGCCCCGGTTTCGATGGGCCGGAAAGCCCTGATGCCGCAGAAAGTGCGCCCGAAAGTGCCCCCGGAAGTGCACGGGACAACACCAATGCCTTCGCGCGGGGCGCGGCTTCTGAGGGAGCCATTGACGGAATCGCCAACGCCTTTGCCGCCGATCAGCGGGCAGCAAATGGTGGCGCGGGCGTTTCAGCCGACTTTGCCGCGGCAAACGCCGTGGCCGACGTGGGCCGGAGCGGTGCCGGGGGTGCCGTCAGGGACGGTGCCGGCATGGCGGCCTTCAGCCGCGCCAGCGAAGCCTTCAACCGCGCCGCGGAAATCGCCGGTGCTGGCAGTGGTGCCAATACGGGCCCGGCCACAGCGGGCATCGCCGCCGATGGCCCCGGCAATGGGGCGCGTGCCGGTGCGGATACGGCGAGTGTCGGGGTTCAGCCCTTTGCCGGTGGCGTGGCCCGGCTCGCTCTTGGGTCCGGCGGGGAAGATGGCGGCGCCGGTATCACGCGGCGCCTCGACCTCAGCGCCTGACCGGCTGTCAGCCGATCACCTCCAGCCATATCAAATGTCATGAATTTCCGCCAAAACGGCGCCACCCTGCCGGGTCAGTGGGCTTATTGGGACAGATAGGTGCTGCTTTCGCTATCGTTCAGCGCCGTGCCCACCACATCCCGCAGGCGGGTGAATTTATCCGCTTCCATGCACGCCACCAGATCCGCCTTGATATGGGAAATCAGCCGCGGCCCCTGATAGATCAGGGCGGTATATAGCTGAATCAGGCTGGCGCCGTGGCGGATTTTTTCATAGGCATCCGCGCCGCTGGCAATGCCGCCCACCCCGATCAGGGGCAGCCGATTGTCCAGCCGCCGATAGAATTCCGCCAGCATCTTGGTGGACAGGGGCATGAGTGGCTTGCCGGACAGGCCGCCCCGTTCCGATGCTTTGTCGCTGGTCAGCCCGGTGGGTCGGGTGATGGTGGTGTTGGATATGATCAGCCCGTCCACGCCGCCTTCAAGGGCGATGGTGGCGATGTCGTCCACGTCGGTCATGGTCAGGTCCGGGGCCACCTTGATCAGCAGGGGCATGGCCTTTGCGCCCTGTGTTTTCCGCCGCGCCCGCACACCATCCAGCCCCGCCACCAGGCGCCGCAATGCGTCCTGGCTTTGCAGATCCCGCAGCCCCGGCGTGTTGGGGCTGGAAATATTGATGGTGGCATAGTCGGCCAGACCATAGAGCCGCTCGAAAATGCGCTCATAATCGTGCTGACGATTCCGGGAGTCCTTGTTGACGCCCATATTGATGCCCACGGGCCCGGCCAGATGCCGTTTTTCCAGCTTTTCCAGCCGATGGGCCGCTTCCTCGGCGCCATGATTGTTGAAGCCCAGCCGATTGATCACCGCCTCATCCCGCTTGAGGCGGAACATGCGGGGCCGGTCGTTTCCTGGCTGGGCGAACAGGGTCACCGTGCCTGCTTCCACGAATCCGAACCCCATGGCCAGAAGGGGCGCGATCAGGGTGGCATTCTTGTCAAACCCGGCAGCCATGCCGATGGGGTTCGGGAAATCCAGCCCAAAGACGGAGATGCCCAGCCGGGGATCGTCGGAAAACGGGTCCGGGTTGGCGGAAATGCTCAGCCTGTGCGCCAGCGACAGCCCGAACGCGGTCAGCGCGTGCGCCCTTTCCGGGTCCATCCGGTGCAAAAGGGGCCGCATGGCTTCAAAGATCACGACGCCCCCTCGGAGGTGCTATGGGGCAGATCGGGGGGCAGGGCATGATCCGGGGGGTCCAGTGTCCAGTGCGCGGAAATGGCACCGAGCGGCAGCGGGCCGTAAAGGTGGGGAAACAGATCCCCGCCGCGCGCGGGCTCGAACCGGAGCGGGGCATCGCCAAGCCGGCCCAGATTCACGGCGGCCAGGATCAAAGGGCCGCTGCCCTTGAAATGCTTTTCCAGCGTGGCGCCAAGCTGTTCCCGGCTCGACAGGTGAATATAGCCGTCGCGCACGTCCACCGGGCTGCCGGAAAAGCTGCCCCGTTCGCGCAGATCCCGCCATTGTGCCAGGGTCAAAACCTTGAAGGCATGGCCACGGCTGTCAAAGGCTGGTCCTGTCATGCTGCCCGTCTCGTCATCTTGTTTATCCGATGGCATGTTTTGGCATGTGGGCCCGATGGTGACAAGCATCGCGGCAGGATCGGTTCTTTTTGTCGCGTTACCCGTCGGGTGGCGGGTCGCGAAGGCTTTCTGGAACCGATGCCCCTTCCGGCACCAGCATCAGGCGCTCGATCTCGCAGCGGTGGCCGGATCGGGTCTGAATCGAATCGAATCGACGGCACAGGCGGCCATTGCGCGGGATGAAGCTGAAATAGCCGTGAAACGCCAGATCGCCGCAATGCGACCCCACCTGCATCAGCCCGTCCTGCCCGTGATTGAGTGCCAGCCGCACCAGGCGGGTGGATTCAATGCTGTAACTGCGAATGCGGCTGACGCGCAGGCAGTCTATTTCCTGTGTGACGATGCGGTTTTCGGTTTGTTCGTTGTGTGTCTGTGCCGAAGCCGGGGGGGTGGACAGCGCCAGCGCACCGGCCATTATCATACCGGATATCACGGCGCCCTTCATGCGCCCGGTCAGCCCCGTTTTCCTGTCGGGGGCCGGGTGGCAGGGGGCTTCAGCCATGGTTCGGGGATGAGGGTGCACGGGCGCAACCTTTCACACTGCGGGGCCGGTTTGTTGGCGGGCGCGGATCACAATTTCGGATCACAATTTCGGATCAGGGCCGACACCCGGACAGGGCATAGCCCTATCATGCCTTTTCACCATGCACCAAGGGCATGAACCGGGGCTGAATTGTGCTGAATGTCCATGCTGTCCTTGCATTAAGGGCGCCGTACCCCGACAAAGAAGGGACAGGCATCTTCACGCGGGCAAACGATGCGCCGGTAAATGGGGGCGGTCTCGGATGATCAAGGAACTGATGCTGTGGATTGCGGAAAAGCTGCGCGGTGCGGGTCGCCGCATCGTGGCGGGGATGCGCTGGCTCTGGCGGCGGGCGGCGGCGGCGCTGGGCGGCGTGGCGGGAAGCACCTGGCGCAAGCTGGTGCTGGGCCTGCCGGTGGCCTTTGTGCTCTATATTCTGATCGGTATGCCCATTGCCCACCGGATCGATGATACGCTGGACATGGCGCCCGAACCGGTCGGGGGTGGCGCCCATGTGGTGGCCATGACCGCCCGTCTGGTGGAGCGGGAGACCCGCGACCATAACTGGCTGCCCAATGATCCCATGATCCTGCCCGGCTGGTGGCTGGACAATACCCCCAATTTTCAGCGCGGCATGATGGGGGCGCTGTCCCGCTTCGTGTTTGAGTTGCGGGACCAGTTGGGGCGGCGGCGCGGCTCCAGCGCGGAGGACGCGGACCTGGAACAGGCTGCCGGGAACCTGTCAAAGGAAGCGGATCGCTGGATCATCAATTTTTCCACCTCGCTTTTGCCCACCACCCCGGCGGACAGCTATTACCGGGAAGCCGCCCGCCAGTTGCGCGCCTATAATGCCCGGCTGGGCAAGGGGGATGCGGTTTTTGATCGCCGGGCGGACAATCTGCTGGCCACGCTGGACCGGGTGGCGCTGGACCTTGGCTCATCCAGCGCGGCGCTGGATGAATATATCGCCGGTCATGGGGGCGGCTTCCTGCCGGACACCGGCGCCGACGATCTGTTTTACCGGACCAAGGGGCAGGTCTATGCCTATACGATGGTTCTGAAAGCGCTGAAAAAGGATTTCCGGGAAATTCTCGAAGACAGGGATCTGGTGCAGTTGTTCGATGAGCTGATCGCCTCCCTGAGCGCGGCGGCGCGGCTCGATCCCCTTGTGGTGACCAATGGCGCGGTGGCGGGCGTTCTAGCCAACCATCTGGCCATGCAGGGTTTTTATCTTCTGCGTGCCCGAACTCAGATGCGTGAGGTCACCAATGTCCTGTTGAAATAACGGGAACGTCAATCTTGTCATCGGCCCCCGGCGGTGTCACGCTGACCGCGATCCGAGGGGGAGACGCCATGACTGAACCCGACCAGACCGGGGATATCCACCCGCCATTGCAGCCGGTGCCCAAACGGGTGCGGAAAATCGTCGCCGTGGTGGATGGCTCGCCTGAATCAAGGGTGGCCATCCGGTTCGCCGCGGCGCGGGCTTCGCACATTACCGGCGGGGAACTGGTCTTGTTCCATTGCATCCGTCCGGGGGAGTTTCAGCACTGGATGGCGGTGGCCAACCGGATGCGCGAAGAAGCCTGGGAAGAAGCGGATATCATGCTCCGGGACGAGGCGGAGAAGCTGGAATCCCGTTATTCCGTTCAGCCCGAACTGGTCATCCGGGAAGGAGACCCGCGGGAAGAACTGCTGAAATATCTGGGGGAGGCGCCGGATATTTTCGGCCTTGCGCTGGGGGCGGGTACGGAAGGCGACCCCGGCCCGCTGGTGGATTATTTCACCCATCACAATATTGCTCAGATGCCCTGCCCCATCTTCATCATTCCCGGCACCATGTCGGTGGAGGATGTGGACGCCATGGCCTGATTCGAGGCGTGTCGGGTGGATTCCGTCAGGCGCCCCCGTGCCGTCCCATGGCCAGCACCGCCTTTTCCGCCGCGGCCAGTGGCTTCAGCCCGCTCTGCCAGTCAGGCCATAGCGGTTGCCACCCCAGAATGTCTTTCGCGCGCCTGTTTTGCACACGCTTGCAGTCAGCATAGAAGCTGGCTGCCATGGGGGGCAGGTCGGCGGTGTCGAAGTCCTGCTCCGGTGGCGGGGTGATTCCCATCCAGTGGGCGGCCTGCGTTATCAGGTCCTGAGGCGGGGCGGGCATATCGTCCGCCAGATTGAACAGCCGGGCGCCGTCGGTTTCCAGCCCCCCTGGCGGCTTTGAAAATGCCAGCGCCTGACCCATCGCCCGCATCACCGCATCGCCGATATCGTCCACATGGATGCGGCTGAACACCTGACCCGGCTTGATCACGCGCCGCGCCCTGCCGAGTCGCAGGCTGCGCGCCGCGTTGCGACCCGGCCCGTAAATCCCCGCCAGGCGGAAAACATCCACCACCCGGCCCGGCCCGGCCAGCCTCCGCCAGGCCGTTTCCGCGCGCAGCCGGTCCAGCCCGCGATCCAGCGTGGGGGCGGGGGGCGTGGTTTCATCCACCCAGGCGCCGTCATGGTCGCCATATATATTGGTGCTGGACAGATAGCCCGCCCAGACCAGTGTTTCTTCACCCCTCAGCCAGGTTTCCGCCTGCGCCAGCACCGGGTCTTCCGCCGACCGGTCGGCGCTTGGGGCAAGGCTGGCGAGCACATGGGTCACCGGTTGTTTCGGCGGGGCGAAGGGGGTGCCCGCCTGGAACGGGATCGGCGTAACGCCCATATCGGCCAGGGCTTCCGCCTTGTCTGTCGTGCGGGCAGTGGCGCTGATCCGCCATCCCGCCGCGCGGGCCCTTGCCATGACGGCCCGGGCACTGTAGCCGGGACCGAACACAAGAAGATGGGTGTCCGTCATGCTGTCTCCGCTTAAATTTCCACTGCCCCGAAATGGCCATGCCAGTTGCGACAATGGGGCGATGCCGATGGCGAATCAAGGCGGTCCCTGTCGAAGGAGTGCGTTCACCATGATCCGATTGATGCTGACAGCCTGTTGTGTTCTTGCGCTTGGCGTTGATGCGGTGGCCGAGCGCCCGGGCCGGGCGCGCTATGACCAGTGCATGAACAAGGCGATGGGCAGCCCCGATGCGGGGATCAACATGGCGCTGGCCTGGCAGGCGGATGGCGGCGGCGTGCCCGCGCGCCACTGCGAGGCGGTGGGCCTGTATGAGCTGGGCGAATATGCCGAATCGGCGGTCAGGCTGGAAAGCCTGGTGGAAGACATGCGCACCGGCAAGGACATGCCGCTGGTGGATGGCCGCCGGGTCACCGCCACGGGGCGGGCGCTGGCGGACATGCTGGGCCAGGCGGCCAATGCCTGGCTGATGGCGTCGGAGATTGTCCGCGCCTATCAGGCGATCGGTCAGGCGCTGTCGCTGGTGGAATCGGGAACGGCGCTGCATCGCAGTCTGTTGGTGGATCAGGGTCGCATCCATGCGGCGGACGGGGACATGGAGGCCGCCTATGACACTCTGAAGGAAGCATTGGACGGGATGCGTAAGGACACGCCCGCTCTCGCCCTTCTGGCATCCGCCGCGCGCCAGACTGGCCGGCTGAACGAGGCGGCGGACATTCTGTCCCGCTACCGGGATGCCTTTCCCGAACGGGTGGATGGATTGCTGGAACTGGGCAATCTGCGCCGTGCGCAGGACCGGTTGGCGGAAGCGCGCCGGGCGTTCGTGAGGGTTATCCAGCAGGCGCCGGACAGTGAGGAGGCCGAGATCGCCCGCCGCACCATCGAGGTGATGGACCTTGATCTTCCAAAGGAAGAGGCGGCGGGCCAAGTGGACCCGGAAGCGCCCGCGCCGGATCAACCGGACCCTGATTAACAGGGCAAAGGGGCGCGGTTGCCATCCCACGCCCTATAGCGAGAGTCGGCTCTCAAACAGGTCCGGCAGATTGTTTTCGAACAGCACCACGTCTTCGGGCCGCCACTGGTTCGCGGCCCAGCTTTCCGCTTCCTGCTGGCGATCGAATGTGAGCACGGTGGCCCCGCCCGAGGCGGCCTTCAGCGCGTCCACAAAGCTGGGAATGCGCTGGGGTGTTACCACCAGCGCCAGATCCACCTTGCCCGCCGCGAAGTGGCCCAGCCGGGCGTGGTCCTCGTCATGCCGGGCGCCCAGTTCCACCATGCCCGGCGTGATCAGGATGCGGCGCCCGCCACTGTGGTGGGCCAGAAAGTCCAATACGGTGAGCGCCTGCTCGAAGCCCACCGGATTGCTGTTATAGGCGTCGTCGATGATGGTGGGCTGGCCCGCCGCGCGAATGACCGCCAGCCGGTGGTTGATCTGGGGCATATCGGCGATCGCGGCCTTGATGGCGGCCATGGGCATCCCCAGTGACCGCGCCAGCGCAATGGCCGCTGCCGCATTGCCCGCCTGATGGCTGCCAAAGAGCGGCAGGGTCAGGGTGTGGGTGGCGCCATCCGTGTCAAAGGTGCCCGCTTTTTCGATAAGGGTCAGGTTGAGCCCGTCGGGCGTCATATGATGGTCCGTGAGCGTCACATGGGCGCCGCCCTCGTCCGGGCCGATGGCCACCATCACATAATCGCCGCGCACCTGGTCCAGCCGGTCTTCCAGCAGATCCGCCGGGATGCCGGATCGGTTCACCACCATGCGGCCACCGCTCTGGAACACGGCCTCCGCCAGCTCGAACTTGGTGCGGGCCACCGCGTCCAGCGTTTTGAAGCGCTCATAATGGGCCGGTCCCACGGCGGTGATAATGCCCGTATCCGGCGGCGTCAGGCGGCACAGCCGGGCGATGGAGCCGGGGCCATAGGCGCCCATTTCCACGATGAAATAGCGGTGCTCGCCGGTCAGCTTTTCGCGGATGATGCGGGTGATCCCCATATCCGTATTGACGCTGCCGGGTGTGGCCAGCGTGGGCGCGGCGCTGGACAGGATATGGGCGAGGATATGCTTGGTGGAGGTCTTGCCGAACGACCCCGTAATGCCGATCACGGTGGGGTTGAGCCGGGCCAGCCGGTCCTCGGCTTCCCGCCGGAACCCGGCCCTGATGTGGGCTTCCAGCGGGGCCAGCGCCCGATTGGCCACCACCAGCATCAGCGGTGTTAGCTGGATGAGCGCCACCATCAGCGCGATCAGCGCCAGCCCGCGCCAGTCATAGCGTGCCTGCGCCATGGTGAGCGCGCTCAGGTCCAGATCCAGCCGGGTGCCGGTGGGGGCCTGCAATACCAGCGGATAGGCCGTTGCCACCAGCGCCAGCATCAGCCCTGCATGAACGCCCAGAATGCGCCGCACCCTTTGGGTCAGCGCCAGCGGTTTCTTGTGGCCGCGGCGGCGCGCCCGTTCCTGATGGGCGGCCAGCGCCGGGATCACGGCGGCCAGTGCCAGGGTAAAGGGGGTGGGGTGCTGTTTCAGCGCCAGAAAGACCAGCCCGTCCATTGCCGCCAGTGTCAGCAGCGCCAGCGTGGTGCGGCTGTCCACGGCGCGGGCGCGCCACATCCAGCCCAGAAAACGCGGCGTGTCGTATTCCTCCTGCTGGAAATAGGTCATATAGAGCAGGGCACGTTCCAACAGAAGCCAGCCGAGCGCGGCGGCCACCAGCAGGATCAGTCCGTTGGCGGGGTCGAAGATCATGGCGTGCGGAACTCCCTGTCACCGGGGTCGCGGTCAGGGGGGGCGGTGGCGCCATTATCCCCGTTGCTTCCGCTTCCTGTGCTGCCCCTGCTGCCTTGGCCGCCCCGTGTCTGCGGCCCGTGGTGCCGGGTCTGGCGATTGTCCGGGTCCAGATCGTTCAGGAAGCGCCGGATGCGGGCTTCCACCTGATAGGCACCCCGATCGAGGATATCCAGATGGCCGAACCCCGCCAGTTCGCTGAAGCGGGACAGCGGCATCAGCCCTTCCAGCCGGGCGCCCAGTTCCGGCGGTGTTTCGCTGTCCTCGCTGCCATAGAGCAACAGCGCCGGTTGGCGCACGGCGCGCGCCACATTGGTCAGGTTTTCATTGACCACGGCCACGAAGGTGGCCCGCAAGGCGCCCGCATTCCGGTAATCCGCGCTGCCGAAACGGGCCTGGAAGCGGGCGCGGTAACCCGTGTCCTGCGCATTGCGGGCCAGGCTGTCGGCCAGCGCCGCCAGCCGCCCCAGCATCTTCAGGGCCATGGCCCGGAGCCGGAAGCGCAGCGATCGCCGCCGGGGCAGGCCCGCTCCGGCAATGATGATGACGGCTTTCACCTTTTTCGGGTGGCGCTGAGCCAGTTGCAGCGCCACGCGCCCGCCAAAGCTGTGCCCCACCAGAATGTGCGGCCCCCTGGGGCCACCGGCAGCGCCGCGGCGGTCCAGCTCACGGGCCAGCGCGTCGGCATAATCCGCCGTGCCCGCGCCGTCCGCCAGTTTGGGCGTGGCGCCGAACCCCGGCTGGTCGAATATCTGGTGATGGCCGGTATCCGCCAGAAGGCGGGTCAGGCGGTTAAAGCTGTTATGGTCCTGCCCCCAGCCATGCAGCCAGACAAAGCTGCGATGGGCGGTTGCCCCGTCCGTGGGCGGGGAAAGCGTTTTCGCCGCCCAGGGGCCTTCCGGTGTGGGGCCATCCGGCGCGGCGGCCTTGTTCCCATCCATGGTGGCCGCGCGGTCAGCCGCAATGTTCTGGGCGGCGCTGGCCATGGGTCAGTCCCGCCCCTTGAACAGGGTCGCGCCCCCGGCGGCGGCATCGGTCAGCCCCAGCCGCTTGCCGGAAAGCCGGAACCCTTCCCGGATCAGGTCATGGGTCAGGTCCAGAAAACTGGTGCGGGTTTCCGCCGCTTCCCACAGGAAATAGGCGAAACTGCCGGGACAGGTGTTCACCTCGTTCAGCCACAAATCGCCGCTGTCCGCATCGGCCAGGAAATCCACCCGCACACTGCCCGCCAGGTCCAGCCCGTCGAACAGGCTTTCCGCCGTCTCCCGGATTTGCCGGGCCTGTGCGTCGCTCAGGCTTTCCGGGTCCAGCTCCCGATTGAGCGATGCCATGCCCTCGCTCTCGGCGCCGTCCAGCTTGGGGCCGCCCGCATCGCCGCCCGCGCGGTATTTGTTGGCGAAGTCCAGCACATCCCCCTTGGCCAGCGGGCGTTCGATGGCGGAGGTCAGCACCCTGCCATCCGGCGCCCGGCGCACCGCCACATTATATTCCACCAGCGAGGTGACGCATGGCTCCACCAGGGCCCGGCCATCCAGCCGGAACACCCCGGTCAGCGCGGCCATCAGACCATCCCGGTCGGTGGCGCGCTGCACGCCAACGGAACTGCCCAGATTGCAGGGCTTTACGATCAGTGGATAGGGGTCCGCGCCCAGTGCATCCGACAGGGTTTGCGCCACCGTGTCCGGGTCCAGGAACTGGCCGTGTTCCGGCCTGTCCACCACCAGGTCCGGCAGCACGGTCAGCCCGCCGTCGCGGCAGATGGACTTGAAGAATGCCTTGTCCATGGTGGCTGCCGCCGCCAGCGTACGGCATCCGGCATAGGGTATGTCGGCAAAGTCCAGCAGCCCCTGAAGCGTGCCGTCCTCCCCATTGGAGCCGTGCAGCGCGGGCACCGCCAGATCGAAGGGCAACAGGGTTTCCCTGGTACCGAACAGGCCCTTCCGGGTGGCCACCAGACGGGGGCGGCTGCCCGCCGGGCGGGCCAGATCGGGCCGCACCCGCTGAAGTCCGCGGGGCGGATCATCGGCCTTGATCGGATACTGGCTGCGCCTGAGCAGCGGCGCCCCGGTCCACCAGTGACCGAGCGGGTCGATATAGACCGGAAGGCCGCTATAGCGCTCCGGGTCCAGTGCCTCCAGGAACTGCAAGCCGGTCAGGATGCTCACATCATGTTCCACGCTGCGGCCGCCGAAAAGAACCGCGATGACCTGCCTGTCGGCCATAATTCACCTTATCCCAAAAGAAGCGCGCCCGGCCTTCCCAAATGAGTCGCCGGTTTCAATCGGTTTAGCCAATCCCGCCCCGGTCATACAAGCCCAAAGGCGATCAGCCTGCAACACGCCCGGCCCGACATGCTTGACCGGAAGGGCGAAGGCGGTAGGCTCTTGGCCAATGATAACGCACAGGCAAAAGGGGCGACATTATGAGCGGGTTCGGGAAGTTTGCGGCGGTTTGCGCGCTTGTGATGGGTGCGGGCGCGCCGGTTTTCGCGCAGAATGACATGGCGGATGTAACCGTCACGCGGGAGGCGCTGCGCGGCCCGGTTCATGTGATCTTTGGCCGGGGCGGCAATATTGCGCTGTCCAGCGGGTCGGATGGTGCCTTTCTGGTGGACGATCAGTACGCGCCGCTGACGGATAAAATCCGTGCGGCGGTGGCCGAAACCGGCGATCCGGTTCTGCGCTTCGTCATCAACACCCATTTCCATATGGATCATTCCGGGGGCAACGAGAATCTGGGGCAGAGCGGGGCGCTGATCATCGCCCATGACAATGTGCGCCATCGCCTGAAAACCGGGGCGGAGATCAAGGCGTTCGGTGCCGTGATGGACCCGGCTTCCGATGCGACCCTGCCGGTTGTCACCTTCAATGAGGAAATGAGCCTGCATCTGAACGGGGAGGAGGCGCGCGTCATCCATGTTCCCCATGCCCATACGGACGGCGATTCCATGGTGCATTTCACCGGCAGCAATGTGCTGCACATGGGGGATACGTTCTTCAACAACCGCTTCCCCTTCATCGATGTGGACAATGGCGGTTCCATCGATGGCATCCTGAACGCGGTCTCGGTGGCGCTGGAGCGGGTGGACGACGACACCATCATCATTCCCGGCCATGGCCCGGTGACCGATCGGGCGGGGCTGGAAACCTATCGGGATGTGGTGACGGAGGCCCGTGACCGCATCGCCGCCCAGAAGGCCGAGGGCAAAAGCCTGAAAGAGATTCAGGCGGCAGCGCCGCTGGCGGATATGGCGGACAAATGGCACACGGAACGGGACGGCTGGACAGACCTGTTCATCAGCTTCGTCTATCGTTCTCTGCCGGAAAAATAGGGGCGGTTGCCCCCCTTTTTGCGGGTTTCCTTCCGTCAATCCGGCCCGGAGCCGCCCAGGGAAGGCCCCAGCAGTCGGGCCAGCCCTTCCACATGGGCGCGGAAGGCTTTTTTGCCAGCGGCGGTGGGGCGCAGGCGGGTCAGCGGTTTGCGTCCCCGGTAGGTTTTCTCCATCTGTATATAGCCGCTGCTTTCCAGCTTGCGCAGATGGGTGGACAGATTGCCGTCAGACAGACCCAGTTGGGTTTTCAGGTCCGTGAAGTCGCATGGGTCGGCGGTCATCAGATAGGACATGATGGCCAGCCGTGCCTTGGAATGGATCACATCGTCCAGCTTGCTGACATCATACCCCGCCATGGTGCCCCCGTCGGCCATGGCACCGCATCAGGATCAGGCCGGGCACGGTGATCAGGCTCACACTGATCAGGGCAAGGGCCAGAAGCATGGGCCGGGTGAAGGTTTCCACCTGAGTCATCCAGCCCAGAACAGCCCACCAGCCCACGGGCACCACGGCGAGATAGCGGTCTTTGGTGACCAGGGCGATGGTGAAAAAGGCGCTGGCGAACAGGGCCGCGCTGATCATGACCACCGTGATGGGGGACGGGCCGTGGCCGCCCACGAGGCCGGCGATCAGCACAACGGTCATGGACAGGCCCACGGCGAGCCAGGCGGCATCGCCGATGCGCCCTACGGGATTGGACGATCCGGGGGTGTTGCGGCCGATCACCATGCTGACCGTCCAGCCGATCAGCCCCAGCGGCAACCAGACCCAGAGCCAGGGGGATACCCGTGGCAGATAACCGGCGACCACCGCCCAGGTGCCCAGAAAGCCCAGCGCGACAATGATGCCCCACAGGGTGACATGGCGTCCGTCCGCCCCCAGCCGGGCGCGGCCTTCTTCCATCATGCGGCGAATGAGGGCCAGATCACCGGCGGGGTCGCCAGCGGCATCGCCGGGGGATGCCGCCAGGAGGTCGGCCCCGTCCCGTGGGTCGGTCCCGTCATGTGGATCGGTCCTTTGCCGGGGATTGGCTTCCTGCCGTGGGTTGGCCCCGTCATGTGGATCGGGCCGGTTTCCCTGATTTGCGGGGTCTGTCATGACGTTCTCCATCCTGCTTTTTCGGGATAATAAAGTACTTTTCAATACAAAGTACATTGCAGAATGTATCGCGTGATGCGACCATGTCAATAGCTGATCGGGGCCGGTGCGGGTGCCCTCATGGCCGCCGGGGCCGTTTCCCGCGGTCCCCGGTTCGCGGTTCATGTGGTGACAAAGCGGGGTGGCGCTCTGTCGCGGCAGCCCGGCGGGGGCGGGTCATGGGCGGACAAGAAAAAGCCCGGCAGGGGCCTGCCGGGCTTGAAGATCGCGTGTTGAAGGCCGCGCCGGGGCGGCATGGACCTCAATAGGCGTTCGGGTCCTGAATTTTTTCCACCATGTCGCCCTTCAGCTTCACCTGCCGGGTGATGCCGCTTTGGCCGGGAAATTCCCGGAACAGGCTTTCCGCCAGCAGCGGTACCAGTTCGGGCAGGGCGCGGCTGTCCACTTCCGCTTCGGAACGGCCTTCAAAGACCATCTTGCCGCCGGGTTCGCGGATTTCCATGGCCAGCCGGGCCGTATAGACGGTTTCCGATTCCGTGCGCCGGTTGAAGCCGGGACCGATGCCCCAATAGGGATAGCCGTGGAAGCCGCCAAAGCCATAGCCGCCATAAAAGCCGCCGCCATAGCCACGGTCGTCAATATGGACGCGACCTTCGGACAGGGTTACGTCGAAACCGGCGATCAGGTCCGCATTATCCGTGCTGTCCACCAGCTTGAAGCCCTGCTGTGCCAGTTTCCGCCCCACAACGGTCGCATATTGGGCATATTCTAGGCTGTCCTGCTTGTCAGGGTCCATGGCCTGAACGGCGATGGTCTTGCCGCCGGGTGCCGGCATGTTGTGGAAGGTTGCCACATCGCTTTCAAAGGATTTGGCACAGGCACCCAGCACAAGCGCTGCCGCAATAAGTGCCAGATGACGAATGGGTTGCATTACTCTCTCCGCATGATTCATGTGTCGTATCCTCACCTCATCATATGGGGGCTGAACCCTGACTGAACAGGGGCTGTTATTGCTGACGCCGGAGGCCAGGCATCAGGCCAGCAGGCCCATGGCGCGGCGCACCTCGGCCATGGTGGGTTCGGCCATGGCGCGGGCACGCTCGGCGCCGTCGCGCAGAACCCGGTCGATATGGTCCGGGGCGTTCATCAGGCGGGCCATTTCCTCGGTGATGGGGGCGAGCCGCTCCACCGCCAGTTCCGTCAGCGCCCTCTTGAAGTCGCCAAAGCCCTGCCCCTCGAAACGTGCGCAGACGGCATCCTTTTTCATGTCCGCAAGGGCGGCATAAATGCCGATCAGGTTGCGTGCCTCCGCCCGTTCGCCCAGCGCGTCCATGGTGGCGGGGATCAGCTCCGAATCGGTGCGGGCCTTGCGGATTTTCTTTGCGATCAGGTCCCGGTCGTCGGTCAGATTGATGCGGGTCATGTCGCTGGGCTCGGACTTGGACATCTTCCGCAAACCATCCCGCAGGCTCATCACCCGCGCGCCGGTGTCCTGAATAATGGGCTCCACCTCCGGGAACAGGTCCGTATCGTAATCATGGTTGAACTTGCGGGCGATTTCGTTGGTCAATTCCAGATGTTGTTTTTGATCCTCCCCCACGGGCACGCGGTTGGCCCGGTACAACAGAATGTCCGCCGCCATCAGGGTGGGATAGACCCACAGGCCCACGCTGGCCTTTTCCCGGTTCTTGCCCGCTTTGTCCTTGAACTGTGTCATCCGGTTCAGCCAGCCGATGCGGGCGACGCAATTGAAGATCCAGCTCAACTCCGCATGGGCCATCACCTGGGACTGGTTGAACAGGATGGACTTTTGCGGGTCCACCCCGGCGGCCATGTAGGCCGCGGCCGCTTCCCGTGTCTGGCGGGTCAGTTCCGCGGGATCCTGCCATACGGTGATGGCGTGCAGGTCCACCACGCAATACAGGCATTCATGGCTGTCCTGAAGGGCAACCCAGTTCCTGAAGGCACCCAGATAATTGCCGAGATGCATATTGCCCGAAGGCTGGGCACCGGAAAAAACGCGGCCTGAAGAAGCGTGGAATGACACGGGGACTCTCTCCATCTGGTCTTGGGGGCTACTGCCTGCCTTATGACAAGGGCCGCCGCCAAAGACAAGCATCATGCCGGGGTTGGCGGGCCGCCTCAGCGGGGCCGCCTTGACAGCCGCGCCAGCAGGCTGGCCGGGGCATAGACCCCAAGCGCGAAGGCCGCGCCGAAATAGAGCGTCAGACCCGCCCCCACCAGCAGCACGAGCGGCACGGCGTCCCCGGCAATGCCGCCGGTCAGACCGCCCGGCAGGGCCGCCACCAGGGCAGGCATCACGCTGGCAAGGCCGATCAGGCCCGCCGTCATCAGGGCCGTCGCCACCAGTGCGCGGCCCAGGCGGCGCCAGGTGTCGCCCGCCACTTCCAGCAGGCCCTGCCCGGTCAGGCCGCGGGCCAGCAGGGCCACATTGACCCAGGCACTGAGACTGGTGGCCAGCGCCAGCCCGGCATGGGCCATGGGGCCGATCAGGATCAGATTGAGCGCCAGATTCACCACCAGCGCCATCATGGCATAGCGCACCGGCGTGCGCGTGTCCCGGCGGGCGTGATAGCCGGGGGTCAGCACCTTCACCAGCACAAAGGCGGGCAGGCCCAGCGCATAGGCCATCAGCGCCCGCCCCGTGGCCACACTGTCCGCGCGGGTGAAGGCGCCCCGTTCGAACAGGCCGCTGATCAGGGCTTCCGGTATGGCCGCCAGGGCGGCGGCGGCGGGCAGGGTCAGTGTCATGGCGAACAGGATGGCGTCATTCTGCTGGCGATTGGCCCCGGCCCGGTCGCCATCCGCCAGCAAGCGGGAGATGCCGGGCAGCAGCACGATCCCCACCGCCACACCCACCACCCCGATGGGTAGCTGATGCAGCCGGTCGGCATAGAACAGCCAGCTTACGGCGCCGTCATCCAGAAAGCGGGCGGCCAGAAACAGGTCCACCAGCAGGCCCAGTTGCAGCGCCCCGGCGCCCAGGGCCGCCGGCCCCATCAGGCGGGCGAGGCGGGCCACATCCGCCGAGGGGCGCGGCAGTTGAAAGCGGATGCGGATACCGGCCCGGCGGGCCGCGCCATACACCCAGACAAGCTGCACCAGCCCCGATAGCGATACCGCCCAGGCCAGCGCCCGCGCCGTGTCCAGGGCCGTTTCCCCCGCGCTCAGCAGGGCGGTGATCAGCACCAGATTGAACAGCACCGGCACGAAAGCGGCGGCGGCGAAATGGGTGTGGGCATTCAGCAGGCCGGAAAAGAAGGCGACCAGCGATATGGTCACCAGATAGGGAAAAGTGGCCCGGCCCAACTCCACCGCCAGATCGAACTTTTCCGTGTCTCCGTCAAAGCCGCCGGTGAGCCCGGTCATGACCGGGACCATGGCCGCTTCCATGATGGCGAGCAGAATCAGCAGCACCGGCAGAAACCAGCCCAGCACTT
The DNA here is from genome assembly GCF_037658235.1 of Yunchengibacter salinarum. Classification (NCBI taxonomy): domain Bacteria; kingdom Pseudomonadati; phylum Pseudomonadota; class Alphaproteobacteria; order Kordiimonadales; family Kordiimonadaceae; genus Yunchengibacter; species Yunchengibacter salinarum. Next base: position 335,061 of record NZ_JBBJLN010000001.1, on the reverse strand, counting down.
TTCCGGCAAAGTCCGCGGCCCGCTCGCGGGCAGCCTCGTCCGCCGTGGTGCCCAGCAACCCGGCATAAAGCGGAACGAAGCTGGCGTTGAACGCCCCTTCGGCGGTGATGCGGCGAAAGAAATTGGGCAGCTTGAAGGCGATGAAAAAGGCATCCGCCACCGGCCCGGCGCCGAGCGCGGCGGCCATCAGCACATCCCGCGCAAAGCCGAAAAGGCGGCTGAGCATGGTCAACCCGCCCACCGTGCCCGCATGGCGCCGGAAACCGGCGAGAGCCGCCTTGCGCGGAGACGGGTTGTCCGGTTTGGCCGTCATCTTATTGCGCTGCCTGATCGAGCGCGTCCCGCACCTTGCGGCGCCGGGAGAAGACCGGCTCTCCGGCCACGGCCTTCAGCAGTTTGGTGCGCAGATTGCGGATGCGGACCGGATGGGTCACCTTGGCACCGTCCCGGTCCCGCACATAGAACACGTCCACCGCCCGCTCGCCAAAGGTGGCCACCTGCGCCGAGGTCAGCGACAGCCGCAGCTTGTAGATCACGAAGGCTAGGTCATAGAGCAGGCCGGGCCGGTCCTTGGCGTCCACCTCGATCACGGTGGACCAGTTGCTGGCCTTGTTGTCCACGATCACCTGCGGCTCCACCTCGAAGGCGTCCTCCTTGTCCGCCAGGCCGCCCTGATTGCGGGCGATCAGCTTTTCCCGCGGGCTCAGCTTGCCCTTGAGCGCCTTGGCCACGGCATCGTCCAGCTTGCGAAGCTGATGGCTGTCGTCCAGCGCGGTATTGTCGAAGGCCTGAACGATGAAATTGTCCATCACCATGCCGTCCCGCGTGGTGTGGATGCGCGCCCCGGTGATGCTGGCCCCCGCCAGATCCAGCGCCCCGGATATGCGGGCGAACACCCCCGGCGCGTCCGCCGCGTAAACGGAAATCTGGGTCATGTCCATACTGGGCTCGATCCGTTCCGAGACCTGCACTTCCACGCCGGATTTTTCAGCCTCCCGGATCAGTTGGGCATTGTGCACCAGGGTGGGTACATCCTCGGCGATCCAGTAGCTGTCCAGAAAGCGGGCGGTGTGGCGGGCGATCTCGTCCGGTGTCCAGTCCGCCAGTTCGTCGGCCATTTCCGCCTGCTTGGCGGCCACCCGCTCAGTGCGGCCCACATTGGCGTGGCCCACCAGCAGTTCTTCTTCTGCGGCGTCATACAGGTCGCGGAGCAATTGCCCCTTCCAGCCGTTCCACACATCCGGCCCCACGGCGCGGATGTCCACCACCGTCAGCACCAGCAGCAGGCGCAGCCGTTCCGGGCTTTTCACCAGCTTGCAGAAATCCTGAATCGTCTTGCGGTCGGACAGGTCGCGCTTGAAGGCGGTGTTGGACATGGCCAGATGCCAGCGCACCAGCCAGGCCACGGTTTCCGTTTCCGCCGGGTCCAGGCCCACACGGGGGCAGAGGTCTTTCGCCACCTCGGCGCCGATCACCGAATGGTCGCCGCCACGGCCCTTGGCGATATCGTGCAGCAATACGGCCATATACAGCACCCTGCGCGAGGCGATCTTGGAAATCACCCGGCTGGACAGCGGATGATCGTTCACCAGTTCGCCGCGTTCGATCCGGGCCAGCAGGCCGATGGCGCGGATGGTGTGCTCGTCCACCGTATAGTGGTGGTACATGTCATATTGCATCTGCGCCACCACGCGCCCGAAATCCGGGATGAACCGGCCCAGAACGCCTGCTTCGTTCATGCGCCTGAGATTGATCTCGCCGTTTTTGGCGGAGGTCAGGACGGTCAGGAAATCCCGGTTGGCCTGCGGGTCCCGGCGCACGCGATCCGTGATGCGCCCCAGATTCTGCTGTATGGCCCTGAGCGCATCCGGGTGAATGTCCAGGTCTTTTTCGTCGGCAACCCTGAAAATGGCGATCATCCGTGCCGGGTTGTCCTTGAAGTCGTCCGGGCTGAATACGGTCAGGCGCTCCCCTTCCACGGCAAAGCCCTGCACCTTGCGACGGCGCCTCAGGCGGGACAGCAGGGTCTTTTTCTGGCGCGCTTCCAGAACGGCGCAGAATACGCGGGTCAGGTCGCCCACCTGCTTGGCCACCAGGAAATAGTGCTTCATGAAGCGCTCCACCCCGCTGGCGCCGGGATGGTCCGTGTAGCCAAGGGTCTTGGCCAGTTCGAGCTGCATGGGGAAAGTCAGCCTTTCCTCCGCCCGTCCGGCTTCGAAATGCAGCGCGATCCGCACCGTCCACAGGAATTTGGCGGCGCGCTGGAACTGGTTGTATTCTTCCGTGGTCAGCACACCCTGATCCAGCACTTCGCTGGGCTGGATGCCGCCATAGAGATAGCGGGCGATCCACCACATGGTCTGAAGGTCGCGCAAGCCGCCCTTGCCGTCCTTGATGTTGGGTTCCACCACATAGCGGCTATCGCCCATGCGGGCGTGGCGGGCGTCCCGTTCGGCCAGCTTCTGGTCCACGAACTCCGTACCGGTCAGGGCCACCACCCGGCGTATGAAGCGCTTGGCCGCCTGATCGAACAGCGATCGATCGCCCCACAGATAGCGGGATTCCAGCAGCGCGGTACGGATGGTCAGGTCGGTGCGGGCAAGCCGGGTGCATTCCTCCGGCGTGCGCGTGGCATAGCCCACTTTCAGGCCCAGATCCCACAGCAGATAGAGCATGGTCTCCACCACCATCTCCACCCAGGGGGTGGACTTGTGCGGGATCAGAAACAGCAGGTCCACGTCTGAATAGGGGGCCATTTCGCCCCGGCCATAGCCGCCCACGGCCACCAGCGCCATGCGTTCGCTGGCGGTGGGGTTGGCCAGCGGGTGCAGGTGTTCCGTGACCACATCGAAGGCCACGCGCAGAATCTGGTCGGTCAGATAGGCGATGGCCCGCGCCGTGCGCCGACCGCCCATGGTGCCCGCCTCGAAACGCTGGCGGATTTCCGCCATGCCGCTTGCGTGGGCCTCTTTCAGCAGGGCCACCATCGCCTGGTTCAGCGCCGTGTCCCGGTGGGTTTCGGCCAGTTCGGCGACCCGGCCCATCAGCGCCTTGCGGTCGATGATGGCCTTGCGGTCCTTGATCTGCGCGAGGGGCATGATGGCGGTCATGAATGGTGGCTCCTTGCCGGATGGCCGTCAGTGGTGTCCACAGAGTCGCGCAGTTCATACAGAAGCTCAAGGGCTTCCCGCGGTGTCAGCGTATCGGGGTTCAGTGACCGCAGCCTGTGCGCCACCGCTTCCGCCGCCGGGTCGGTGGCGGGCGTGGCCGGGCCATGACGGCGATCCGGCAGGCTCTGGAACAGGGGCAGGTCCTGGCTCAGCGCGCCGCCGCTGTTTCGTTCGCTGCTCTCCAGCGTGTCCAGCACGGTGCGGGCGCGGGCGATCACCGCTTCCGGCAACCCGGCCAGCCGGGCCACCTGAATGCCATAGGATCGATCCGCCGCGCCCTCGCCCACTTCATGCAGGAAAATCACCTCCCCCTGCCATTCGCGCACCTTCATGGCGTGCAGGCTCAGCGCGTCCAGCGTTTCCTTCAGGGCGGTCAGTTCGTGATAATGGGTGGCGAACAGCGCGCGGGAGCGGTTCACGTCGTGCAGATTTTCCACCGCGGCCCAGGCGATGGACAGGCCGTCATAAGTGGCGGTGCCGCGGCCTATCTCGTCCAGCACCACAAGGCTTTTCGGCCCGGCCTGATTGAGAATGGCGGCGGTTTCCACCATTTCCACCATGAAGGTGGACCGGCCATGGGCCAGATCGTCCGATGCGCCCACACGGCTGAACAACTGGTCCACCACGCCGATATGGGCGCTGGCGGCGGGCACATAGCTGCCCATCTGCGCCATGATGGCAATGAGCGCGTTCTGCCGCAGAAAGGTGGATTTGCCGGCCATGTTCGGCCCGGTCACAAGCCACAGGCGTTGGTCGGCGCCCAGATCGCAGTCATTGGCCACGAAGGGTCCGTCCCCCGCGTCGCCAAGGGCATTTTCCACCACCGGGTGCCGCCCGCCCTCGATACTGAATGCCTGGCTGTCGTCCACTTCCGGGCGGCAATAGCCTTTTTCCGCGGCGAGGGCCGCCAGCCCGGCTGCCACATCCACCACCGCAAGGGCTCGCGCCGCGTGCGACAGGGCGTCCGCATCCGCCAGAACCTGACGGCAGAGGTCTTCGAACAGCTCTTGCTCGGTGGCCAGCGCCCGGTCGCCCGCTTCTGAAATCTTGCCAGCCAACTTTGACAGGTCCGTAGTGGAAAACCGTACCGCATTGGCCAGAGTCTGACGGTGGATAAAGGTGGTGTCATGGGGCGGCGCCATCAGTTTTTCCGCCTGTTTGGCGCTCACATCCACATGATAGCCCAGCACATTGTTATGCTTGATCTTCAGATTGGCGATGCCGGTGAGCTTGCGATAGTCGGCTTCCAGCCCCATCAGCAGCCGTCGGCTTTCGTCCCGCAGGGTGCGGAACTCGTCCAGTGCATCGCTGTAGCCGCGTCGGATGAAGCCGCCGTCGCGCAGCAGCACCGGCGGCTCATCCACCAGGGCGCGGGTGATCAGATCGGCCATGGGTTGATGCCCGCCCAGCGCGGTGGCGGCGCGTTTCAGCGGTGCGGCCAGTGCGGCGACCGCGGCATCGCTTTCCGCCATGGCGGCACTGACCCGCGCGGCCACGCCCAGCGCGGCACCGATGGCGGCCAGGTCTCGTGGCCCCCCCCGGCCCAGCGACAGGCGGGCCATGGCCCGTTCCATATCCGGCGCCCGGCGCAGATGGTCGCGCACGGTTTCCCTCAGGCCCGGATTGGCCAGGAAGCTCGCCACACTGTCCAGCCGTTCCCGGATTTCCGCCGGGTCCCGAAGCGGGGCGTTCAGGCGTTCGGCCAGCAGGCGCCCGCCCGCGCCGGTCAGGGTGTGATCCAGCGTGGCCAGCAGGCTGCCGCGCCGGTCCCCGGTCTGGGTCACGGTCAGTTCCAGCGAGCGGCGGGTGGCCGCATCGATGGACATGACACTGTCCGCCGCCCGCTTCTGCGGCGCCTTCAGGCGCACATGGGCGCCTTTCTGGGTATCCTCCAGATAGCCGATCAGCCCTCCGGCGGCAGCCAGGTCGGCGCGGGAAAACTGGCCCATCCCGTCCAGCGTGTGCACCTTCAGCAGGGATTTCAGGCGGCTTTCCCCGGCCCGGCTGTCAAACAGGGCGCCGGGTGCGGGGCTGATCCGGTCGCGCCAGTCGAACAGGGCCTGTGTCAGGGTATCGTCGTCCGGCAGGGCATCGGGCATGACGATCTCACTCGGCCCGATCCGGGCCAGATCGGTTTCCAGCCGTTCGGGGCTGGTCGCTTCCAGCCAGAAGTCGCCCGTGGTCATGTCGGCAAGCGCCAGCGCCAATTCCCCGCCCGCGCGGCCCAGAGCCGCCAGAAAGTTGTGCCGCCGCGACTCCAGCAGATTGTCTTCCGTGACCGTGCCGGGCGTGACCAGGCGCACGATTTCCCGCCGCACCACCGCCTTGGAGCCGCGCTTTTTCGCCTCCGCCGGGTCTTCGGTCTGTTCGCACACGGCCACCTTGAAGCCGTGGCGGATCAGCCGGGCCAGATACATGTCCGCCGAATGGACGGGCACGCCCGCCATGGGCACGTCCTCGCCCAGATTTTTGCCGCGTTTGGTCAGCGTGATATCCAGCGCCGCCGCGGCCCTTTCCGCATCCTCAAAGAACAACTCGTAAAAATCGCCCATGCGATAGAACAACAGGCTGTCCGGCGCCTGCGCCTTGGCATTGAAAAACTGGGCCATCATGGGCGTGGTGCCGGGCGCATTGGCAAGCCCGGCCCAGTCGCGGCCGCCGCCGCCGGTCGCACTGTCCCCCTTGTGGGGGACGGCGCCGTGCGGTGCGTGTGTCAGGCTGTGGGGCGCTTTGGGGTCGGGGTCGCTCATGGGTCCTCGTTCCTGACTCATGGGGTCTTCTCAGGGTGCCCTGAGGCACGTCGGATGCTGGTGCGGCGCAGCAATTCTGCCCTGTCCCGTCGGCTTTCAATTGAAAGGGCGCGGCGGGCATTGTATTTCGCCAGTGGGGCATCTTCAAAGGGATGCCCGTCGGTCGGCGGGGTCAAGGCATAGCCGCTCTTGGCGCCGCTGTCACGGGGGCGTGCCGCCTGCGCGTGCGCGGGGGCCGGTCCACGGGCCGAAAAAGGAAGGCCGCCTGTTGGCGCGCCGCAAGACAACAAGGGGTCATCATGTCCAAGACCACATCCAAGTTTTCCGATGCCGAAGCCCTGCGTTTTCACGCTTCGGGCCGTCGGGGCAAGCTGGAAATCGTCCCGTCCAAGCCGATGGCCACGCAGCGCGACCTGTCGCTGGCCTATTCGCCGGGGGTGGCCGTGCCGGTGCGGGAAATCGCGCGGGACAAGGATTTGGCGTATGACTATACCACCAAGGGCAATCTGGTCGCGGTGATTTCCAACGGCACCGCCATTCTGGGGCTGGGCAATCTGGGGGCGCAGGCGTCCAAGCCGGTGATGGAAGGCAAGGCGGTTCTGTTCAAGCGCTTTGCCGATGTGGACAGCATCGATCTGGAAGTGGACACCGAGGACATAGACGAATTCGTCAATTGCGTTCGCCTGCTGGGGCCGAGCTTTGGCGGCATCAATCTGGAAGACATCGGTGCGCCCGAATGTTTCATCATCGAACAGCGCCTGCGGGAAGCCATGGACATTCCGGTGTTCCATGACGATCAGCACGGCACCGCCATCATCACCGCCGCCGGTTTCATCAATGCGCTGGACCTGACCGGGCGCACGCTTGCGGATACAAAGGTGGTGGCCATCGGCGCCGGGGCCGCCTGCATCGCCTGTATCGAACTTATCAAGACCATGGGCGTGCCCCATGACAATGTGACCATGGTGGACCGCACGGGCGTGATCTATCAGGGCCGTGACGAAAACATGAACCAGTGGAAGTCCGCCCACGCGATCAAGACCGATGCGCGCACGCTGGAAGATGCCATGCGCGGCGCGGATGTGGTGATCGGGCTGAGCGGGCCGGGCGTGTTGACGGAGGACATGATCACCTCCATGGGGGAAAAGCCCATCGTGTTCGCCATGGCCAACCCTGACCCGGAAATCGCGCCGGAGGATGTGAAGCGGGTGCGGCCCGATGCCATCATCGCCACGGGCCGATCCGATTATCCCAACCAGGTGAACAATGTTCTCGGCTTTCCCTATATTTTCCGGGGCGCGCTGGACGTGCGCGCGCGCACCATCAATGAAGAAATGAAGATTGCCGCCGTCCACGCCCTGGCCGAACTGGCGCGGGAGGAGGTGCCGGAGGAAGTGGCCGCCGCTTATGGCGGGCAGCAGCCCCATTACGGCGCGGATTACATCATTCCTGCGCCGTTCGATCCGCGGCTGATTCGCGCCATTCCGATCAAGGTGGCGCGGGCCGCCATGGACAGTGGCGTGGCCCGCACCACCATTGATGATTTCGAAGCCTATGAGAAGGAATTGTCGGCCCGTCTGGACCCGACCGTGGCCACCCTGTCGGTGATGTTCGAGGATCTCAAGAACCGGGAGCCGCGCCGCGTGGTGTTTGCCGAGGCGGAGGAGGACCGCGTGCTGCGGGCCGCCGTCAGCTTCAAGACGGCGGGGTATGGCCAGCCGATTCTGGTGGGGTATGAGGCCCCGATCCGTGAGCGTCTGCGCGAGATGGGTGTGGACGACGGCGAGTTCGAAATCTGGAATGCCAGCACCACGGATCGCCGCGAAGATTATGTGGATTATCTCTATGAGCGGCTGAACCGGCGCGGCTTTCTGCTTCGGGACGTGCAGCGGCTGGTGAACCGGGACCGCAACGTGTTCGCAAGCTGCATGGTGGCCACCGGCGATGCGGATGCCATGATCACCGGCGTGACCCGCCATTTCTGGCGCAGCTTGCAGAATGTGCGCCGCGTGATCGATCCGCTGCCGGGCCTGCGCCCCTTTGGCATGTCCATCGTGGTCACCAAGGGCCGCACGGTCTTTATCGCGGATGCCACGGTGAATGAGCGGCCCAACAGCGAGGAGCTGGCCGATATCGCCGAGCAGGCCGCCTATTTCGTCAAGCGGCTGGGCCATGACCCCCGCGTGGCTTTCCTGTCCTTTTCCAATTTCGGCAACCCGCCCAGCGACAAGACCCTTGAATCCCGCAAGGCGGTCCAGCTTCTGGCGGATCGGGGCGTGGATTTCGAATTCGATGGGGAAATGCAGGCCGATGTGGCCCTGAACAAGCGCCTGATGGAGCTGTATCCCTTCATGCGCCTGTCCGGCCCGGCGAATGTGCTGATCATGCCGGCGCTGCATTCGGCCAATATCGGCTACAAGCTGCTCTCTGAACTGGGGGATGGCAAGGTGATCGGCCCGCTGTTGCTGGGCATGGGTAAATCGGTGCAGATCGCCCGCATGACCTCGTCCGCCAGCGATCTGGTGAACATGGCCGCCTTCGCCGCCAGCACCAGCCATGCGCTGGAGTCGGAGCGGGAGTCCCTGCTGGCCCATAACACCATACCGAGCCTGTAGAACCATGGCCGAGGAGAACCGGCGCCAGCATGTCCGCCGCAGCGTTCTCTGGCCCGCCACGGTGCATGTGGCGGGCCATGACAGCGTTTGCCGGGTGCGCAACCTGTCGCTGGGCGGTGTGCGGCTGGATTGTTCCCTGCCCCTGAGGGTCGGCGCGTCGGTGCGCCTGACGGTGGAGGATCGGCCCCCGCTGTCCGGCGTGGTAAGCTGGAGCGTGGGCGACGGACTGGGCATTGCCTTTGACGATCCGCCCGCCCGCATCCGCGCCCTGTTCGCCGACCGGGCCAGCGCCCTTGGCCTGAGCGAGACCGTGCCGCCGCCCGCCCCGGATGCGGGTGAAGACAGCCCGTCATGATGGGTCGGCTTCCCGCACGGCTGTGGATCGATGCCCATTTGCGCCTGTGCAACGGCCAGGGAATGATGGCGGTGATCCAGCACAAGGGGGACCGGGAACGCGGCGGCATCCTGTTGCATGTGGACCGGCTGAACGGGGTCGGCCTGTTGCTGGAACAGACCGTGGATATGGACGGGCGCCGCTTCTGGCGGGGGCTGGGGCCGGAAAGCGGTCTGAGCGACGCTGAAATCACGGAGCGCATCGCGAAGCGTCGCCGTATGGACCCGGACCTGTGGGTGCTGGTGGTGGAAGACCCCAGGGGCGACCATGTTCTGGATGACCCGGTGGTATTCGACCGCTGATCAAGGCCGCCATGGGTGGCTCCCGCCGCCATGCCGCTTTGCCGTCATGAAAAAAGCGCCGACCCGATGGGGCCGGCGCTCAGGGGGGCGTGTGTATTCAGGGAGAGACACACACCTTGAAGCGAGAGGGTTTTAGCGGCTCAGCGTGGCCACCGGGGTGTCGCCGCATTCCACATCGGCATTGCTGGCCGCGCGGGCATCGGCGAAGCAGATCAGCGCGGTCAGACGGGCCTGGCGATCCGCGTCCTTGATGAGGGGCCGGGCTTGTTGCAGCCGGGTTACCGCTTTCGCCCACTGGCCTTGTTGCATGGCCTGCACGCCGCCATCGATTGCCTGATTGAGGCGCAGGCTGCGCACATCCAGGCCGCCGGCTGTGGCGGGGGTGGCGGAAGCCACCATGAGGGCGGTGGCGGCGAGGGCGCTGAGAAGGGTCTTTTTCATGGTTCGTCTCCGGTTTCGGGCCCACCGGCTTTGGGGAGATGCGGTGATGGCCCATTGGTTTGCCTGATGTCTCTGTCTGTCTGAGGCTGAAGTTATACCCCCATTTATGAATTGAAAACGTCAATTTATGGATATATGGTATTCATATATGGATAGATAACGCGCCACCAGGCGCTATCCGGCGATGCCGGGCTTTTATCGGGGGAAGACGATCATGACCGAATGGCGCGGTGTGAACTGGAACGACCTGAACTTCTTTCTGGCGATCGCCGATGAAGGCTCGATCTCTGCGGCGGCGCGCGCCATGAAAGTGAGCCAGCCCACCCTGTCCCGGCGCCTTGCCGCGCTTGAGGAGGTGTTGGGCTGCGATCTGTTTGGCCGGGCCCGCAGCGGGCTGGCGCTGACCGAAACCGGCGCCCGGCTGCTGGATCATGTGCGCCATATGCGGGACGATGTGAACGCCATCAGCCGCGTCGTCACCGGGGACAATGCCAGCCTTACGGGCAAAGTGACGATCTCCGCCCCCGCCGCCATCAGCGGGCGCTGGCTGGCGGATCTGCGCGGGGAATATCCGGGTATCCGGCTTGACCTGCGGATCGACATGACCGCGGCGGACCTGGTGGCGCGGGAGGCGGACATGGCCATCAGGCTGTTCCGCCCGGACGAGCCGGACCTGATCGCCCGGCAGGTGGGCCGCATGGGCATCGGCTTTTATGCCAGCCGCGATTATCTGGCCCGCAATGGCACGCCGCAGCGGCTGGCCGATCTGGCGGATCATGATGTGGCCCTGCCGACCGCCGATCTGATGGGCCTGACCAATGAACAGGTCTATCAGGGCATTCCGGTGCGGGACCGGGTGGTGTTGCAGGTGAACAGCTTTCCCGCCCTGCTGGACGCGCTGAAAGGGGGCGTGGGGATTGGCCCCTATCCCTGTTTCCGGGCCGATGCCGCTGATGATCTGGTGCGTGTGCTGCCGGGCGTGCGGGTGCTGGAAAAGGAAATGTGGCTGGCGGCGCACGGTGATCTGCGCCGCAATGCCCGTATTCGGGCGGTTTTCGACTTCCTGCGGGATCGGATGCTGGAAAGCGCCGACAGTTTCACGGGGGGGCCATCCGAGACGGTGATCTTCCCCGCGCGTGGCGGTCGCGCTTGACGCGGGCGGTTGCTCGCCATACCTAGTCGTGGAAACAAGGGCGCATGGCCGCGCAAGGACACAGAATCATGGCAAAACTGGATCTCATCACCGTACCCGATCCCCTGCTCAAGACCCGCTCCGAACCGGTGGGGCAGGTGGATGATGACCTCAGGCGGCTGATGGACAACATGCTGGAGACCATGTACGCCGCCCCCGGCATCGGGCTGGCGGCGATTCAGGTGGCCGTGCCCAAGCGCCTGCTGGTGGTGGATACCGAGGGCGATCCCACCGACCCCCGCCCCCGTTTCATGGTGAACCCGGAAGTGATCTGGGAATCCGGGGAACGCAGCAGCTATAACGAAGGCTGCCTGTCCGTGCCCGACCATTATGCCGAGGTGGAGCGCCCGGCACAGGTTACGGTGCGGTATCTCGGCTATGACGGCAAACTGGTGGAAGAAACCCTGGACGGGTTGGAAGCCACATGCGTTCAGCATGAGATCGACCATCTGAACGGCGTGGTGTTTATTGATTATCTCTCCCGGTTGAAGCGCAATATGATCATCAAGAAAGTGGCCAAGCTCACGCGCGATGTGGCCGTTCTCTGAACCGTTGGGGGAAACGCCATGCGTCTGGCCTTCATGGGCACGCCCGATTTCGCGGTCCCCACGCTCAAGGCGCTGATCGGTGCCGGGCACGAGATCGCGGCGGTCTATACACAGCCGCCTGCCCGCGCGGGGCGCGGCAAGGCGCTCAGCAAAAGCCCGGTGCACCGGGAAGCCGAGACGGCGGGCATCGATGTGTTTACCCCCGCCAGCCTGAAATCGAAAGACGTGCAGGCCGACTTTGCCGATATGGCGCTGGATGCAGCGGTGGTGGTGGCATACGGCCAGATTCTGCCAAAGGCGGTTTTGCAGGCGCCGCGGTTGGGCTGCATCAATGTTCATGCCAGCCTTTTGCCGCGCTGGCGCGGGGCGGCACCCATACACCGGGCGGTGATGGCGGGGGACCGGATGACCGGCATCACCATCATGCAGATGGATAAGGGGCTGGACACCGGCCCCATTCTGGCGCGTCAGAATCTGCCCATCGGAGAAGAGGACACCACGGGCGACCTGCATGACCGGCTGGCGCTGCTGGGCGCGGCCATGATCGGCCCGGTGCTTTCCGGTTTGCAGGCGGGGAGCGTTTCAGGGCGGCCCCAGCCGGAGGAAGGTGTCACCTATGCGCCCAAGATTGACAAGACCGAAGCCGCCATAGACTGGAGCGCCAGCGCCGATGCCGTATCCCGCCTGGTGCGGGGCCTGGCGCCCTTTCCGGGCGCGTGGAGCGTGGTGAACGATACCCGGCTGAAGATTCTTGGCGGCACCGTCGAACCGGCCAGCGCCGGGGCAGCACCCGGCACCGTGCTGGATGACGGGCTGCTGGTCGCCTGCGGGGACGGGGCTTTTCGCATCACCCGCGCCCAGCGCCCCGGCAAGGGGATGATGGATGGCGACATCCTGTTGCGCGGCTTTCCCGTGTCGCCGGGCGCGGTTTTCAGCCGGTCGGGGGGGTGAACCATGCCCCGCTACCGGCTGGATGTGGAATATGATGGCAGGCCCTTTGTGGGCTGGCAGCGCCAGAAGAACGGCCTCGGCGTTCAGCAGGTATTGGAAGAAGCGGTGGCCGGTTTCGCCCCGCAGGACAGCATCACCGTGCAGGCCAGCGGGCGCACGGATGCGGGCGTTCACGCCAGTGGCATGGTGGCCCATGTGGATATTGTGCGGGACGACATGGCACCCGATCGCATACAGGGGGCGCTGAATCATTTTATCCGGCCACATCCGGTCGCGGTGCTTGCCGTCTCCCCCGTGGCGCCGGATTGGCACGCCCGGTTTTCCTGCCGGAAGCGGCATTATCTCTATCGCATCATCACGCGCCGGGCGCCGTTGACCTTCGATCAGGGCCTGGCCTGGCGCGTTCCACAGGATCTGAACGTGGCCGCCATGCATGAAGCGGCGCAGGCCCTTGTCGGCCAGCACGACTTCACTACCTTCCGCCATGTGGCCTGCCAGGCGGACAGCCCGGTGAAAACGCTGGACTATCTGGATGTGAGCCGCCGGGGTGATGAGGTGCTGGTGCGCACGGGCGCCCGGTCTTTTCTGCACCATCAGGTGCGGTCCATGGTGGGAACGCTGGCGCTGGTGGGGCGCGGTCAGTGGCCGGTGTCAGCCGTGGCAAAGGCATTGGCCGCACGGGACCGCGGGGCGCTGGGCTTCAACGCCCCGCCCGACGGCCTGTATTTTCTGAAAGCGGATTATCCGGCGGACATGCCGACCAGCGGCTGAATTCCGCAGGCAATCAGGCCACGCTGGAACTGGGCTGGGCCAGCATGGCATAGAGCGCACCCGCATCCGTGGTGGCGCGCAGCTTTTCACAGGTCTTGGCATCACGCAGCAGCCGGGAAACCCGCGCCAGCGTTTTCAGGTGGTCCGCGCCCGCATCCAGCGGCGCCAGCAGCAGAAACACCAGATCCACCGGCTGGTCATCCACGCTGTCAAAATCGATCGGAGTTTCCAGCCGCGCAAACAGGCCGACAATCTTGTCCAGCCCATCCACCCGTGCATGGGGGATGGCAACACCCCGGCCCACGCCGGTACTGCCCAGCTTTTCCCGTTCCAACACCGCATCGAAAACCCGCCGCGCATTGAGGTCGTAGTTCCTGGCGAGTTTTTCGGTGAGGGATTGCAGGGTCTGTTTCTTGCTGGAGGCCCGGAATGTGGCGATCACATTGTCCGGTGTCAGCAGGTCCTCGATTTCCATGGCTCTCACTCTCAGCCACCCGGTTATGATTGGGGGCGGGCTTCTACCTTTACTGGACCATGCCTGCGGCAAAGTGGGCGGACGATCCGCCCCCGGCACGGGCGTACCCATGCCGATTTTTTTACGGCAATGCAAGGGTGAATAATTGCCCCGCATCCGCGCCCGACAGGTGCCGGGCGGGTCAGCCTTCAGACTGACCGGGACTGATCCAGCCGATATGGCCGTCCGCCCGGCGATACACCACTTCATGTTGATCGGTTTTCACATTGCGGAACATGAAGGCGGTGGCATCGGCCAGATCCATCAGCATCACCGCGTCCGATACGCTGACGCGCGGAATCTGCTTGCGCGTTTCGGCGATGATAACGGGCTGGTCGGCGTCCACATCCACGCCGTTTTCCATCGGCTCCTCATCCGGGAAGCTGTCCGCGGAAATGGTGGATTCCCGCGCCAGTTCCAGGGCCACGTCCCGCTGGGGCAGATTGTTGTGGCTCTTGAGTCGCCGTTTGTATCGTCGTAGCTGCTTTTCAATCCGCTCCGCCGCCATTTCAAAGGCGGCATAGGGGTCGTCCGCCTCCCCGCGGCTTTGCAGATTGACGCCCTGATTGGGGTGCATGGACAAATCCGTGCGGTACAGGTGCCCTTCCTTGGTGAAAGTGGCGTTGGAATCGATCGAGCGGGAGAAATATTTGTCCGCCACCTCGTCCAGACGGTCTTCCACATGGACGGTGAGGGCGTCCCCCACATTCATCTTGCGTCCTGCAACACTGATTTCCATAAGGTCGTCTTCCCCTGACTGGGCGGCTGGGTGCCGCCGGGTTCGTATGACGCGGGCGCTGCCGCGCCGTGAATGCCGGGGGCCAGGCGAATCCGGGTGGGACCCGTCCAAGCCCCGGCGTGCCGGCCCGGCAACCCGCGTGTCCGGGTGGGCCGACACAGGCTACTTTAGCACATATGGTCAGCCGCTCGGCAATGACAACCGGTCTCAGGCGCGCATTTTTTTGAAAGGCGCGGACTTGTTGCGGCGCATAATATTTCACGGCGGTGCACAATGAGACAGGCGGCGACGGGTGCGGCCGCGCCCGCTTTCTGGCCCCGGTGCGGGGCGGGTGTCAGGCCCGGGTCTTTTTCAGGCGGCGGCGCTGGACCGAGGAGGGGATGTTCTGTGCCTCCCGGTATTTGGCCACGGTGCGGCGGGCAATATCGATGCCTTCCGCTTTCAGGATCGCCACCAGCTTGTCATCGGACAGGATCTTTTTCGGGTCTTCCCGGTCCACCAGTTCCCGGATGCGGAATTTCACCGCTTCCGCCGAGTGCGAATCGCCGCCGCTGGACGACGAGATGGCGGAGGAAAAGAAGTATTTCAGCTCGAACATGCCGCGCGGCGTGGCCATATATTTGTTGCTGGTCACGCGGGAGACGGTGGATTCGTGCATGTCGATCTCTTCCGCCACGTCCTTCAGCGTCATCGGCTTCATGAAGTGGACGCCGTGTTCGAAAAAGGCTTCCTGCTTGGTGATGATGCAGGTGGATACCTTCAATATGGTGCGGGCGCGCTGGTCCAGCGCCTTGACCAGCCAGTTGGCGCCGGACACGCAGTCGGACACGAAGCTGCGAGTCTCCTTGCCGCCGCCCACTTGCTGCAATTCGCTCACATAGCTGGAATTGACCAGCACGCGGGGCAGGGTGTCCGCGTTCAGTTCCACCTTCCAGGCGCCTTTCTTGTCCTTGGTCACGAACACGTCCGGCACCACGGGCTGGGCCTCGCCGGTATCGAACAGATGGCCGGGCTTGGGGTTCAGGGCCTGGATTTCCGCCATCATTTCGGTCAGATCTTCGCCGTCCACGCCGCACAGCCGCTTCAGTGCCGGAAAATCACGCCGGGCCAGCAGGCCCAGATTGTCCAGAAGCGCCTGCATGGCCGGGTCCAGCCGGTTCTGTTCCTTGAGTTGAAGGGCCAGGCATTCCCCCAGCGAGCGGGCGAACACGCCGCTGGGCTCCAGTGTCTGCAACCGGTGCAGCACCGCTTCCACCCGTGCCGGTGTGGCCTCCAAGCGCTCGGCAATGTCATCCAGCACCTGCGGGTCGATATAGCCCGCATCACTGACGGAATCGATGATATGGGCCGCCAGCAGCCGATCCGACGCATCGGTGATGGTGAACTGCATCTGTTCGCTCAGATAATCGTGCAGATTGGTGGCGGCGGCCAGAGTGGCTTCTAGGGTGCGTTCGCTGTCCACCCCGCCGCTGCCCTTGACGGCGCCGCCGCCGTCATAGCCCAGACTGCCGGAGCCGCCCGCCGCTGCCGCCGTTTCCGACGGGTTGGCGGCGTCGCTGCCGCTGTCATGATTGTAGATGTTCTCATAGGAGGCATCCAGCGCTGCCTCGCCCAGCGCCTGGGTATCGCTGCCGCTGTCCAGGCCGCGATCGCTGGCGATCATGCCGCCGTCGCCGGTGTCATCCGCCGCGCCGCTGTCCCCCCGGCCACTGTCGCCGCCGCTTTCATACAGGTCTTCCGGGGACTCAGTGCCGCCCCCCTCGCCGCGATCGCTTTCCACGCCGTAAGTGGGCTCACCCTCGCCAAACTCCAGCACGGGGTTGCGCTCCACCTCCTCGGATACGGCGGCTTCCAGTTCAAGATTGCTCAGTTGCAGCAGCTTGATGGCCTGCTGCAACTGGGGGGTCATCACCAGTTGCTGGCTTTGCTTGATATCCAGTCGCGGACCAAGGGCCATGCCGCTTCCCTCCTACGCGCCGCCGGGCTCAGACACGGAAGTCCTCGCCCAGATAGACCCGCCGTACATCCGGGTCCTTGAGAACCGCGTCGCTCGTTCCCTCGAACAGCACATGGCCGTCATAGATGATCGAGGCGCGGTCGATGATATCCAGTGTTTCCCGCACATTATGGTCGGTGATCAGCACGCCGATGCCCCGTTCCTTCAGATGAACGGTCAGCTCGCGGATGTCGGCGATGGCGATGGGATCAATCCCGGCAAAGGGTTCATCCAGCAGCACAAAGCCGGGCCGGGCCGCAAGCGCGCGGGCGATCTCGCAGCGCCGCCGCTCCCCGCCGGACAGGGCCAGGGCGGGGGTGTGGCGCAGATGGGTGATGGAAAATTCGTCCAGCAGTTCATCCAGCATGGCATTGCGCAGCGCCCGATCCGTCTCCACGATTTCCAGTACGGCGCGGATGTTCTCTTCCACCGTCATGCCGCGAAAGATGGAGGTTTCCTGCGGCAGATAGCCAATGCCCAGCCGCGCCCGGCGATACATGGGCAGGGCGGTGATATCCTGACCGTCCAGCACGATGCGGCCACTATCCGGCGCGATCAGGCCGGTGATGGAATAGAAACAGGTGGTCTTGCCCGCGCCATTGGGGCCCAGAAGGCCCACCACCTCGCCGCGATGCACCGACAGGGTCACGTCCCGCAGGACAGGGCGCCCGCCATAAGCCTTGGCGATGGCATCCACATGCAGGCCGTCATCCAGCGCGCGCCCGTCCTTGACGCCCTGGGGCGTCTCTCTTGCGGGTTGGCCGGCGCTGGCCGGGCGGGTGTCGGAAGTCAAGCTCATGCAGCGGGTCCGTCCTGTTCACCGGCGGGCAGGCCGCCGGGGCATACTGGTTACGGCGCTGGACCTGATTCAGCGGCTAAAAGCATATGAATCAAGGACTTACAGTAAATTTTAGCAAAACCTTGCTAAAACCTTACCAAGTTGGCGCAATTCCTGCATGTCACTTTATCAGATGATGGGCGGGCGGCAAGGGCTGTTTTCATTTTCTGATCGTGCACCGGCTGCATGATCCTGGCAAGCCGTGATCACCCGGTACTTGGGCGTGGCCGGGCGATGGCCGGGGCGCGGGTCTCAGCGGCCACCATCGTTGTCGGTCTTGCCGGACTGGTCCGGCACCGAAAAGCGCCCGCGCACCCGGTTTTCATCGCCCTTGGCCCCATCCAGCTTGGTCAGGCCGGTTTCCAGATCCAGTTCCAGCCGCTTGCCGCGCACCACGCTGTCGTTCCGGGTCAGTTGCACGTCGCCGCCCATGGTAACCAAGCGCCGGTCCACGTCGTAAACGCCCCAGTCGGCTGTCACCTTCTCGGTGGTGGAGGTGAGCATCACGTCCCCGCGGGCGTCCAGCCGACGGATCGACGGGTCATCACTTTCCTGCGCGTTTTCATAGAAGACGGTCAGTTCATCGGCAGTCAGCGTCAGCTTGCCCTGCACCACCTTGACCGCGCCTTCGAACAGGGCGCGGCCTTCTTTCTGCTTCACTTCCAGGCGTTCGGCGGAAATGTCCAGCGGCTGGTAGGTGTCGTGCTCTTTCAGCACCGATTGGGCGTGCGCCGTGATCGGCGCCATCAGCATCATCAGGGCCGCGAGCGCGGGCAGGCACGGGTGGCGGGTTGATCTCATCCGTTTGTCCCTTCGCTCTTACCGGAGTGGTCCGGGGGGCGTTTGGGCGTGATGTGCAGCCGCACATCGCCGGAAAAAACGCCGCTACGATCATCCACATCGATGGCCAGGCGATCCGCCGTCAGGCGGCCCAGGGGCGCCGTGCCGGTGATGGCACCCCGCCCCACGGCGCTATGGTCCTTCAGGTTCACGGTGGCCTCAAGCATGGACAGGTGATAGCCGCTTCCGGTGCTCAGGTCCACTGTTCCGCTCAGCGTCAGCCGATCTTCCCGGATCATGTAGATGCCGCGCTTTGCGGTCAGCCGGGCGGGATCATCGGGCTTCAGGGACATGCGGGCGCGGATGTCCTCCAGGCTGACGCGCGGCGCCCCCGGATTGTCCTGCACGCCGCGCGCCGCCTGCAGGGTGAACAGCCGGTCCACCGCATCCGTGCCCGTATAGGTCAGATCGGTCATGCGCACCTTGCCGTCGCTGGCCGCAACCTCATCACGGGCAAGGGTGAAGCTGACCTCCCGGTCGTTCAGCATCGGCCACAGGGCCGTCACGCCCCCCAGTATCAGCGCCGCCAGGGGCAACAACAGCCGCATGGCCGCCACGAAGCGGTCCCAGCCGGTGCCGGTTTTCACCGCCGGGCGCGGGCTCAGCGCCGCGCGTGCCCGCTCGCGGGCGGCATCGGTGCTTTGATAATGGCGGTGCGTGTTGGAAGGGGTCATGGATGCTGTTCCCGCCTAGCTGTGGGCAAAGATATCCAGCCCCTCGAATCCGGCAAGATCAAGGCGGGCGCGGGTGGGCAGAAAGGCGAAGGCATCTTCCGCGAAGGCGCGGCGGCCTTCCCGATCCAGCATAATGTCCAGCACTTGCCTGACCCGGTGCAGATAGAGCACGTCCCCGGCGGCATAGGATTTCTGCGCGTCGCTCAGGCTGTCCGCGCCCCAGTCGGAGCTTTGCTGGCCCTTGTCCACGTCCACGCCGATGGTTTCCCGGCACAGGTCGCGCAGGCCGTGGCGATCCGTATAGGTGCGCACCAGCTTGGAGGCGATCTTGGTGCAATAGACCGGCGCCGTGACCACGCCCAGATAGTGCAGCATCACGGCAATGTCGAAGCGGGCGAAGTGAAACAGCTTGAGCACGCCGGGATCACCGAGCACCGCACACAGATTGGGGGCATCGAAGCGGTCTTTGGCGAATTTCACAAGGTGCGCGTCCCCGTCTCCGGCGGAAAGCTGCACTACGCACAGCCGGTCCCTGAGCGGGTTGAGGCCCATGGTTTCGCTGTCCACCGCCACGGCATCGCCCGCGCGCAGTTGGTCGGCCACGTCCGCCGGCAG
Source organism: Yunchengibacter salinarum (assembly GCF_037658235.1). Taxonomy (NCBI): domain Bacteria; kingdom Pseudomonadati; phylum Pseudomonadota; class Alphaproteobacteria; order Kordiimonadales; family Kordiimonadaceae; genus Yunchengibacter; species Yunchengibacter salinarum. The sequence goes on along the minus strand of NZ_JBBJLN010000001.1, from coordinate 315,711 downwards.
ATCGTCATGGTGCAGATGAATGGTCATGGATAGCGCCTTTCTGGCTGAGCGGAGGATGTTGTTCCCTGTATGGCCCGTGATCGGCCATGGCTCAAGCCTCCTGTGCAAAACCGGCGATGGGGCGAAGGCGGGCGGGCGCTGCCGCGCCTTGCGGGCAATGCCATGCGCGGCCTGTGGCGCCACTCGGCCACACGGCGATGAAGGTGCGGGATTTCATCGGGATAAGGAAAAGTGGTGCCCAGGAGAAGACTCGAACTTCCACGGCCATACGGCCACTAGCACCTGAAGCTAGCGCGTCTACCAATTCCGCCACCTGGGCACCATAGGAATTGGTGAGAGGGGAGATAGGGGATCACCGGCGCGGTTGTCAAGCGCTGTTTGGCGTTTTTTCATTGCCAGCGGGCGAGATGATCCGCACAGGCGGGGACGGGCCGTTGCCGGACGGTGCGGACGGGGCCGGGTCTGGCCCGGTGACCCTGCCGCGTCGGGGGCCTTTGCCGGGCATGGACAGGCGGGCGGGCGGTCGCTAAAGTGCGCGCCAACAGCCTGACCCCACGGTTTTCGGGTCGGGCGGAAAACCTCTTGGGAGAGTGCGTTTATGTCCAGACGGGTGGTGACTGTCATTGGCGGTTCCGGGTTTATCGGTCGGTATCTGGTGCAGAAGCTGGCTGCGCGCGGGGATCGTGTGCGCGTCGCCGTGCGGCGGCCGGATGAGGCGCTGTTTCTGAAGCCGCTGGGCGCGGTGGGGCAGATCACGCCCTTTTCCTGCAATGTGCGCTTTCCGCGTTCGGTGGCGCGCGCCGTGGCCGGGGCCGATACGGTTGTGAACCTTGTGGGCGTGCTGCACGATCAGGGCGCCAACAGTTTTTCCAATGTGCAGGATGAAGGCGCCGGCATCGTGGCCGAAGAGGCCGCCAGGGCCGGGGTGGAAACGCTGGTGCATATGTCCGCCATTGGCGCGGATGCCCGGTCGCCGTCCCGGTATGCGCGGTCCAAGGCACTGGGGGAGGAAAAAGTCCGCAAACACTTCAAAAAGGCCACCATCATGCGCCCCAGCGTGGTGTTCGGGGTGGAGGATGATTTTTTCAACCGCTTCGCCCAGATGAGCCGCTTTTTGCCGGTGCTGCCCATTCCCGGCGCGGAAACCCGGTTCCAGCCGGTCTATGTGGGCGATGTGGCGGATGCCATCGTGGCTGTCGTGGATGGCGGCAAGGGCGTGGCCGGGCAGACATTCGAACTGGGCGGCCCGCATGTGCTGACGCTCAGGGAATGCCTGAAGGTGATGATGAAACACACCGGTCGCCCCCGCCCCGTGGTGAATGTGCCCACATGGCTTGCCAAGATACAGGGGGCCGTGCTCGGCCTGTTGCCGAATCCGCCATTGACGCTGGATCAGGTGAAGCTGCTGGAAAAGGACAATGTGGTGGCCGGGGATGCGCGCACCCTGACCACGCTGGGCCTGAAGCCCACGCCGTTGGATGCGGTGCTGCCCCGCTATATGGTGCAGTACAAGCCCCACGGCCAGTTCAGCGAAATCGGCACCACATAGGAAAACGGCCCATGGGCTCGGTTCAAAGCGGGGGCGTGCCGGGCGGGCGCGCCCCTTCGTGTTTCGGTCGGGCATATGGTTCAGGCGGACAGGCTGAGCGCGACAAGCCCACCACCCAGCACAAGACGATAAATGACGAATGGCGTCATGCCCGCATGGGCCAGCCAGCGCAGAAACAGATGAATGGCCGCCAGCGCCGCCATGAAGCTGAGCCCGGCCACCACCGCCGCGTCGGCCCAGGCGGCGGCGCTCAGCCCCGGCCCGATCCGGCTGGCGGCCATCACGCCCGCCCCCAATATGGTGGGTATGGACAGCAGCATGGAAAACCGGGCGGCTTCCTGCCTGTCAAAGCCCAGTGCCAGCGCCGCCGTCATGGTTACGCCCGCGCGGCTGGCGCCGGGAATCAGGGCGAAAATCTGTGCCAGCCCCACCAGCAGGGCGGGCTTGATGGCCATGCGGTCCAGTGCCCGGTTGCGGGCGCCAGTGTGGTCCGCCGCCCACAGCAGCAGCCCGAACAGGATGGACGCGACCCCGATCACCCAGGCGGAACGCACCAGGCTGAGCCAATCCGTCATTGCCAGCCAGCCGCCAATGATGATGACGGGCAGGGTGGCCACCACAAGTGCCCAGAACAGCTTGCGATACAGTGTGCCCTGAATGGCCCGGCGCGCCGGTGGCAACCCGGCGGTGGCCAGGGCGGCCAGTGCCAGCCCCGCCGTGTCGCGGCGGAAATACAGCAGAACCGCCGCGAGCGTGCCCATATGCGCGGCCACATCGATCAGGGGGCCCTGATCCGGCAGGCCGGTGGCCATGGGAATCAGGATCAGGTGCGCGCTCGACGAGATCGGCAGGAATTCCGTCAGCCCCTGAATCAGGGCGACAAGGAAGAGATGGATCGCGGTCATGCAGGCCCCTTTCGCTCGATCATTGCGAGCTATAGCAAGCCCGCGGGATCGGGAACAGGTGCAAAATAGTCTCTAATCGGACCTATTTACGCCAAAAGGTCAGGAAGGCGAACCTGTATGGCGGAAGATAATGACTATTTAGGACAGTCATTATGACTTATATGCATTTTTTTTAATGAAAATGTCGCAAACAGTCTTTATAGTGCGCACCAGATTACGAAATCCGCCCATGGATCTGGTAAGGGGCCGCCCAAGGCCCTGACCGGGGGAGGCGTGAACCCGGCGGGTTCGCAGACCATGGGTCAATCATGACTGCGGGTGATTTCTGCGTGCCGGTCAGGCCGGTGCGGACGATACCCCGCCACCAGAGAGCGAGGCTCCCATGGCGAAGAAGATGCTGTCCTTTGTCAGTACGCAGCAGCACTATCCCCACAAGCGGGATGCGGACGATCGCAATGATGATTTCGGTGAAATCTATGACGAGTTCGACCCGGACGCGGCGGAGGAACAGGCCTCCCGCTGTTCGCAGTGCGGCATCCCCTTTTGCCAGGTGCACTGCCCGCTGGGCAATCATATCCCCGACTGGCTGCGCCTGACCGCCGAAGACCGGATGGAAGAAGCGTATGAGATCGCTTCGTCCACCAATAACATGCCGGAAATCTGTGGCCGCATCTGCCCGCAGGATCGCCTGTGCGAGGGTAATTGCGTCATCGAAAAGGGCTTCAAGTCGGTCACCATCGGCTCGGTGGAGAAATACATCACCGAAACCGCCTGGGAGAATGGCTGGATCAAGCCCATCACCCCCCGTCGGGAGCGGGAGGAGAGCGTGGGCGTGATCGGCGCTGGCCCCGCCGGCCTCGCCGCGGCGGAAGAAATGCGCAAGTCCGGCTATCAGGTGCATGTGTATGACCGCTATGACCGGGCGGGCGGCCTGCTGATCTATGGCATTCCCAGCTTCAAGCTGGAAAAGGATGTGGTGGACCGTCGCACTGTCCGTCTGAAGGACAGCGGCATCACCTTTCACATGAATTTCGAGGTGGGGCGCGATGCCACCCTGGCCGAGCTGCGGGAAAAGCACGACGTGGTGCTGATCGCCACCGGCGTTTACAAGGCGCGCGGCCTGAAATGCCCCGGCATTGGCCTGGGCAACATTCAGGAAGCCCTGCCCTATCTGACCGCATCCAACCGCAAGGGGCTCGGCGATACGGTGCCGGACTTCGAATCCGGCGCGCTCAATGCCGAAGGCAAGAATGTGGTGGTGATCGGTGGCGGCGACACCGCGATGGACTGTGTGCGCACCGCCGTGCGGCAGGGGGCAAAATCCGTGAAATGCCTGTACCGCCGGGACCGGGCCAATATGCCGGGCTCCGCCCGCGAAGTGGCCAATGCCGAGGAAGAGGGCGTGGAATTTGTCTGGCTGTCCGGCCCGGAAGCCTTTGTGGGCGACGACAATGACAAGGTGAAGGCGGTCAAGGCGTACAGGATGCGCCTTGGCGCGCCGGACGCCACAGGCCGTCAGACGCCGGAGCGCGTGCCCGATTCCAGTTTCACGCTGGACTGTGATCTGGCCATCATGGCACTCGGTTTCGAGCCGGAGGAACTGCCCGCCATGTTCGGCGTGCCGGAACTCAGGGTCACGCGCTGGGGCACGATCACGGTGGACCATGACAGCATGATGACCAATCTGCCCGGCGTTTTCGCCGCCGGGGACATCGTGCGCGGCGCCTCGCTGGTGGTGTGGGGCATCCGGGATGGCCGGGACGCCGCCACCGCCATGAAAGCCTATATCAAGGATCGCAAGGCCGAGCAGGCGGAGACCGGCGCGGCGGTGGCCTGAGCCGCCTGCCGCCCGCGCCTTTTCATAGCCTTCTGGCCGTTTGCCCGATTTCGTGAAAGAGACCTGCCATGACTGATAATCAAGAGTCCGCCCCCATTCAGGATCACGCCCTGTCCGACGGCGCCGTCCCCGGCCCCATCGGCCTGTACAATCCCGCGGATGAACGCGATGCCTGCGGCGTGGGCCTGGTGGCCGCCACGGATGGCAAGCCCAGCCGTCAGGTGGTGCTGCGCGCCATCGATGCGCTTGGGGCCATCTGGCACCGGGGCGCCGTGGATGCCGACGGCAAGACCGGTGACGGCGCGGGCATCCAGCTTGAAATCGCGCAGGACTTCTTCAAGCAGCATGTGCGCGCCACCGGCCACGAGCCGGGGGATAAGCGCCTGGCGGTGGGCATGGTGTTTCTGCCGCGCCTGGATCTTCATGCGCAGGAGACGTGCCGGTCCATCGTGGAAGCGGAAATCCTGCATTTCGGCCATACCATCTATGGCTGGCGACAGGTGCCCGTGAACATCGACGTGATCGGCGAAAAGGCCGAGGCCACCCGGCCCGAAATCGAACAGATCATGATATCGAACGAAAAGGATCTGGACGACGACGCCTTCGAGCGGGAGCTGTACATCATCCGTCGCCGGATCGAGAAGGCGGTGATCGAAGCGCAGGTGAATGATTTTTACATCTGTTCCCTGTCCTGCCGCTCTATCATCTACAAGGGTCTGTTCCTGGCCGAGCAGCTCAGCGTGTTCTATCCCGACCTTCAGGATGACCGCTTCATTTCGCGCTTCGCCATTTATCACCAGCGTTATTCCACCAACACCTTCCCGCAATGGTGGCTGGCCCAGCCGTTCCGCATGTTGGCCCATAATGGCGAGATCAACACCATTCGCGGCAATGTGAACTGGATGAAAAGCCACCAGATTCGCATGGCATCCATCGCGTTCGGGGACAATTCCGAAGACATCAAGCCGGTGATTCCCAAGGGCGCGTCCGACAGTGCGGCGCTGGATGCCGCCTTTGAAGTGCTGGTGCGCGCCGGGCGGATCGGGCCCATGGCCAAGACCCTGCTGATGCCCGAAGCCTGGTCCAAGAAATCCACCATGCCGGAAGGCCATCAGGCCATGTACGCCTATTGCAATTCGGTGATGGAACCGTGGGACGGCCCGGCCGCCATCGCCGCCTGCGACGGCAACTGGATCATCGCCGGGCTGGACCGCAACGGCCTGCGCCCAATGCGCTATTGCCGCACCACGGACAATATGCTGATCGTCGGCTCTGAAACCGGCATGGTGGCCGTGGATGAAGAGCTTGTGATCGAAAAGGGGCGCCTTGGCCCCGGCCATATGATCGCCCTGGACCTGGGCGCGGGGGCCTTTTTCAATGACCGGGAGATCAAGGACAAGCTGGCCTCGGCACAGCCCTATCAGGACTGGGTGAAGGATCTTCAGTCCAGCGACGATCTGCCCGGCTATCGCGGCCCGGAAAAGGCACATTACAGCCGGGAAGAGCTGTTGATCCGCCAGGTGGTGGCGGGCCAGTCGGTGGAGGATCTGGAACTGATTCTGCATCCGCTGGTGGCCACCGGGAAGGAGGCCATCGGCTCCATGGGCGACGACACGCCGCTGGCGGTGCTGTCCAAGGGCTATCGCAATCTGGCCCATTATTTCCGGCAGGATTTCAGCCAGGTCACCAATCCGCCGATCGATTCGCTCAGGGAAAACCGGGTGATGTCGCTGAAGACCCGGTTCGGCAATTTCGCCAATGTGCTGGAAGAAGGCCACACCCAGACCGGTGTTCTGGTGCTGGAAAGCCCGGTGATCACCAATCGGGAATGGCAGGCATTGCAGGACCAGTTCGGCGACACGGTGCACCGGATCGACTGCACCTTTGACGCCCGCGGCGGGGACAATGCCCTGAAGGATGCGCTGGACCGGGTGCGCCGGGAAGCCGAGGATGCCGTGCGCGAGGGCCGCGGCCATCTGTTCCTGACCGATGAACATATCAGCGAGGATCGCGCGCCGATCCCGATGATCCTGGCCACCGCCGGAGTGCACAGCCATCTGGTGAAACAGGGCCTGCGCACCTTTACCAGCCTGAACGTGCGCAGCGCCGAATGCATGGACACCCATTATTACGCCGTGCTGATCGGGGCCGGGGCCACCACGGTCAACGCCTATCTGGCGCTGGAAAGCATCGCCGCGCGCCATGCCAAGGGCCTGTTCGGCGATCTCAGCCTGGTGGACGCCTATGACCGCGCGTGCGAGGCGGTGGATCAGGGCCTGCTGAAAATCCTGTCCAAGATGGGCATTTCCATCATTTCCAGCTATCGCGGTGGCTATAATTTCGAGGCGCTGGGGCTTTCCCGTTCGCTGGTGAACGAATTCTTCCCCGGTATGCCCACCAAGATTTCCGGCATCGGGCTGGCGGGCATTCAGGTGAAGGTGCTGGAACAGCACGCCAAAGCCTATGACGAGGAAATGGCCCGGCTGCCCATTGGCGGGCTTTACCGCCTGCGCGCGGGCGGTGAGGTGCACGCCTTTGACGGTCGGCTGGTGCATCAGTTGCAGGATGCGCTGGCGGCGGACGATTACACCAAATATCTGAACTGGTCCAAGGGGTTGCAGAATCTTCCGCCGGTCAATCTGCGGGATCTGCTGGATTTCACCCGCGCGGACGAATCCGTGCCGCTGGAGTCGGTGGAATCCATCACGGAGTTGCGCAAGCGCTTCATCACGCCCGGCATGTCCATGGGGGCGCTGTCGCCGGAAGCCCATGAAACGCTGGCCATCGCCATGAACCGGATCGGCGCCAAGTCCGTCTCCGGCGAGGGGGGGGAAGACCCCAAGCGCTACAAACCGTATGAAAACGGCGACAACGCCAACAGCCCGATCAAGCAGATTGCCTCCGGGCGGTTCGGGGTCACGGCGGAATATCTCAATGCCTGCGAGGAAATCGAGATCAAGGTGGCTCAGGGCGCCAAGCCCGGTGAGGGCGGCCAGCTTCCCGGTTTCAAGGTGACCGAGATGATCGCCCGCCTGCGCCATTCCACGCCGGGGGTGACGCTGATTTCACCGCCGCCCCACCATGACATCTATTCGATCGAGGATCTGGCCCAGCTCATTTACGATCTGAAGCAGATCAACCCCGATGCCACGGTCTGCGTGAAGCTGGTCAGCCGGGCGGGCATCGGCACCATCGCCGCGGGCGTGGCCAAGGCCCATGCGGATGTGATCCTGGTGTCCGGCCATTCTGGCGGTACCGGGGCCAGCCCGCAGACCTCCATCAAATATGCGGGCACGCCCTGGGAAATCGGGCTGGCGGAAGTGAATCAGGTGCTGACCCTGAACAATCTGCGCCACCGGGTACGGCTGCGCACCGATGGCGGTATCCGCACCGGTCGGGATGTGCTGATCGCGGCCATGCTGGGCGCGGAGGAGTTCGGCGTGGGCACCACATCGCTGGTGGCCATGGGCTGCATCATGGTGCGGCAGTGCCATTCCAACACCTGCCCCGTGGGGATATGCACGCAGGACGAGGCCCTGCGCGGCAAGTTCGAGGGTACGGCGGAAAAGGTGGTTAATCTGTTCAGCTTCATTGCCGAGGAAACCCGCGAGCTTCTGGCGGAACTGGGCATGACCCGGCTGGACGATGTGATTGGCCGCACGGACCTGCTGCATCAGGTCAGCCGGGGCGCGCCGCATCTGGACGACCTGGACCTGAACCCGCTGCTGGTGCAGGTGGGCGGGCGCCAGCGCCGCGCGGTCTGTACCCGTGAGGGCCGCAACGCGGTGCCCGACACGCTGGATGCCCAGATGCTGGAAGACGCCCGCGCCGTTTTCACGCGCGGGGAGAAGATGCAGCTTACCTATTCGGTGCAGAATGTGCACCGGGCCGTGGGCACGCGCTTTTCCAGCGAAATCACCCGCCGGTTCGGCATGTCCGCCCTGAAGCCCGGCCATGTGACCGTGCGTCTGCGCGGTTCGGCGGGCCAGTCGCTGGGCGCCTTTGCGGTGCAGGGCTTGAAGCTGGAAGTGTCCGGCGATGCCAATGACTATGTGGGCAAGGGCCTGTCCGGCGGCACCATTGTGGTGCGGCCCAGCAACCGGGCGCGCTTCACCGCGCGGGACAACACCATCATCGGCAATACGGTGCTTTACGGCGCCACCGCCGGGCAGCTTTTCGCCGCCGGTCAGGCGGGGGAACGCTTTGCCGTGCGCAACAGCGGCGCCGAGGTGGTGATTGAAGGCTGCGGCGCCAATGGCTGTGAATACATGACCGGCGGCACGGCGGTGATTCTCGGCCCCGTTGGCGATAATTTCGCGGCGGGGATGACCGGCGGCATGGCCTTTATCTATGATGACGAGGGTGCGTTCGAGAAGCACATCAATGATGATTCGGTGGTGTATGTGCGGCTTGCATCCCGGCACTGGGAAGGGGTTCTGACCGACCTGATAGAACGCCATGTGGCGGAGACCGGGTCGCGCTTTGGTCAGACCCTGCTGTCCAACTGGGAGGCCCGCCGCGACGCCTTCTGGCAGGTGGTGCCGAAGGAAATGCTGGCCCATCTCAGCCACCCGCTGGACGACGCGGAACAGGCGGCGGTTCCGGCCCAGTAAGCGGGCCGGGCCGGGTGCCGCCGGGCCGGAAAGGCATTGGCGAAACCGGCCCGATGGCGTAGAACAGGGCGGGCGCGATTCCCGGTTCGGGGGCCGCGCCCGTTCGTTTTTTCCCAACCCACCGGACCCCCTGAGAGGCAGCGTCATGGCGGTTCTTTATCATCACTGGCTTTCCCCCGCGGCGCGCTTTATCCGCGTGCTGCTGTCGGAAAAGCAGGTGGCTTTCTCGCTCCGTCTGGAAAAGGAATGGGAGCGGCGGGAGGCCTTTCTGAAGCTCAATCCCGCGGGCGAGGTGCCCGTTCTGGTGCTGGACGACAACACACCGGTGAGCGGCACGCTGGCCATGGCCGAACTGATCGAGGAAATGTGGCCGGACCCGGCCCTGCTTCCTGAAGGGCGGATGGATCGCTATGAGGTGCGGCGCCTGATCGGCTGGTTTCACGCCAAGATGGGCAGCGAAGTCACCCGGCATCTGGTGCGCGAAAAGCTGTTCAAGCGCTTTCTGGGCATGGGAGAGCCGGATTCGGAAGCCGTGCGCTGTGCTGCCCACAATATTCATATCCATCTGAAATATATCGGCTATCTGGCATCCATGCGGCATTACCTGGCCGGGCGGCAATTCACCATGGCCGATGCCGCGGCGGCGGCCCATATCAGCGTGGCGGACTATTTCGGCGATATCGACTGGGCGGACTGGCCCGATGTGAAGGATTGGTATGGCCGGGTGAAATCCCGCCGTTCCGTCGCCGCCCTGCTGGAAGATCGCATCCCCGGCTTCAGCCCGCCGCCGGTGTACAGTAAAATCGATTTCTGATGGCCCGCCCCGATTCGCCCGATACTGAACCGACCCCGGCGCATATGCGCCGTGAAATCGACCGGGCGGCACGGGCGCAGGGGTTTGACGCGGTGGGCTTCGCCCGCCCGGATGACGTGGCCGGGGCCGGGGATGATCTGGCGCGCTTCGTGGCGCTGGGCCATCACGGCACCATGGGCTGGATGCAGGAACGCCTGCACCATCGGCGCCGCCCCGCCAATCTGTGGCCGGATGTGGGGTCCGTGGTGGCGGTGGGCCTGAATTACGGGCCGGATACGGACCCGCGCGCCCTGCTGGCCCATGGCGACCGGGGCGTGATCTCGGTATATGCCCGCGGCAAGGATTATCATGACGTGGTGAAAAAGCGCCTGAAAGCGCTGGCCCGCGCGATTCATCCCCTTGTGGGGCCGCTGAAGGTGTTTGTGGATACCGCCCCGGTGATGGAAAAGCCGCTGGCCGCCGCCGCCGGGCTGGGCTGGCAGGGCAAGCATACCAATCTGGTGTCCACCGAATTGGGAAGCTGGCTGTTTCTGGGCATCGTTTATCTGGAACGGGATGTGCTGGCGGACAGGCCGGAAGGTTCGGCGGGCGGGCCGGGGCATGAGGACCGCTGCGGCTCCTGCCGGGCCTGTCTGGATGTGTGCCCCACCGATGCCTTCACCGGCCCGTACCGGATCGATGCCCGGCGCTGCATCAGTTATCTGACCATAGAACACAGGGGCCCGATTCCTTTGGAATTTCGCGCCGCCATGGGGAACCGTATTTATGGCTGCGACGATTGCCTGGCGGTGTGCCCGTGGAACAAATTCGCGCGCCGGGCGGGGGAAGCGGCCTTTCACGCGCGGGCGGAACTGGCGGCGCCGAAGCTGGCGGATTTGGCGGATCTGGACGATGCGGCGTTTCGGCAGGTGTTTTCCGGCAGCCCGATCAAGCGAATCGGCAGAAACGCTTTTGTGCGCAATGTGTTGATTGCCATTGGCAATAGCGGTGACGAAGAATTTCTGCCCCGCGCACAGGCCCTGAGCGCGGACCCGGACCCGGTGGTGGCTGATGCGGCCCGGTGGGCCGTGGCCCGGTTGAAGGGCGACATGGCGCTTTATGAACCGATGGACGCGGTGGAATAAAGGCGCATGATCAGGCTGATGAGCGGCCTTGGGATAAGTGACTTTGGGATGAGCGGGTTTCGCGGGCGCGCCTGTGTCGGTGCCCCGGTCATGCTGATTCCCTTATGGGGGTGCCTCAGCGGTGGGTGAGCTGGGTGTTCAGTTCCAGATTGGCCGCGCCCAGAATGGGGCCGTGGCCGTACCCGTCCTGCAACAGAAGCGCCACCGCATTGGCATCGCCCACCTGGGCATGGGCGGGGTCCAGCGTCAGGGTGGTGGCGCTGCCGTCCCAGTCCCGCAGGGTTTCACTGTGGCGCACCACATTGGTGTAATGCAGGGTGCGGCCCTGATTCTCGCCGCTGACGATATCCACGCTGGCATTGCGTATATACCAGACCACCCGCACCGATACCGGGCTGGCAAGCTCCGTGGCGGGCAGCCTGACCTGCACCTGCTCCCCATCCCGATGCAGGGTGGGGGTGATGGCGGGCCGTTCCACCGCGCGGGCGCGGCTGATGGCCTGGCGGATTTCGTCTTTCTTGGAACCGACGCACTGAACCCGCCCGTCAAACACCATTTGCGGGGTATAGACCCCACCCCGGCCCAGGCGCTTGTTATAAGCCACCTGCCGCTGGGTGTGGTCGGGGCTGGCAAAGGTATCCTTCCAGCCCATGCGGTCCCAGTAATCCACGGGCCAGGACAGCGTAAGCACGCCGGGCTTGGAGCGCATGGCGCGTAGCGCGGCATCGGCGGGCGGACAGGAACTGCATCCCTGGGACGTGAACAGCTCCACCACCGTCAGGCGGGGTGTGTCTTCCGCCGCGCTGGCCGCGCCGGTCACTGCCATCGTACCAAGCAGGGCCATCAGCCCGGCCAGGGCCGTGCGGGCATGGAACAGCCCCGCGCGCCGCGTGGGGGCAGCACGATAAACAGGGCCTGTTTTCAGCCAGTTGGGAAAAATCCACGTTACCATGAGAAGGAGTATAGGTCAGCCATTGCCCCGCCGCCAATCACCACTGCGTGAAGCCGCTGTTTTACGGCCATTGGCCGCGCCCTGCAAGCCGTGTGTATCGGCGGTCATGGGCGATCGTGCCGCTTGAATGCCCGCAATGGCCCCGACCGCGCAGAAAAAAGGGCGGCCCCACGCAGGAGGCCGCCCCGGATTTTTCACTGTCCGCGCTTGCCCGGATCAGGCGGCGAGGCGGCGCAGCACATAGTGCAGAATGCCGCCATGCTTGTAGTAGGTTACCTCATTGGCCGTATCCAGTCGGCAGGTGGCGGTGATGTCTTTGGTGGTGCCATCCTTGTAGGTGATGGTCACGGCCACGTCCTGCTGCGGCTGGATATCGCCGTCAATGCCGGTGATGTCGAAGGTTTCCGTGCCGGTCAGGCCCAGCGTTTCGCGCGTGTCGCCTTCCTTGAAGCACAGCGGCAGCACGCCCATGCCGATCAGGTTGGAGCGGTGGATGCGCTCGAAGCTTTCCACCAGCACCGCCTTCACGCCGAGCAGCCGGGTGCCCTTGGCGGCCCAGTCCCGGCTGGAGCCGGTGCCGTATTCCTTGCCGCCCACCACGACCAGCGGAATGCCCTGATCCTGATATTTCATGGAGGCATCGTAAATGGAGGTCACTTCCCCATCGGGCTGATAGGTGGTCCAGCCGCCTTCGGTGCCGGGGGCCATCAGGTTCTTCAGCCGGATATTGGCGAAGGTGCCGCGCATCATCACTTCATGATTGCCCCGGCGCGAGCCGTAGGAGTTGAAGTCCTGCACGGCCACGCCCTTGTCCTGAAGATACTGGCCGGCCGGGCTGTCCGGCTTGATGGCGCCAGCGGGGGAGATGTGGTCGGTGGTGATGCTGTCCCCCAGCAGGGCCAGCATCCGGGCGCCCTTGATGTCGGTCACCGGTTCGGGCTCATGGCCCATGCCGTCGAAATAGGGGGGCCGCTTCACATAGGTGGAATTGTCGTCCCACGCATAGGTGGCCCCTTCGGGCACATCGATGGCGCGCCATTCGTCCGTGCCTTCGAACACGTTGGAATAGCGCTCGGTGAACATGTCCTTGTTCAGGCTCTTTTCGATCACGCTGCTGATTTCGGCGCTGGACGGCCACAGGTCCTTCAGGAAGACATCATTGCCGTCCCTGTCCTGGCCCAGCGGCTCGGTGGTGATGTCGATCTTCATCGACCCCGCCAGCGCATAGGCCACCACCAGCGGCGGCGAGGCCAGATAGTTGGCCTTGATATCTTGGCTGACCCGGCCCTCGAAGTTCCGGTTGCCGGACAGGACCGAGGCGCAGACCATGTCGTTTTCGTTGATGGTTTTGGAAATCGGGCCGTCCAGCGGGCCGGAATTGCCGATGCAGGTGGTGCAGCCATAGCCCACCAGGTTGAAGCCCAGCGCGTTCAGATCGTCGGTCAGGCCCGCCTTGTCCAGATAGTCGGTCACCACCTGGCTGCCGGGGGCGAGCGAGGTCTTGACCCAGGGCTTGCGGGTCATGCCCAGTTCGTTGGCCTTTTTGGCCACCAGCCCGGCGGCGATCAGCACATCCGGGTTGGATGTGTTGGTGCAGCTCGTAATGGCGGCAATGCACACATCGCCGTGGTTCAGCTTGTAGTCCGCGCCTTCCACCGCATAGCCCGCATCGTCGCCTTCCTTGCCGGCATCCTTGAGCACCTGGGTGAAGCTTTTCGCCGCCTTGTCCAGATCGACCCGGTCCTGCGGGCGCTTCGGCCCGGCCAGCGCCGGCTGTACGGTGGAAATGTCCAGTTCCAGCGAATCGGTGAACACCGGGTCCGGGCTGTTCGAATCCCGCCACATGCCCTGTTCCTTGGCATAGGCTTCCACCAGCGCGATCTGCTCTTCGTCCCGGCCAGTGAAGCGCATATAGCTCAGCGTGGCATCGGATACCGGGAAGAAGCCGCAGGTGGCGCCGTATTCGGGGGCCATATTGGCGATGGTGGCCTGATCGGCGATGGTCAGATCGTCCAGCCCCTCGCCGTAGAATTCCACGAACTTGCCCACAACGCCTTTGTTGCGCAGCAGCTCGGTGACGCGGAGCACCAGATCGGTGGCGGTGACGCCTTCTTTCAGGCGCCCGGTCAGCTTGAAGCCCACCACTTCCGGGATCAGCATGGATACGGGCTGGCCCAGCATGGCGGCTTCGGCCTCGATCCCGCCAACACCCCAGCCCAGCACCGCCAGGCCGTTGACCATGGTGGTATGGCTGTCCGTGCCGACGCAGGTGTCGGGATAGGCCACGGTGCGGCCATCCTCTTCCCTGGTCCAGACGGTGCGGGCCAGATATTCCAGGTTCACCTGGTGGCAGATGCCGGTGCCGGGCGGCACGGCGGAGAAATTGTCAAAGCTGTTCTGGCCCCATTTCAGGAAGGCATAGCGTTCCCCGTTGCGCTCCATCTCCAGCGCCACATTCTGCTTGAACGCGGTGGCGGTGCCGAACTTGTCCACCATGACCGAGTGGTCGATCACCAGATCGCAGGGGGCCAGCGGGTTGATCTTCTGGGCGTCGCCGCCCCAGTTGGCCATGGCATCCCGCATGGCGGCCAGATCCACCACCGCTGGAACGCCGGTAAAGTCCTGCATCAGCACACGCGCCGGCCGATAGGCGATTTCGTGATTGCTGGTGCGGTCTTTCTGCCAATCCACAATGGCGCGCACATCGTCTGCGGTTACGGTGTCGCCGTCTTCATGGCGCAGCATGTTTTCCAGCAATACTTTCAGCGTATAAGGTAGTCGGCTGGTATCCCCGACCGCCTCCGACGCGGCTTTCAGGCTGTAATAGTCATAGTCCCGGCCACTGACGGACAGGGTGCGTTTGGTCTGGAAGCTGTCTTTGGAAGAAGCCATCGGGGAATGCCCTCCTTGACTTGAAAGGGGTGGCCGACGGGGGCGCCGAAGTCTTGTGCGCCCTGTCGCACCGGTCTGAATTTCAGGCTGCTTATGGCGTATTGCGCCCGCGAATGCAAGCAAGGGCGCTGACACAGCTTTGACATGGTTGCGTGAGACCGTCTTTTCAACGCTCCGTTTCGGGGCGGGGGCAGGGCCGCATGAGGTGCCCCGCCGAAGACCTGACCGGGAGAGCCATCATGAGCGAATTGCCCCTGTATGACCGGGCCATTGTGGATGTAGTCGTCGCCTTCGCGCTGACCGGGGTGATTGTCGCGGCGCTTTTGTACAGCCGCCGTCGCAGCCGATCCTGAGGGCTGTCCGGCGCCAGCCCCTGACCTTCGGGCCGGGCGGAATGGTCAGCGGGGGTCGTCCGGCGCCCTGGCGATGATGCTCAGGGCATGTACCCGCTGCGCCAGCTCGTCTCTGACCGCGGCCATCACGGCACGCTGTCGGGCCACGCGGCTTTCCCCGGTGAAGGCGTCGGCCACGATGTGCACATCGAAATGCGTTTCGCCGCCGTCGCGGTAGCCCGCATGGCCCCGATGCTGCTCCGACACGTCGTCCACCGTCAGCTCGACCGGATCGAAGCGTTTTTTCAGTTTTTCCTCCATCCGGGCCTTCATGCGCGTCATGGATGCGTCTCCCTGCGATGTTCTTTTGGCGATCTTGGCGATAATCTTTCAAGTGGCCGGGGGTTGTCCCCGGTTTTCGGCCCTTGGCGGTGTTTTCTGGCGGCAATTGCCGTGCAGCCTATTGACCCGCCCCGGTCTCGCCCCAACAATCACGGCGACTGTGGGCCGCCCGGATGGCCCCGGCAAGGGTAAATTCCGCCCGCGGTACCGGATATGGATTCGCCGCGGGCCCGGACAAGAGGAACAGGCATGACCGCGGCTTTCGCCGAACATTCCCAGCAGCAGACGGACCTTCCCGACACGGACCTTCCCGTGCGCGAGACCTTTGGCATTGATGTGGACATGACCGTTCCGGCCTTCTCCCAGCCGAGCGACCATGTGCCGGAGCGGGACGACACCTATGTGTTCGACCCGGAGACCACGCTCGCCATTCTGGCCGGTTTCGCCCATAACCGGCGGGTGATGATACAGGGCTATCACGGCACCGGCAAATCCACCCATATCGAACAGGTGGCCGCCCGGCTGAACTGGCCCTGTGTGCGCGTCAATCTGGACAGCCATATCAGCCGCATCGATCTGGTGGGCAAGGACGCCATCGTGGTCCGGGACGGCAAGCAGGTGACCGAATTCCGCCCCGGCATCCTGCCCTGGGCGCTGCAAAACCCCTGCGCCATCGTGTTTGACGAATATGATGCGGGCCGGCCCGACGTGATGTTCGTGATCCAGCGCATTCTTGAGGTGGAGGGCAAGCTGACCCTGCTGGACCAGAATCAGGTTATCCATCCGCACCCGGCTTTTCGCCTGTTCGCCACCGCCAATACGGTGGGGCTCGGCGACACCACGGGGCTGTATCACGGCACCCAGCAGATCAATCAGGGCCAGATGGACCGCTGGAACATCGTTGCCACGCTGAATTATCTGGATCACGATGTGGAAACCGGCATCGTGCTGGCCAAGGAAACCGGCTTTGACACCCAGGAGGGGCGGGAGCAGATTTCGGCCATGGTGCGTGTGGCGGACCTGACCCGCACAGGCTTTGTTCAGGGGGATATTTCCACGGTGATGAGCCCGCGCACCGTGCTGAGCTGGGCGGAAAACACCCGTATTCTGGGCGATGTGGGCTTTGCCTTCCGGCTGACCTTCCTGAACAAGTGCGACGAGGCGGAACGCGGCATCGTGGCGGAATATTATCAGCGGTGTTTCGGCAGGGATCTGCCGGAAAGTGCCGGGTCCGCGCTGATCGCCGGTCGGTGACGCAGCAGCGATGACCGGGACCGGGCCAAAAGCGGATCGCACGCGATTGAGAGAGGCGCTGGAACGCGCCGTCTCCGCCACCACCCGCGCGGTGGCGGAAGACGGGTCGCTTGCCGTGCGGTTCACCAGTGACCGGCCCGGCCTGTCGATGGATGAAGCGCGCCTGCCCCATCCACCCGGCCAGATGGACGAAGGGGCGCTGGCGGAACTGCGCGGGCTGGCGGATTCGCTGGCGCTGGAGCGCCGGTTTCACGACAAGGGCCTGCACCGCAAGCTGGCGCCGGAAGGGCCGCAATCCCGTGCCGTGTTCAATGCCCTGGAACAGGCCCGTGTGGAGGCCATCGGCGCCCGCCGCATGAAGGGGATGCGTGGCAATCTGGACCGGCTGGCGGACAAGCGCGCGCGGGAAGGCAATCTGGCCGGCGCCGTGGATGCCGGGTCCGACGAGCAGTTGGCCGAGGTGCTGGGCCTGATGGCGCGGGAAAAGCTCACCGGCGCCGCTCCGCCCGCTGTGGCGGAAGCCGCCCTTGCCGAACGCCGCCAGTCGCTTGAGGAAACGGTGGGGCGTTTTCTCGACCAGTTGGGCGACACCTTGACGGACCAGCGCGCCAGCGCGGTGGTGCTGCGCTCCCTGATCGCGGAACTCTTCGGCTCTGACAGTGGGGAAGAGCGGCCAGATGATGCGCCGGACCCGGACGAGAACGGCGACGAGGGCGACGCGGGCGGTGACCCGGATGAGGGCGGCGACGAAGGGGGACAGGCCGAATCGGGAGATACCGGCGATTCGTCCGAGGAAGGCGAGAGCGACACGGACGATGATGAGGGCATGGAAGCGGCGCTGGAATCCGACGATACGGAGGCCGAGGCCGGGGAGGGCGTGCGTGAGGGGGAAACTCCGTGGCGGCCCAATCGTCCGCTGGATCAGCTTGAAAGCCAGAGTCGCTACACGGTGTTCACCGATCGGTTCGACGAGTTCATCCGGGCCGAGGATCTGTGCGAGGGCGAGGAGCTGGACCGCTTGCGCCGGTATCTGGACCAGCAGATGTCCCACCTGACCAATGCGGTGTCGCGTCTGGCGAACCGGCTGCAACGCCGCCTTCTGGCCCAGCAGCAGCGCCACTGGCAATTCGATCTGGAAGAAGGGCTGCTGGATGCGGGCCGTCTGGCGCGGGTCATCACCTCGCCGGGTCAGCCGCTCAGCTACAAGCAGGAAAGCGATACCCGCTTCAAGGACACGGTGGTCACGCTGCTGCTGGACAATTCCGGCTCCATGCGCGGGCGGCCCATTTCCATTGCCGCCATTTCCGCCGATATCCTGGCCCGCACGCTGGAACGCTGCGGCGTAAAGGTGGAGATACTGGGCTTCACCACCCGCGCGTGGAAAGGCGGCCAGAGCCGTGAAACCTGGCTGGAGGCGGGGCGCCCGCGCAAGCCGGGCCGACTGAACGATCTCAGGCACATCATCTACAAGACCGCCGACACCCCCTGGCGCCGGGCGCGGCGCAATCTGGGCCTGATGATGCGCGAAGGGCTGCTGAAGGAGAATATCGACGGGGAAGCCCTTTTGTGGGCGCATCAAAGGCTGATTCACCGGCCTGAGGAGCGCCGCATCATGATGGTGATTTCGGACGGCGCGCCGGTGGATGACAGCACCCTGTCGGTGAACAGCGGCACCTATCTGGAAACCCATTTGCGGGAGGTGATCACCTGGATCGAGCGCCGCTCCCCGGTGGAATTGCTGGCCATTGGCATTGGTCATGATGTAACCCGCTATTATCAGAAGGCCGTGACCCTGCTGGACGCGGAGCAACTGGGCGGCGCCATGACCGACCAATTGGCCGCCCTGTTCGAGGAAGAGCTGCCCACCCCCGCCGGGGTGCGCCGCTGAACCCGCCGGAGGAAAGATGATTGTTTTCACCCGCCTGAACGCCGCCATTGCGGTCATGCTTCTATTGGTCGGCCCGGTTTATGCCGCGGGGATGTCGCGGCAGGATTCATCGGCGCCCGCTGAGGGCCGGGCCATGGACCCGGTGGCCATCAATCTTCAGGCGGAGCCCGTTCCGTTCGCCGAAGATGCAAAGACTGTTGATGCGGAAACTGGCCGCACCGGCGCGCTGGTCTATGAACGCGGTTGGGCCTTGACCAGCGACCACGAGGATTTCGGCGGCTGGTCCGATGTGCGGATCAGCGGCGGGCGCCTGACCGCCGTGGGTGATTCGGGAAGCTGGCTGACCGCCGCCTTCCATCCGACCCGGCAGCAGCCGTTCAGCGATGTGCGGCTGATACCCGCCGCGCCCGCGGATGCGCCGAACAGGAAACGCCGCTTCGATATGGAAAGCCTGGTCCGGGTGCCGCTTGGCTGGCTTGTGGGGGTGGAGCAGGACCATACCATCCGTTTCGTGGCCGCCCCCGGTGGCTGGCGCTGGCCCGCCCCGGCTGGCCAGGCGATCGACTGGACCGGTATCGCGCCCAATGGCGGCGCCGAGGCCATGACCATGCTGTCCGGCGGGCGCCTGCTGGTATTCAGTGAACGGGGGCGGGATGTATCCGGTGCCCTGAAGGCATGGCTGGTGCAGCGGGATCGCCCGGCTGATCCGCCCCGCGCCGCCACGCTGGGTTTCGAGCCGCCGCAGAACTATGTGCCCACCTCAGCCGCCACCCTGCCGGATGGGGATGTTCTGGTGCTGCTGCGGCATTTCTCCCCGGTGGATGG
Organism: Yunchengibacter salinarum; assembly: GCF_037658235.1. Taxonomy (NCBI): domain Bacteria; kingdom Pseudomonadati; phylum Pseudomonadota; class Alphaproteobacteria; order Kordiimonadales; family Kordiimonadaceae; genus Yunchengibacter; species Yunchengibacter salinarum. The sequence goes on along the minus strand of NZ_JBBJLN010000001.1, from coordinate 296,384 downwards.
TGTATCCGCCAAGCTGCTTCGGCTGGCGGGGGACAGCATCAAGGCGGGGGCACGGCTCAAGGGCCGCGTGCTTGCCACCCTGGCGCCGCCCATGTCGGTGGATAATATGGAGGGACTGGCCCTGTTGCCGCCCCTTGAAAAGGGCGGGCCGCTGCGCGTGGCGCTGTTGTCCGACGACAATTTCAACGCCTTCCAGCGTACCCTGCTGCTGATCTATCGGCTGGATGAAGGCGGTGCGACCGGGGGCGATCAGGGCGACTGAGCGCCGTCGGTGCCCACTTGGGGCGAGCCGTGCCCGTGGCCGGACACGGAAAAAGCCGCCGGGGCCCCGACGGCTCATTTCCTGATCGATTGCAGACCGATATGGTTCCCATTGTGGGGAACGGCGCCGCTCAGGCGGCTGCTGTGGCCTTTTTGATCTCTTTTTTCAGCTTGACCGCCTTGGGGCTCAGATCGGAGTCGCGTGCGGCCAGCAGGAAATTGTCCAGCCCGGCCTTGTGCTCGACGGAGCGCAGGGCGTGGGTGGAAATCCGAAAGGTGACGGAGCGCTTCAGCACATCCGACATCAGGGTCGCCTTGGTCAGGTTCGGCAGGAACCGGCGGCGGGTCTTGTTGTGGGCGTGGGAGACATTGTTGCCCGTCATCACACGCTTTCCGGTCAATTCGCATACACGCGACATGATCGTTATCCTTCTTTTTCTGCACGCCCCGTATCGGGCGCGGAATCTTTATGATCAGCTTGGGCGCCCGCCATACAAGCAGGCGGACGCAGGCGGGTGCCTATCCCATAGGCGCGCCGCGGTCAAGAAAAAGGGCCAGGAAAGGCCGGAAAGGGGCATGATCCGGCCTGTTTTACTGCCGATCCGTGCCCCGTTTGTCGGCGCGATCAGTCCACCAGCCAGTTGATCTTGGCCATGAAGGTGAAGTGGGACTGGGCGAATCCGCCGGGCAGACCGGGCAGGCTGGTGCCATTGATCTTGGCCTGCATCCGGTTCAGTGCCTGGTCCAGAACCGCGCTGCCGGGTTTTTCGGCGATGGCCACATGGACCACCTTGCCGCCCTTTTCCATGGTGATCTGCAAGGCGCCGCTGCCCTGTTCCCCGTTCATCATGGCCGAGCGGGGATAGAAATAGGCATCTTCCAGCTTGCCATTCACCGAAGTTTCCCAGGCCGACAGGTCCACCCCCGGCGACCCCACCGGGGTCAGCGGGCCGATTCGCTCCGCTCCAAGGCTGGCGGTGGCGCTCAGTATGGCGATCAATGTGGCGGTCACAGCACCGGAAAGCAGTCGCAGCATGGGGTAAAATCCTCTCCTGATTTTGCTGCACCGCACAGTGAATATACAGGGTTAATTATGAATTCTGGCCTCACAATTGAGTGATCCGGGAGCGCCCCTCAACCAAAGCCCGATGGCCGCGCGCCCTTCAGCCCGGTGGCCCGCTCCACCGCCAGGCTGGCCCGAAGAAGCGCGTTTTCCCCCATCACGCCGCCCCACAGGGTCAGGGTGTGGGGCAATCTCTTCTCTGGTTGCTTGCCGTCTTCCTGTGCCTCGCCCTGACCGGTCAACGCATTGAGGGGCCGCGATTCGAAACCCACCGGCAGGGTCAGGCTGGGGGTGCCGACAAAATTGGATATGACCAGCAGATTGGCGGCAAAATTGGGGGAGATGAGCACATCCACCCCGCTCATCACCTGCGCCATGCCGGTCATCAGGCGGCGCCGCATCCGATCGAGCTGCATCAGTTCCACCGCCTTGTGGAAATGGGCCAGCCGGAAGCTGTTGGGCCAGGCCCGCTTTTCCTGCCAGCGCAACAAATCGTCCTGATCGCTGAGGGTCAGGTCTTCAAAGGCGGCGGCGGCTTCCACTTCCAGTATGGTGAACAGGGTCTCCACCGGCAGGTCCGGCAATGTCACCTGGTGCAGGCTGATGGCCGGGTTGTTTTCCAGCGCGGCGAGGGCCGCCCGGTCGCTGTCGGTGGCATCCTTGAACCAGTCGGGATGGAAGCCCACCCGCAGCGGCGCATCGCTCGTGCCGTCATAGCCGAAGGGGTGGTCCAGACTGCCGGGGTCGCCCGCGTCCATGCCATTGAGCGCGGCCAGCACCAGCGCCGTGTCCTCGACCGCGCGGGTGATGGGGCCGATCTTGTCCAGTGACCAGCACAGCGCCATGGTGCCGGTGCGCGGCACCCGTCCGAAGCTGGGCTTCAGGCCCACCGCGCCGCAGCGGGTTGTGGGCGAAACGATGGAGCCCATGGTTTCCGTGCCGATGCCAAAGGCCACAAGGCCCGCCGCCGTGGCCGCCGCCGATCCGGCGGAAGAGCCGCTGGAGCCTTCCTCCGGTGCCCAGGGGTTGCGGGTCAGCCCGTCATGCCACAGATCGCCATAAGCCAGCGCGCCCAGCGTGGTCTTGCCCAGCATCACTGCGCCCGCGGCGTCCAGCCGCTTCACGATGGCGGCGTCTTCATCGGGCACTCGGTCCCGATAGGGTGTGGCGCCCCAGCTTGTGCCGATACCGGCGGTATCCGCCAGATCCTTCAGGCCGTAAGGAATACCGTGCAGCGGCCCCCGGTCCCGGCCCGCGGCCAGTTCCCGGTCCCGCTCAGTGGCGGTTTCGAGCGCGCGTTCGCGGGTCAGCCGGGCGAAGCATTGCAGCTTGCCCGCCAGCCGGTCGATCCGGTCCAGATAAAGCCGGGTCAGGTCCACGCTGGTCAGCACGCCGCTGTGAATCCAGTGGCTCAGGGCATGAACCGGGGCAAAGGCGATGTCCGCCGGATCATCCGGCAGGGGGCCGGGCGTGGCGGCAAGGCGCACGCCGTCCGGCTGGTCGGGCAGGGCGTGGCCGCGCAGGCGGGGATCGAAAACCCGCGCCGGGGCGGCGTCATTGTCCGGCTGATAGGCGGCCCGGCGGGCGCGGATGCCTTCCACCATGTCATCAAGCTGATCGATCATCTGGGCGCGTTCGCTGGTGGTATAGTCCATGCCCGCCAGGCGCTCCGCAAAGGGCAGGCATTCCCGCGCGCCATCGAGCGGTGCATCTTCGGCGGTGGCCCGGCCAGCCAGGGCACCGCCCCCGGCAAGCGCCGCGCCGGCGCCCAGTGCCTTCAGGGTGTCACGTCGTGACAGACGGGGAGACAGGCGGGAGGAAGAAGACATGGGCGGCCTTTCTGCCGGACGGCGCCGGGTCTTAAGGGTTGAACTTTGAAGCGACAGCCTAGACTTTAGGAAAAGCGATCGCGTTTGCAAAGCATCGCCGCGGAATGGTGTGTTCATATCACCGGTTCGTGGCCGTGCCTTTATTGTATGTCACCTCTCATGCCCCAAAGGGCTGTTTCCTTCATGCGCCATTCCCAGATTATCAAGGCGGTGCTTGGCCCCACCAATACGGGCAAGACCCATTATGCCGTGGAACGGATGCTGGCCTATGCCAGCGGTATGATGGGCTTTCCGCTGCGGCTTCTGGCGCGGGAGGTCTATGACCGCGTGGTGGCGGTCAAGGGCACCCATCAGGTGGCGCTGATCACGGGGGAGGAACGCATCCTGCCCGAAGGCGCGCGCTATTTCCTGTGCACGGCGGAAGCCATGCCCCGGCACCGGGCGGTGGATTTCGTGGCGCTTGACGAGGTGCAGATGGCCGCCGATCCGCAGCGCGGCCATGTGTTCACCGATCATCTGCTCAACGCCCGTGGCCGGTTCGAAACGCTGCTGCTGGGCGCCGAAACCATGCGGCCCCTGATCCAGCGGCTGATCCCGGAAGCCGAGATCGTGGTGCGGCCGCGCTTCAGCACGCTCAGCCATGTGCGGCCCGTGAAGCTGTCGCGGCTGCCCCGGCGCAGCGCGGTTGTGGGCTTTTCCGCGGCGGATGTGTACGGCATGGCCGAGCTGCTGCGCCGCCAGAAGGGCGGGGCGGCGATCGTCATGGGCGCGCTCAGCCCGCGTACGCGCAACGCCCAGGTGGCCATGTATCAGTCCGGCGAAGTGGATCATCTGGTGGCCACCGACGCCATCGGCATGGGGCTGAACATGGACATTTCCCATGTGGCTTTTGGCAGTCTGGACAAGTTCGATGGCCGCACCTATCGCGGGCTTCGCGCGGCGGAGGCGGCCCAGGTGGCGGGCCGGGCCGGGCGCTACAAGCGGGATGGCACCTTTTCCACGCTCACCGGCGATGAGGGCATGGACCCGATGATGGTGTCCCAGATCGAAGAGCACCGCTTCGAGCCGGTGAAAAAACTGGTCTGGCGCAACAGCCGTCTCGATTTCCGGTCCATCGGCGGACTGGTGCGGTCGTTGGAGCGGAAGGCCGTGATGGAGGGCGTGCACCGCCAGCGGGACGCGCTGGACCTTCAGGTGCTCAAGGCGTTTCACGGTGACGAGGCGGTGGCAGAGCGCGCTTCGGACCCGGCGGCGGTGCAGTTGTTGTGGCAGGTGTGCCAGGTGCCGGATTTCCGCAAGATTTCCATGGGCGATCATCTGTCCAAGCTGCGCACCATCTTTCTGGCCCTGACCGGAGATGCGGGGGTAATCGGCCATGACTGGTTCGCCGGTCAGGTGAAGCGTCTTGACAACTGCGAGGGCGAGATAGATACCCTTGCCACTCGTATTGCCAGTATACGCCTGTGGACCTATGTGGCGCAGCGTGAAGGCTGGCTTCAGGACGCGGCCCATTGGGCCCATGTGACGCGGGGTGTTGAGGACAAGCTGTCCGATGCCCTGCACGAGAAGTTGACCCAGCGTTTCGTGGACCGGCGCAGTGCGGTTCTGATGCGCTCGCTCAGGCAAAGGGGCGAACTGGCCGTGAGTATTGACGACGAGACCGGCAAGGTCAGCGTGGAGGGCCTGGATATGGGCACGCTCCACGGATTTTCCCTCAAAGGCGACGCGCTCAGCGTGCGGGATGACGCCAGGACCCTGAAAGGCGCCGCCGAAAAGGGCCTGAGGGCGGAGCTGACCCGACGCGCCAAGCTGTTTGCCAATATCGGGATTCACAAGAGCACGCTGGATTTCTCCAACGGGCTGGCGGCCCCCCGCCTGGTGTGGGACGGTGCCCCGGTGGCGGTGATCACCCAGTCTGGCGCCCCGTTCGCACCCCGCGCCCGCCTGGTGCAGGGCAGCCTGCTGGAGGGTGAGGAAGCCGAATTCGTGCGCCAGACCTGCCAGACATGGCTTGACCAGCGGGTCGAGGAAAAGCTGGAGCCGCTGCTGAAGCTCTCCCGCGAGCTGAACGGGGAGGTGGACCCGCCGGAAAACACCCCGCCGCTCAGCGGGCTGGTGCGCGGCGTGGCCTATCGGCTGCTGGAAGCCTATGGCGTGATGCCGCGGGAACTGGTGGCATCCGATCTGCGCCAGCTTGATCAGGATGCCCGCAAAAGCCTGCGCCGCTTCGGCGTGCGCATCGGGGCCACCACGGTTTACATGCCTTTTGTGCTCAAGCCCCATGCCACCGAGCTTCGGCTGATGCTGTGGGCGATGGAAGGCAAGCGGGACGATCTGCCCGATCTGCCCACCCCCGGCATGGTCTGGGTGGATGTGGATGAAAGCGCGCCGCGTGAATTTTATGAAATGGCGGGCTTCCGGGTAACCGGGAAAAAGGCCGTGCGCGTGGACATGCTGGAGCGGCTGGCCGACGCGGTGCGGCCCCTGGGCGCCAAGGGCGCGCGCTTCGAAGTAACCCCGGAAATCATGGGGCTTGTGGGGCTGTCCGGTGCCGAGTTCGCCGAGGTGATGGCGGCGCTGGGCTATAAGCACAGTGTTTATCAGATCACCCGCGGCGAGGAGCGGCGCCAGGCGGCGCTGGCGGAGCAGCAGGCCGCCCGAAAGGCACCGGATCAGGCCGAACAGGCGGCGGATGCCGGGCAGCAGGCCGCCGCGACGGATGCGGCCCCGGCGCCAGCCCCAAAAACCGAAAAGCCGGAAAAGCAAGAGTCGGAAACGCCAGCTTCCGCCGCGTCCGGCCCGGAGGATGTACAGCCCCAAGGCCCGGAAACGGGCGCCGCCGAGTCGGGGCCGGATGCAGCCTCGGCCCCGCCCGTTGAGGAGGCGCCAGCACCGGGCGCTGCCCCGGATGGTGCGCCGGAGCCCGTGATCACGCCTCAGGAAGGTGATGATGCCCTTGTGGATCGCTATCAGTTTCAGTGGGCGCCCAAGGGCCGCCGTGCAGGCAAGCCGGGCGCGCGCGGCGATGGCCAGGGCAAGGGTAGCCAGAACAGGGAAGGCCAGAACAGGGGCGGCCCTGGAAAGGGCGCCCAGGGCCAGGACAATGACGGTAAGGGCGACGGGGGCAAAGGGCCCCGGCGCAAGGGCGGAAAGCCGTCCGGCAAGGGCCGTAAACCGGCTGGAAAACCCGTTGCGGACAAGCCGGTGGACCCGGATTCACCCTTTGCCGCACTGGCCGGGTTGAAGGAACAGCTCAAGAAGAAATAGGCCCTGTGCCACTGCGCGCCAATCGGGCGCGGCGGATGGGCGGGGCAAGGGATTCCGTGCCATGGATGCCCCAGAGGCTGAGACCATCCGCATCGATAAATGGTTGTGGCACGCCCGCTTCTTCAAGACCCGGACATTGGCGGCCAGCGTGGTGAAGGGGCGCCGGGTGCGGCTGAACGGGGTGGTGGTGGCCAAGCCCGCCCGCACCGTGCAGCAGGGGGATGTGCTTACCTTCGTCAAGGCGGATCGGGTTCGCGTGGTGCGCATCACCGGCCCCGGCACGCGGCGCGGCCCGGCCAGCGAGGCGGCGACGTTGTATGACGATTTGTCGCCCCCTGAGGAAACGCCGGATCGGGGCCGGGCGGCTGCCGATGGGGTGCGGGCGCCCGGCGCGGGGCGGCCTACCAAGCAGGATCGGCGTGCGCTCGCCGCCTGGAAGCATTCGGGCGATGGCGGCCTGTGAGTGCATCTGTCTGGCGCGCCCGCCGCGCGGGTTTGTCGGATTAGGCCGACTGTGGGCGGGGTTTAATCGAAATTGGTTGTTTGCACAGGCGGTTTTGGGCATAAAGCCGCCACGGCCCGCCCGGCACGCGGGGCCGGTGCGTTTTGTCCAGGGCACTAGGAGAGACCCATGACCTATGTGGTGACGGAAGCCTGCATCAACTGCAAATTCATGGACTGCGTGGAAGTATGCCCGGTGGACTGCTTCTATGAAGGCGAAAACATGCTGGTGATCGCACCGGACGAATGCATTGATTGCGGCGTCTGTGAACCGGAATGCCCCGCCGAGGCCATTTTGCCCGATACCGAGGACGGGTTGGAAAAATGGCTTGAGGTGAATACGGAATATGCGGCCAAATGGCCCAATATCACCGCCAAGGGCGAACCCCCCGCCGATGCCGAGGAGTGGAACGGCAAAGAAGGCAAGGAATCCCTCTTTTCGCCCAATCCCGGTACCGGAAACTGACCAAAATCCTGCGCGATTCGTATGAGTTTCGCGGGATGCGCGGATTCGCACTATAAAAATTGAGTCAATTATGTTACACACTGTCATGGAACGCAGTGTTGGATCGTGTCGGGTGACTCAATCCATCCATCAGACAGGAAAGGTCGGCACCGGGCGAGTGGGCAACATTCTCCCTTTGTGGACCCTTCCGTGTTTTGTGTCTGTGGGCGCAGGGCAGGCATAGTGGGCGTTGGCCGCCTTAAAGCGCAGTGCGCCGACCGGGCGGCCCGCCGTGTAGGCCGATTGATCGGGCGGTTGATATAAAAGGACAAGAAATCGTTATGGCATCCAAGAAAGTGACTCCCTTCAAGATTGGTGACTATATCGTTTATCCCAAACATGGCGTTGGTCGGATCACGGAACTGGAAAAACAGGATATAGCGGGCGCCGCGCTGGAGCTTTACGTGATTCGGTTCGAAAAGGAACGGATGACCCTTCGGGTGCCGATCAACAAGGCGGAAAGCAGCGGAATGCGCCGTCTGTCGTCCGAAGCCACGCTGAACGAAGCCTTCACCACGCTGAAGGGCAAGGCCAGGGTCAAGCGGACCATGTGGTCCCGGCGGGCCCAGGAATATGAAGCCAAGATCAATTCCGGGGATCTTGTGTCCATTGCCGAAGTGGTGCGCGATCTTTATCGCGGCGATGATCAGCCGGAACAGAGCTATAGCGAGCGTCAGATCTATGAAGCCGCGCTGGGCCGTCTTGCGCGGGAACTGGCTGCCGTGGAAAAGATTGACGAAGATGCCGCCATGATGCGGCTGGAAAAAGAATTGGCCGCGTGACTTTGCGGCCTTGCCGTCAGGCGCATCAAGGCGTGAGTGGTGCGGCTGGCGGGGCTTCCTCCTGACGAAGCAAAAGAGCGCAGCGTTCGACCGGTCTTGAGAAACGGACGTTGCTGAGATCGACCCCCGCGGGCGGTGTCCGTGGGGGTCTTTTTTTGCCCGATCGGGATGTGAGCCCCGCCTTCCCGCCGTGCGTACCCCGTCGTTTCCATTTTCCCGTATCCGGGTCGCGCTGGTGCGCTGGTCCTGCCCGCCCGCCCTGTCCGCTCTGGCGGGGCGTGTACCGTCGCGGCAGAAATGTGCGGCATCAGGGAGAAGCTCAGGGGAAAGCCCTGTCAATCGGCTGCCCCGATCACTGTGTTCGACTAATTCATACTGTTTTGGTCACCTTTTCCCTGTTCAAACCGGATCAAATCCGTCATATTTAAGGAGATCAGAAACAGAAGCGACACCGTGCGCTGTGACCGCTGATCCGCTCGCCCATGGGGGGCGTATTCAGAGGGCACACAGCAGACGGAACGGGAGAGCCGACATGTCATACAGCAACTGGGTTTCCGGGGACGACAGGCGCCTTATTCGCGATGCGATGAAAACGCCCATGCTCAGCCGCGAGGAAGAGCATGATCTGGCGCAGCGGTGGCGTGCCGAGGGGGACGAAAAGGCCCTGCACAAACTCACATCAGCCTATATCCGGCTGGTGGTGGCGGCCACATCCCGGTTTCGCCATTATGGCCTGCCCGTGGCAGACCTGATTCAGGAAGGCACAGTGGGATTGATGGAAGCGGCCTACCGCTTCGAACCGGCCCGCGAAGTGCGCTTTTCCACCTATGCAAGCTGGTGGATTCGCGCCGCCATTCAGGATTTCGTTCTGCGGAACTGGTCCATTGTGCGCACCGGCACCACCGCCGCGCACAAGGCGCTGTTCTTTAATCTGAAGCGGTTGAAATCCAAACTGGGCCTGAATTCCGACAAGCCGCTCGGCCTTGAGGGGCGCACCAGAATCGCGCAGGAAATGGGTGTGCGCCTGTCGGATGTGGAGGCCATGGAAGGCCGCCTTTCCGGTGTGGATCGATCGCTCAACGCCCCCGTGGCCGAGGAATCCGATCAGGAATGGCAGGAATTGCTGGTATCCGATGCGCCGCTGCCGGAAGACGTGGTGGTCAAGCAGCGGGACGGCGCCCGCCAGATTGAGCTGATTCGCCAGGCCATGTCCGTCCTGACGGAGCGGGAAAGCTTCATCATTCAGGAGCGGCGCCTGTCCGAAGACCCTGTGACGCTGGCCTCCCTGGGCGACCGGCTCGGTATTTCCAAGGAACGGGTCCGTCAACTGGAAGCGCAGGCGCTTGGCAAGATGAAGAAGGCGCTTATCAAGCATGTGGGCGACCCGATCAAGGCGGGGCTGGCCCCCGCTGCCTGACCGGCGCTTCCAGGCGCCTGTCAGCGGGTTTTTAATGTGGTGTGAATCGTCGCTCCAAGGCGGGGCGGCGATTTTTTTGTGGCCTGTCGATCCGTTTGACCATGCCGGAAATGCCACAACCGTGAGGCGGATTGCCACACGATTAACCTGAAAAACAGCGCAACCCAGCAATTTTTTCGAAACCGAAACTTTTTATTAAGTTTTGGGGATCACGGTGAATCACGAAAGCGTGATTATCCGTGAGTCCGAAAGGTGATGGGCAGGCAGGTGTGGGCCGCCCGGCTTAAAGAAGCAACGAACCGGGCTTCGCGGTGTCTCAGGGTTGATTGTCGGGGCGGGCTATCAAGGACGCTTTTCCAGGGTAAGGCCGGCCAGTCTCACAGGGGAGGATCCCATGTTTCCAACCACGGTCCGTTCAACAGGGGTGTCGAAGCGCACCGCGCGATGGCTGGCCACAGCCATGACACTGGCGGCCCTTGCCGTGCTGCCGCCCTTTGTGGGCCCGGCTGCCGCCGTTACCGCCAAGGATATACAGGTGGCGGCGCGCTCTGTGGCCTTTTTGTCCAACCCCCCCACCGGCACGGTGGAGGTCGCGGTGGTCTTTGACCCCGGCAATGCGGACTCCAAGGCGGATGCCGACTCGATCAAGGGTCTGATCACTCAGTTTCCCAAGGCGGGTGGGGCAACGTTGGCCCCGGTTCTGGTGCCATCCGATCAGCTTGGCCAGCTTTCCGGCAAGGGTGTGGTGTTCATGGCGTCCGGCGTGGGCAATGCCGGGGCAGTCTTCAGTGCCGCGGCGTCCGACGGGGTGCCCACCTTGTCCATTGGCGAGGCCTGCGTGCGCGCCGGTCATTGCGTGGTGGGCGTGGTCACAAGCCCCAAAGTTCAGATTCTGGTGAACAAATCCGCGGCGGAAGCGGCTTCGGTCAGCTTCAAGTCCGCCTTTTTGATGATGATTCAGGAAGTGTAAGGCTCCCATGAAAAGAAAACCCATTCAGGCAACCCCGATTCCTCACCGCCGCACAGCGCGGCGCAGTGCAGGCCGTTTGCTGGCCGCCGGTGCCAGCGTGCTGACCCTGACGGGTGCTACGTTCGCCCAGTCCATGGATTACAGCTCTTTGGAAATGCTGTTCGGGGAACCGGTGACCACCTCCGCCACCGGCAAGCCGCAGCGGGCCTCGGAAGTGCCGGTGCCCATGGAAATCATCACCGCCGAGGAAATCGAGCGCACCGGCGCCACCAATATCCCCGATGCCATCCGCCATTCCATGGGCATGGAAGTGCTGAGCTTTTCCAGCGAAGGGCGCGATGTGGGCGTGCGGGGGTTCAATTCCCCGTACAATCCGCGGCTTCTGGTGCTGGTCAACGGGCGCCAGGTTTATTCCGACCATTTCGGCATGACCTTTTGGAACACCATTCCCGTTCAAATGGCGGAAATCCGACAGATTGAGATCGTGCGCGGGCCGAACACGGCGCTTTTCGGCTTCAATGCCGCCACCGGCGTGATCAATATTCTGACCTATGATCCGCAATACACGCAGGTCAACGAGGTGCGGGTGACCTATGGCACGCAGGATACCAAGGAACTTTCCGCCGTGGTGTCCACGCCGCTTGGTGACAAGGGCGGGCTGACCCTGTCCGGCAGCACGCTGGATGCGGATGCCTTCAACGTGAAGGGTCCGAATCTTGTACCGGATGTGAACCCGGAGACCCACATGCTGTCCGGTCGCATGTCCTATGCGGTGGGCCGGAACACGGAAATCGGCGCGGAACTGTCCTGGTCCGAAACCGAGCGGGCGGCCTTTGTGCCGGTCTTCCTTGGCGCGTCGCCGGAAGTGGAAACCTTCTCCGCCAAGACCACGCTGGCCCATGAAGGGGATCTGGGGCTGGTCAAGGGCACGGTTTATTATAACCGCCTGTCCCATGACACCGTGGTCAATGGCGTGGGTCCGCTGTTTTATGACAATGAGATTCTGGTGGCCCAGCTTGAGGACGTGTTCAAGGTGGGCACCGACCACAGCTTCCGCGTGTTCGGCGAATTCCGGGACAATACCTTCAAGGGTGATTTCGGCCTCAGCCCGTTCGATGAGCGGGTGAACACCAGCTTCAATGCCTATGCCCTGTCCGGCATGTGGGACTGGTCGATGAACGATGCCCTGACGCTCACCACCAGCCTGCGGTATGACATTGTGGACCTGAGCCGCAGCGGGCCGCTGGTGCCCGGCAGCGGGCGCACCAACGATCTGTGGGATCAGACGCTTGAGGAGATCACCTATAATGCGGGCCTGACCTGGGCGGTGAATCCGCTGACACGGGTGACCCTGTCCGCCGCTCGCGGCTCCAAGCTGCCCAGCCTGATCGAATTCGGCGCCGCGGCCATCGGCCAGGGGCCGCTGCCCGGTACGCGCTTCTTCTTCTGGGGGTCGCCGGAGATCGGGCCCGATGCCATCGAAAGCTACAATCTGGCCTATAATCGGTCCATTCCCTCCATTGGCGGGTCTGCCGAGATCAATGTGTTCTATGCCGAACTGAAAGGTACGGTGACGCTGGCCAACTTCCTGCCCGACGTGGTCGCCCCGCCCAATTTCGCATCCTTCTCCCGCGATGTGGGTTCCAGCGAGGAAGTGGGCATCGAGGCCAAGCTGGAAGGCGAACAGGACGGTGTGCGCTGGGAAGTGAACTATGCCTTTCTGGACGTGAATGACGATTTCGACGTGTTCGACCCCACCGGTACCGTGCGTGTGCGCGGGGCGGAATTCGAACAGGGCACGCCGAAGCACCGGATCAATGCGCATCTGGGCGCCGATCTGACCGAGGGGCTGACCGCCGACCTCTATGCCCAGTGGACCGACAGCCGCCGCCTGCAACAGTTGCTTCCCGGCTTTCAAGGGCTGGAACTGACGGATATCAACGATCAGTTCATGCTTTCCGGCCGGGTGCGGTACGCCGTCATGGATGGCGTGGACCTGACCCTGTCGGGCGTGGGGTTCAACCGTACGGATTTCCGGCCCACCCAGTCTGAACGGGTGGATCGCCAGGTGTTCCTGACCCTCGCCGTGAGCTGGTAACAACCGGGCCGCCCGACCCGCTTATGGGTCGGGCGCGCCGGATCGGAAAAATCACAGTCCTGTGTCAATTTTGTTAGTGTTTTCAGTAGTCCGTTGTTTTGGTTAATGTTTTTCAATAATTTACGGCGTGTTCCGAAATCGCGTTTACCAAGTTTTATTCATTCAAATTTTAACTCAATTTCTGTAAACAAGCGGTGGGTGCAACAATCGTTCAAATCTTCTGAGGGTGGGGTATATGTCAATCCAAGCTGTTATGCGTATCCGGGACTGGCCCATGGTCATCAAGATCGGGGTCGCCCCCCTGTTCGCGCTGATGATCCTGGTGCTTCTGGCCTGGATCGGAATCAGCGGGCTGTCCACGTCGGGCCAGCAGGTCTCGACCCTGGTGGATGAAGATATTCCCCTGATCAGGCTTGTGGGCACCACTACGGAAAAATTGCAGGGGGTGGACGCCACCGTCTACCGCGCGCTGACCAGCGCGGCCAGCGGCGACAGCAGCATGGTGGCCGACCGGTTCGAAAGCGCCAAGGCCGACATGGCGGACATCAGCGAGGCCCTGGACCAGTTGAAGCAGCGTGAAAGTGCCTCCGCCTTCCGCGATGATCTGACCCAGGCCATTGCCGATCTGGAAAAATACAGCGGCGCGCTGGATGTGATGATGTCCATGCTGGAGATCGACTTCGCCACCGCCGTTTCCATGCTGGACCCGGTGAAGCAGTTGTCCGCCGATCTGGGGCAGGTGCTTCAGGAAATTCGCGCCGAGCAGATCCGCCTGGCGGAACAGAACGGCGCCCATGTGAAGGATGTTACCGAAAGCGCGCGCGCCAGCTTCATCAGCCTGACCGTGATCGGCCTGCTGCTTACCGTCGCCGTGACCGTTTTCATCGGCTGGTCCACGGTGCGCTCCATCCAGTCCATCGCGTCCTCCACCGCCCGGCTGGCCAAGGGCGATACGGATGTGGATATCGACACGCTCCGTCGCGGCGATGAACTGGGCGCCATCGTTCATGCGCTCGCCCGGTTCCGCGATTACATCACCCGCTCCGCCGAATTGCAGGAGGAGCAGGAGACCATGCGCCAGAAACAGATGGAGGAAGAGAAAGCCCGTCTGGAGCGTGAAAAGGCCCGCGAGGAAGAAGAGCGCCAGCGCGAGGGCGACCGCCAGAAACAGTTGGCGGCGGAACGTCAGGATGCCATGCAGCGTCTGGCTGAGGATTTCGACAGCACCTTCACCGGTGCACTGAAAGCGGTGTTCGACAGTGCCGATCAGGTGCAGAGCTATGCCGAACAGATGGGTCAGCGCGCCAGCGAAAACGAGCGCCACACCGGGGAGGTGCTGGAGGGCACCCGCGCCGTCAACGGGCATATCCAGTCCGCCGCCGGGGCCACGGAAGAGCTGGAAAGCTCCATCAACGAGATCGCCCGTCAGGCGGAGGACAGCAGCGAGACCGTGCGCGCCGCCGTGGATCAGAGCCGCCAGACCGAAACCAGCGTGGACCAGTTGAACGAGTCCGCGGGCGAGGTGGAAAAGATCGTCACCCTGATCAGCGACATCGCCGAACAGACCAACCTTCTGGCGCTGAATGCCACCATCGAGGCCGCCCGCGCCGGGGAGGCCGGGAAAGGCTTTGCCGTGGTGGCCAGCGAGGTGAAGAACCTGGCCAGCCAGACCGGCAAGGCGACGGAGGAAATCGCCGCCAAGGTGGGCGAGATCCAATCCGGCACCAAGGGCGTGGTACAGGCCATTCACCGCACCGGGGACATGATCGGCAAGATCGACGAAACCACAGCATCCATTTCCGCGTCCGTGCAGCAGCAACTGGCGGCAACCCAAGAGATCGCCCGGACGGTGAGCGATGCTTCGCGCGATACCAACAGCTTCGCCGAGCAGACGGACATCCTGTCCGACATCGCCCGCAAGAATGGCGAGGCGGCGCAGACCCTGCTGGGGATTGTGGAGGACCTGCGGCACAACTTCAGCAATCTGCAGGATAATGCCAACAGTTTCGTTGACGAAATCAGAAAGGATGGCGGGGGCGCCTGACCGGCGTTCCCTTCCTCATACGCCTGGGTGTCACGGAAAAACACACACACAATCACAACCGCGTGATGTCCAGATTTCTTAACACCTTCCTAAACATATTCCCGTTATGGCTTTCCGGCGGACAACGGGGTCCGGTCTTGAGGGAGACTTTTCAAAATGGTGTCCAGAGTTTTGACGACTGTGTCACGGCGCGACTCCGTTAAACGGGCTGGCCTGGCGCTGGCCCTGCTGGCGGCTCTGCCCTTTGTGGCTGGCGCCGCATGGGCGGCGGTGACCGCCAAGGATATTCAGGTGGCCGCACGGTCCATCGCTTTCATGCAGAATCCGCCCACGGGCGCGGTTCGGGCCGTGGTGGTGTTCGAGGCGGGCAATGCCGACAGCAAGGCCGCCGCCGAGGTGGTGGCGGCTCAGGTGGCCGACAATCCCAAGGCGGGAAAGGCCACGCTTGAGCCCGTCGTGGCCGCGGCGGACAGCGTGGCCGGTGCCGCGGTGGTCTTCATTCCCGACGGGCTGAGCGCGGCGGCTTCCGATAAGGCGGGTGCTGCGGCCAAGGCGGCGGGCATCCCCACCATCGGGTTCGGGGAAACCTGTGTTCGTGCCGGCCACTGTGTGGTGGGCATTTCCACCACGCCAAAAGTGACCATTCTGATCAACAAGGCGGCGGCCGCATCGGCAGGGATCGGCTTTTCCGCCGCCTTTCTGATGATGGTTCAGGAAGTTTGATGATCCGGTTGGGGCGCGGCGGGCAGGCGTGCCCGGATAGGGGTCCACAGAGTTACGGGTGCCGGAAGGAATTCAAGATGAAAAATTTGACGAATGCTGGTCAGGCCGGGGTGCCGGTGCGGGGTCGCGGCCTGGCGCGGGCCATGGGTATGACGCTGGCGGTTCTTGCCCCGCTGCCCGCCGCGGCGCAGACCATCGATCACGGCTCCATGGAAATGCTGTTCGGCGAGCCGGTGACCACCTCCGCCACCGGCAAGCCGCAGCGCGCCTCCGAAGCGCCGGTGCCGATGGACATCATCACGGCGGAAGATATCGAGCGCACCGGCGCCAAGAATATTCCCGATGCCATCCAATACAGCCTGGGTGTGGACGTGGTGCGCCTGACGCCGCAGGCGGCGGATGTGGCGGTGCGCGGGTTCAACTCCCCGCTCAATCCGCGCCTGCTGGTGCTGGTCAATGGCCGACAGGTCTATTTCGACCATTTCGGCATGACCTTCTGGGACGCCATTCCCGTCCAGATGGGCGAAATCCGTCAGATCGAAATCGTGCGCGGGCCGAACACGGCGCTGTTCGGCTTCAATGCCGCAACCGGCGTGGTCAATATCGTCACCTATGATCCGCAATATGACGACGTGAACGATGTGCGGGTCACCTATGGCACGCAGGACACCAAACAGATTTCCGCCGTCAGCACGCTGGATCTGGGCGATGTGGGCGGCATAACCTTTTCCGGCAGCGCTTTCGGCGCGGATGCCTTCGATCCGCAGGGCGTTCCCGGCGAGCCGGACGTGCTGCCCAATATCGACCCGGAAACCTACAAGCTCTCCGCCCGCGGCCAGTTCCAGGTGGGGAACAACACGGTGCTGGGCTCGGAAGTGACCTGGTCTTCCACGGATCGGGCGACACTGGTGCCCTTCTTTCTGGGCGGCAACCCGGATGTGGAAACCTATTCCCTGAAAGGCACGCTGACCCATGAAGGGTCGCTGGGGCTGACCAAAGCCAATATTTATTACAACAATCTGGACCATGAGGTGTTCATCAACGGCATCGGCCAGTTGTTCTTTGAAAACGATGTGCTGGTGGCCCAGCTTGAAAATCTGTTCAAGGTGGGCGCGGAGCACAGCTTCCGCCTGTTCGGCGAAGTGCGGGACAACAGCTTCGAGGCCGATTTCGCCTTCAACCCCTTTGGCGACACCATGCGCTCCGGCTTCAACAGTTTCGCGCTGTCGGCCATGTGGAACTGGCGCATGAGCGACAGTCTGGATCTGACCGCAAGCGTGCGGTACGACAATGCGGACATGGAACGCGATGGTCTGCTGGTGCCGGGCCTGCCCTTCACCAATGACGATTTCGACAAGACCATTGAGGAAGTCACCTATAATGCGGGCCTGGTATGGACGGCGACCCCGCAGGACAAGGTGACCCTGTCCGCCGCGCGGGGCGCCAAGCTGCCCAGCCTGATCGAGTTTGGCGGCAATGCGGTGCGGCCTGGCCCGCAGCCGGGGTCCAATGTGCTGGTGATCGGCAATCCGTCGCTGGATGCCATCGGCATTGAAAGCTTCAATCTGGGCTATGTGCATAATTTTGCAGGTACCGATATCCAGCTTGAGCTGGATGCGTTCTATACCAGCCTGTCGGGCAAT
Organism: Yunchengibacter salinarum; assembly: GCF_037658235.1. Classification (NCBI taxonomy): domain Bacteria; kingdom Pseudomonadati; phylum Pseudomonadota; class Alphaproteobacteria; order Kordiimonadales; family Kordiimonadaceae; genus Yunchengibacter; species Yunchengibacter salinarum. The sequence continues at coordinate 279,281 of NZ_JBBJLN010000001.1, read as the reverse complement.
ATCACCATCGGCAACTTCGCGCCCGCATTCGTGGTGCCGCCCAATGTGGTGCTGCAACCCTTTGACGTGGGCGAAAGCGAACAGGTGGGCGTGGAAGCCCGGCTGAACGGCACCACGGGCAAGGTGCGCTGGGAAGTGAACTATGCCTATCTGGATGTGGATGATGATTTCGACACGGTGGTCAACGGCGCCATTCGCCGGGCCGCGGATTTCGAAAACAGCACGCCGGAGCATCGCATCAATGCCCTGATCGGGTCCGATATCACGGATCGGCTCAGCGTGGATCTGCAAGCTCAATGGGTGGACAGCCGCCAGTTCCTGAGCATCATTCCCGCGCCCACCGGCAATACCTTTGAATTCATGGATGTGGATGACGTGCTGACCCTGAATGGCCGCATCGCCTATGAAGTGCGTGACGGCGTGGAGCTCAGCGTGACCGGCTTTGCCCTCAACAAGGGGGGGAATTTCCGCACTTCTCAGGCCGACCCGATCGAAAGCCGTGTTCTGGCCAGTATTCGCCTTCACTGGTAGGTCGCTGGTTACGCGCTGCTGATCATCAAAAAGGGGCGGTCCCGATCGCCCCTTTTCCTATATGGGTCTTTTCCTATATGGGTCTGGCGCCCTGTGCCGGGGCGCATCCCGGCCACCAGCCATCAGTATCAGGATCAGGCGGTTTCGCGCACCAGCATCCGAAACGCCACGCGAAAGCTGTGCCGGCTTTTTTTGCAGGCGGATCGGTTTACCAGAATTTCAAGGCCGCCGCGCCGGGTAGCGGGTGTGCGATCGGTGACCCCGATGACACAGCGACCCGATTCCACGCAGGAAAGGTCGCCCGATACGGTGAGCAGTTCCCGTGCCCGTCCGGCGCGGGCGACTGCATCATGCAGGTGCGCCTGACCGGCTGGTACCAAAACCAGCGAACGCCGATTCAGCGCCATCAGGTCTGTCGCGGGTATCATCCGGGCCGGGGACGTGGTGGCCCCCACCGCATCGATCGCCGCCACAAGCTGCGTGGCGATGCGCCGGCTTCCCGGGTTTTTGGCGTCATACACCACCACCGGCGCGCCGGACGTGGCGTGCCCCGTGGTCTGATCGGCTGCCGCCAGGGCGAGCCGTGCCTGTTTCATGGCCAGCGCACCGGGGGAGTCCGTGGCGTCCGGGGATTCGTCCGATCCATAACTGGGCACGGCCAGCATGACGCATAACAGAAACACGCTCGTCAGGCCGGCGGCGAGAAACATCAGTGGCAGGGCGGATGGTAAAGCCGGCCTGGTGCGGGTCTGTGTGGAGTGGGTGGTTTTCATCGGATCTCTCCCTAGCTGTCCCAAGGGTGCAAGATTTCTTGCATCAATCAGTTTAGGGATTGCCCATGAAAACCCGGTAAACAGGTCGTCTCAATTCGATTCAAACTGATCAAGTCTCACCGAATTCCAATGGGGGTGCGCCGTGTGAGCGGCGGGCTTCAGGGTCTGCACCCAGTTTTCCAGCGCGTTCAGGCGGCTGTCCCGATCGTGGCGGAGGCTTTCGCGGGCGGTCTTCATGCGGGCTTCGGCTCCGCTGATCTGCCCTTGCAGGCGGGCGAGCGCCTTTGCGGCGGGATCGTGGGTGGTCTGCATTCCCGGCCCGGCGCCGTTTGGCAGCGTTACTGGCGCCGACCAGTGCAGTGGCGCCGCTGTGCTGCGGGCGGCGATATTGGCCTGTCTGTACCGGGTCAGCCGATCGGCGATATCCCGGTCCAGCGCGGCAAGTCGGGCCGCGGCGGCCCGGCGTTCCGTGGCCAGCAGGGCGGTATGGTGGCGGGCCATGTCCAGCCGGCTTCGCAAGCGCGCCATATGCCGGATCAGCCGCTCAAGGGTGGTCTCAAGCGCCTGATCCACCGCTTCTTCCGCCGCGCGCCAGGCATGGCGGTATTGCCGGGCCGCGGCGGTGCGGGCGCGTGTGGTGCGGCCATAGCCGGGATAGGGGTCATCAAGCCCCCGCGCGCCGAGCAAAAGGCCCGTCAGGGTCACCAGCATCCCCACCAGAATCACCGGCAGCGAAGCGCTGCCCACGCCCGATTCCACCGGTGTCACATGGGCGGCCGCATGGGCGCTGTGAAAGCGGGCCAGCAAGCCATGCCCCGTCAGGGTCAGGGTCAGGAAACCACCCAGTTCCGCGATTGCCCTGAGGCGTGGTTTCCGGTCCCGGTGCAGCAGGCGGCGCCCGCTTCGCGCCCCGATCCACTGCGCTGCGAGGCTGGTGCCACCCCCGGTCAGCAGGGCGAGTGCCAGTGTCAGCGGCTGGGCCAGCGCCAGATTGTTGCACAGGGCCAGGAACAGCGCCGCGCCGCTCATCAGCGTGGCGGCAGCCAGCACGGCAACCCGCCGGGCGCCGCGGAGGCCGTCTTTCGCCGGGCGGCTCAGCCCGTGATGGCGACGGAACCGGGCAAGGGCGCCCTCCGCTCGCCACAGGGCGGTGGCGGCATGGGCAAGCCGGTCTTCCTCGTTATGGAGCGCATTGGCGAGTCGGGCATGACCGGCGCGGCTGATCCGGTCCACCCGGTTGCCCGGATCGCGGGCCAGGAGGCCATCAATATTGCTGGCCACCGCCGTGGACAGACCGGCAAGATAGGTGGTCAGTCGCGCCTGTTCGGCGGCGCGCTGGCGAAACAGGTGCTGCTCGAACGGCGCGCAATCATAAGGGGCGGAGCCGGGCACGTTCGCCCGTCCGTCCCGTGTGCCGGCGCGGGCGGCGGTGGCCGGATCCGGCAGGTCGGCGGTGGGCGCGGGGCGGCGCGGCGCCCCGCTGGCCATGGTCGGGGTCGTGTCATGGCGGGGCGGGTCACCCGCCGTGCTGTGATCCGGTAGGTCGAACATCGATTCCGGCCTTACTCATATACTGGGATATGTACCGTAATACGGGATTTTTGATATTTGAACTCAACAAAAAGTGATATTGCCACGGCGCCGACCGGCGCACCCGGCCCCCGTGCGATTCGCAAAAGTCCATGCCTTTGATTGACCCGGCCACCGGGGTTTTTATACTCGCCGCCAAACCGGCCCATGCCTGGCCGGGCGCGATTCTCATTTCGGGTGTTTCAATTCAGGTTTTCTCAGGCGGACGGGAGTTTGCATGTCCTCAGATATCAAGAAAGTGGTGCTGGCCTATTCCGGCGGGCTCGATACCTCCATCATCCTCAAATGGCTGGAGACCACCTATGACTGCGAGGTGGTCACCTTTACCGCCGATCTGGGTCAGGGCGAGGAGCTGGAACCCGCCCGCAAGAAGGCGGAGGACATGGGCATCCGGGAAATCTTCATCGAGGACCTGCGCGAGGAGTTCGTGCGCGATTATGTGTTCCCCATGTTCCGCGCCAATACGGTCTATGAAGGCCAGTATCTGCTGGGCACCAGCATCGCCCGGCCCCTGATTTCCAAGCGCCAGATCGAAATTGCCCGCCAGGTGGGGGCGGATGCGGTGTGCCATGGCGCCACCGGCAAGGGCAACGATCAGGTGCGCTTCGAGCTGGCCTATTACGCGCTGGACCCGGACATCAAGGTGATCGCGCCCTGGCGGGAATGGGATCTGAACAGCCGCACCAAGCTGCTGGCCTTCGCCGAAGAGCACAATATTCCCATATCCAGGGACAAGCGCGGGGAGGCACCCTTCAGCGTGGATGCCAACCTGCTGCACACCTCCAGCGAGGGCAAGGCGCTGGAAGACCCGTGGGAACCGGCGGAGGAATATGTCTATAGCCGCACCAACGCGCCGGAGGATGCGCCCGATACACCGCAAATCATCGAGATCGGCTTCGAGAAAGGCGATCCCGTGTCCATCGACGGGGAGGCCCTGAGCCCCGCCACCCTGCTGACCCGGCTGAACGATCTGGGGCGGGAACATGGCATCGGACGGCTTGATCTTCTGGAAAACCGCTTTGTGGGCATGAAATCCCGCGGCATCTATGAAACGCCGGGCGGCACCATCCTTCTGGAAGCCCATCGCGGTATTGAGCAGGTAACGCTGGACAGCGGCGCCATGCACCTGAAGGACGAGATCATGCCCAAATATGCCGAGCTTCTTTATAACGGTTTCTGGTTCAGCCCGGAGCGGGAGATGCTTCAGGCCCTGATAGACAAGAGCCAGGAATTCGTCACCGGCACGGTGCGGCTCAAGCTCTATAAGGGCGGTGTGCATGTGGTGGGCCGCAAAAGCCCCTACAGCCTGTATTCCATGGCCCATGTGACCTTCGAGGAAGACAGCGTTTACGACCAGCGGGACGCCGAAGGCTTCATCAAGCTCAATGCGCTGCGCCTGCAACTGCTGAAAAAACGCGGCAATGTGACCGAGCCGCCTTCCTATGAATAGGCAGCCCGCCATAATGGCCGGGAGCGATGCTTGAGCGATATTGTCGTCATCATCGCCCCGGTCTTTCTGATCATTCTGGCGGGTACCCTGCTGGGGCGCACACGGCTGTTCCCGGACAATGCCAGCCATGTGTGCATGAATTTCGTTACCTATCTGGCGATTCCGGCGCTGCTGTTCCGCTCATTGGGCGCTCGACCCTTGCCGGGCGGGGCGGAAATGCTGCTGGTGGCGGCCTATTATCTGGCGCTTTACGCGGTCTATGCCCTGGCGGTGCTGGTGGCGGGCCAGCTTTTCAACCAGACCCGGCCCGAGCGCGCCGTGTTCGGCCTGTCCGTCAGTTTCGCCAACGGGGTTTTCATCGGCGTGCCGGTGATGGAAGGCGCGTTCGGTCAGGAAGGGGTGCGGCTTCTGCTGATCATCCTGTCCTTCCACACCCTGACCCTGGTGCCGGTGACAACTTTCCTGCTGGAGCGGGGCCGCGCCCTGGACGGGCCGGGCCGCACGCCCGTGGCGCGGGTGGTGGTGGAAGCTTTCCTGTCCATCCGGCAGAACCCGATCATCCTGGCGCTGGTGTTTTCCCTGCTCTGGTCCGCCTGTGGTCTGCCCTTTCCGCCCTGGCTGGATCGGCTGACCGCGCTGCCCGCCCAGGCGGCGGCGCCGGTGGGGCTGTTCGCGGCGGGGCTGGCGCTGGTGGGCGTGCGCATCGCCGGGGATCTGCCGCAGGCGCTCACCGCCGTGGGGTTCAAGCTGGTGCTGGTGCCCGCGGCGGTTTATGCCATGACCCGCTTTGCCTTTGACCTGCCGCCGCTGTGGGTGGGCACGGCCACGCTGCTGGCGGCGCTGCCCACCGGCATGATCGCCTATGGTTTCGCCGCCCAGTTCGATGTGGGCAAGCGCCGGGCCGCCACCACGGTATTGCTGTCCACCCTGTTGTCCGTGGTCAGCCTGACCGTTCTGCTGACCCTGCTGGTTTGATCCGGGGGCGCCGATGGCACAGCCGACCCTGATCCTGCACCCCGGCGCGCCGAAGACCGGCTCCACCAGCCTGCAACATTTCCTGCATGACCAGCGCCACCGGCTGGCGGCGGCGGGGGTGCATTATGTGCCCCGCTTTTTCACCCGTGGCCGGGTGGACCCGCTGCACCGCCTTTTCGTACGCCTGCGGCGGGAAAGCGATCCGGCCCCCTTTCAGGCCGCCATTGCCGACCGGGTGGACAGCCTGATGGCGGCGCCGGGCTGCCGGGCGCTTCTGGTCTCCAACGAGGCGCTGATCGGCCCGCCGCTGGTCTATGGCGAAGGCGCCTTTTTCCCGGCGGCGGATCGGGCGCTGGGCCTGCTGGCCGGGGCGCTGGGGGACCGGCCCATCCGGCTGATGCTCACCGTGCGGGAATTTTCGGCGTTTCTGATCAGCTATCACGGCCAGTTCGTGCGCATGGGCGGGGCCACGTCGCTGGACCATTACGGCCAGTGGATCATGCCGGATGCCTTTAGCTGGGCGCCGCTGGTGGCCGGGCTGCGCCGCCATTTCCCCGCCGCGCCGCTGGACGTGGTGGCCTTTGAAGACATCATGAAGCCCGATGGGCCGGACCCGGCGCGTATCCTGCTCGGCCCCTTTTGCCCCGCTGATCTGCCGCCTTTCAGGCCGGAACGCTATCGCCGCAATCCGGCGATGGAAACCACGCTGCTGGAAGCCCAGCGGCGCCTGAACGGGCTCGCCAATCGCCTGTTGGGCGGCAAGCGGGGCGGCGATGTGAAGCGCTTTTTCCGCCGAGCCGTCTTCATGCCGCTGGAACATCTGCCCCGGCGGCGCGCCGCTCCCCGCCCGGACCCGGCCCTGCCGCTGGACCGCGCGGCGCTGGCCGCCGCCTATGAACGGCAGCGGGCCGGGCTTGTCACCATTGGGGCGGACGGTGTAAGGGACGGCCCCGCACGCATGTCATCAGGAAAGGATCAGGGCCCATGAAACGCTGGAATGTCTATCTGTCCGGTGAAATCCACACCGATTGGCGCGACACCATCGCGGCGGGCGTGCGAAATGCCAACCTGCCGGTGACATTGAGCGCGCCCGTGACCGTTCACGCCGATTCGGACGATTGCGGCGCCGCCATTCTGGGTGAGCCGGAAAGCGGCTTCTGGCGGGATCAGATGGGCGCGCGCATGAATGCCATGCGCACCCGCACCCTGATCGAGGACGCGGACATTGTTGTGGTGCGCTTCGGCGACAAGTACAAGCAATGGAACGCCGCCTTCGATGCCGGGCTGGCTTACGGCCTTGGCAAGCACATCATCACCCTGCACGACCCGGCCCTGACCCATGCCCTGAAAGAAGTGGACGGCGCCGCCGCCGCCACCTGCGAAACGCCCGAACAGGTGGTGGACGTGCTGACCTATGTGATTACGGGCACCCTGAAGCGGGGGTGATTTTTTTTGCCGCTCACGCCGGGCAGCTTGTGCCCGGCTTTTTTCCGCTCACGCAAGCGTGCTGTCGCACGCGCTCCGCGAGGGCGCCGCATGGGCGCGGTCGTGGCCTCCGCTCATCCCGCGCAATGGCGGGATGGCGGTAGAGGCTTCTTTTCGCTCACGCAGGCACGCTGTCGCGTGCGCTCCGCGGGGGCGCCGCACTTGCGGCGGGCCACGGTCGTGGCCTCCGCTCATCCCGCGCAATGGCGAGATGGCGGTAGAGACTCCTTTTCGCTCACGCAGGCACCGCATTGGCGGCGGGGCGCGGTCGTGGCCTCCGGCGCTGCCGTGGGCAGCACCGGTAGAGGCAGCGCCCGGTGCGAGGAGCGGGGTTGTTTACCGCTTACGCTTTGGCGCTTCAGCCGCTGATAAAGGTGCCGTGCAGGCCGTTCAGCACATATTGGGCGGCCAGGGCGGCGACGATGATGCCCAGCACGCGGGTCAGCACGGCATGAACCGTGGGGCCCATCAGTTTCATCAGCTTCGTGGCCATCAGAAAGGCAATGAGCGTGGCCAGCAGCACCAGCGCCAGCGCCGCCACCACGGCAAGCTGGGCCTGCATATTGCCTTCGTGATTGGTCATCAGCAGCATCACCGTGGCGATCGCCCCCGGCCCGGCCAGCAGGGGCAGGGCGATGGGAAACACCGAGATGTCCTCGAAATAGCCGTCCAGCTCTTTGGCGGTTTCTTCCCGCCGTTCGCCGCGCTTTTCCATCACCATTTCCAGCCCGATGATGAACAGCATGATGCCGCCCGCCACGCGCAGGCCGTCCATGGTGATGCCCAGCGCATTCAGGAAGGGTTTGCCCACGGCGGAAAAGAAAATCAGGATCACCAGCGCGATGGCCACGCCCTTGAAGGCCATGCGGCGCGCCTCCCGCGGCGGGGCGTTCTTGGTCATGCCGCCGAAAACCGGCGCCACGCCGATGGGATCGATGATCACAAAGAGCGAGACGAAGGCGGTGACGAAAGCCTCATACATGGCGCTTTCCCGGTTTCAGGGGTTACAGGCTTGCCGCGTTCACACCGGTCTGGCGGCAGGCGGCGGTGAGGGTGTTTTCCAGCAGGCAGGCAATGGTCATGGGCCCCACGCCGCCTGGCACCGGCGTGATGGCGGCGGCGTTTTCAGCGGCCTCGTCATAGGCCACGTCCCCCACCAGCCGGGTTTTGCCGTCGCCCTTTTCCGGGGCGGGAATGCGGTTGATGCCCACATCGATCACCGTGGCGCCGGGTTTGATCCAGTCGCCGCGCACCATTTCCGGGCGGCCCACGGCGGCCACAACTATGTCGGCCCGCCGGGCTTCCGCTTTCAGGTCCGCCGTGCGGCTGTGGGCGATGGTGACGGTGGCATTGGCCCCCAGCAGCAGATGCGCCATGGGCTTGCCCACAATGTTGGACCGCCCGATCACCAGCGCGTGCCTGCCCGACAGGTCGGGGCCCAGCCGGTCTTTCAGCAGCATCATGCAGCCCATGGGCGTGCAGGGCACCAGCCCCTTGCCGCCGGTCATCAGCAGGCCCGCATTGACCAGGTGGAAGCCGTCCACATCCTTGGCCGGATCGATCCGTGCGATGACGCGGGCGTCGTCCATATGGTCGGGCAGGGGAAGCTGCACCAGTATGCCATGGATGGCCGGGTCCGCATTCAGTCGGTCCACCGTTTCAAGCAGGGTGGCTTCATCCGTGTCCGCATCCAGATGGATATGGGTGGAGGCCATGCCCGCTTCCTCGGTCCGCCGCACCTTGTTGCGCACATAGACCTGGCTGGCCGGGTCTTCCCCCACGATTACCACGGCCAGGCCGGGGGTCAGGCCGTGATCCTGTTTCAGGTGGCCCACCTTTTCGGTCAGGCGCGCGTGCATACTGGCCGCAAAGGCCTTGCCATCGATCCGGTGTGCGGTCACTTCACTGCCCCTTTTCATTCCCCGTCGCCTGATTACCGCCCCTGGGCGAATCGGGCGCCAGTCGCGCCGTGATGTCCGGGCCGAGCATAGCGGCATCCCCTGTCAGGCACAGGGTTTTCACGCGCCCGGTTGTCCCCGCTATAAGACTGATTCGGCCCTTGGGCAAGCGCAGCTTTTTGGCTACCAGCCGGATCAGCGCCTGATTGGCCTTGCCTTTTTCCGGCGGTGCGGTGACGCGGGCGGAAAGCGCCGGGCCATCGGGCGTTTCGCGGACCTCGCCCAGGTTGTCGGCGCCGGCACCGGGGCTCAGCCTCACGCGAAGGCACAGGTCGCCCCGGCGCAGAAAAAGCGCCGGATGCAGGGGCTGGCTGTTGCGGGTCATGCCGGGCGCACCGGGGGCTAGACGCCGAGAAGGACCGGCACGATTTCCGTATTGAACAGGATGCGCAGGAACTGCACCAGCAGGATCAGCACCAGCGGCGACAGGTCCAGCCCGCCCATCATCGGCAGCAGGTTGCGGATCGGGGCCAGCATGGGTTCCAGCAGGCTGTTCAGCGACTGCCCCACCATGCGCACGAAAGGCTGATGCAGGTTCAGAACATTGAAGGCGATCAGCCAGCTCATGATCACATGGGCAATGACGATGAAGAATACGATGTCGAACAGGGTGTTGATAAGCCAGACAACGGCCTGCATGACGTTTCTCCCGACAGATTTGGACCGAACCGGTGGGGCGCACTTCATGGTTGGCCCCGTTTGAGCATGAGTTGTGCCGATCCTGGCCGCATTTGTCACGGATTTTGCTGCATACCCCGTGCGGGTTGGCCCGGCGCCCCCGGATACGGCAATTTTTGCCGGGTTTCAGGGGCGTTGCGCACCGTTCGGGGTGTTTTTTGTGCCTAGTTGTGAGGCCGGAAATGCACTATAATGGCTGTTGGCTCCGCCAGAAGGGCGGCCCCCGAAGGCGCGCGAAGCGCCATGACCCGAAGCGCACGGGTGCCCGATATGAACGGGTATCCCGGATAAGCGGGTGACAGATGCCAGTGGCCGGTTGGCCGGTGCGGTGTCTCAAGCGGGATTGGACAGAAGGCAATGGCACTTTTTGGTTTAGGCGGCAACAGTGGGGGCTTTTTCGGCGGCGGTGGCGGTCTGTTCGGCGCGTCCCAGCCGCAGCAGCGCACCCGGATTGTGGGCATCGACACCAATCTGTTGCAGGCCAGTTTCAATGCCCGGCTGCAACAGAACAGCCTGTCTTCCCTTTCCGCGGCGGATCGCCAGCGCCTGGCCGGTGGCAACCGGGATCAGGGGCCGGATGTGGTGCCCCCCTGGCAGCGGGAACAGGATGATGCCGACAAAAGCCTTGAGGCCAGGGTCCGCGGCATTCAGGCGGGCGGCGCCTTTATCGACCCGGACAGCGCCATTCTGGAAGAAGTGGCCGGTGACAAGGACAGTCGCCTGACCTTTGGCCTGTTTCAGGGGCTGAACAAGTTGCAGACCATTGCCGAGCTTGCTGCAAAAAAAAGCACCACCGATGCCACGCGGGAGCGGCTGGACGCCCTGTTTCAGGAAGGTTTCAGCGAGGTGCAGCAGTTCCTGTCGGAAAGCGACAGCGACAAGCTGGATATTTTCTTCGGCGAAAAGCGCAAGGATGCGGAATCGGATGCCACGCTGGGCCGGAAACTTTCCAGCTTCAGCGGCACCACCGTGGCGGCCAGCCCGGATGAGGTGCTGTCCGGTCTTACCGGTACCGAAACGTTCACCATCCGGCTTGAAAAGGGCGGCGATCAGGACACGGTCACGGTGGACCTGTCCCAGATGACGCAGGATCTGACCCTGCGCAATATTGCCTCTTTCGCCACTGACCAGATCAAGTCCGTTCCCCTGCTGGATGCCAATGGGGACCCGGTGCTGAATGATGACGGTGATCCGGTGCCCAAATATCTCACCGGTGTGGGTGTGGCCCGCGATGCGGAAACGGGCGCCTATGGCCTGAAGGTGAACGGCACCATCACGGAAACGGTGACATTCGGCTCCCCGAGCGCGGACCCGGCGCTGTTCGTGGCCAGTTCCTTCACCAATATCGATCCCGGTTCTCTCAGCCGTGGCCGTTTGCAGGAGATTTCCGGCCTCGACGGGACGCTGACGGTGGACCAGACCACAAATTTTGCCGGTATTGACGTGGATGCCACCCGCCTTGCCGGGCTGACGGCGGACAAGGAAGAAGATGATCTGGACCCGGATATTGCCGCCAAGCGGGATGAGCTTCTGGCCGATGCGCGGGAAGCCGTGGGCGCCGAGGAGCCGGAGGAGGAAGAGGCCGTCGATGCGCTGAATGCCTCCATCACCGATATCGGCGCCGACAATGTGGTGGGCGCCGAGACCGAGGCCAGCCGCGTGGTGGTGGACAGCGAAGGGTCCGTTTATGTGGTGGGGTCCAGCGCGGGCAAGGTGGAAAATCAGATCAACGCCTCCAGCGAGGAAGACGTTTTCCTGACCAAGTTCGACAATGAGGGCAATGTGGTCTTTTCCCGTCTTCTGGGGGCCACCGGTTCGGCAAAGGCGTTCGACCTGAAGCTGGACCAGGATGAAAACCTGATTCTGACCGGCCAGACCGACAGCGACCTGACCCGCACCGATGTGATCGATGGTCAGGATGCCTTCGTGTCCAAATTCGCCAAGAACGGGGATGAGCTGTTCCGCTATCAGCTTGATGCCTTCCCCGCCAGCGCCGGGCTGTCCGTGACTTCGGATGCCAACGGCGACGTGCTGGTGGGCGGCTTTACCGATGGCGGCATTTCCTCCAGCTCCGGCTTTGGCGGCGTGCGGGACGGCCTGTTGCTCAGGCTGGATGGCACCACGGGCGCGCTCAAGGACAGCGATGTGTTCGGCGGCAGCGGATCGGAAGAAGTGCGCGGCGTGGCCAACGCCGCCGACGGCAATGTGTTGCTGGCGATCGAGCGGGACGGCGAGGCCCTGCTGCGCAAGGTGGACAGCGCGGATTTCACCAATGTACTGACCGAAACCAGCCTTGGCGCCATCGGTTCGCAGGGGAGCCTGGACAGTCTGCGCGTGGACGGCACCGGGATCTTTGTGGGCGGCACCACCTCCGCCGATGCGCCCGATGCGGGCGGCACCGCCACGGTGAATGGCAGCCTGGCCGGCGGGCGGGATGGCTTTGTCACCCGGCTGACCGATAATGGCGTCAGCCTGGACGGCGATTTCACCACCCTGTTTGCCACATCCGGGTCGGATCGGGTGAAGGATATGGTGGTGCAGAATGGCAAGGTGTTCGTGGCCGGGGATACCAGCGGCACGCTGGGCGGCGAAAGCAAGGACAGCCCGCGGGATGCCTTTGTCACCCGGATCGACGGCACCACGGGCACCATAGAGGACAGCGAACAGTTCGGCGTGGCCCTGTCCACACAGAATACGGGCGGCCTGGCCTTTTCCACGCAGGGCCGCAGCGTGCTGACCGAGTTGGGGCTGCCCGCGGGAACGGTGAACCCGTCCGAAACCCGCGATATCCAGACCCAGACATCCGCGCGGCCCGGCGACTTTTTCGAATTCCGCATCGATGACGGCGCGAAGAAGCGTGTGACGCTTGAAGACGGGGACACCTTTGAAGACCTGGCCCGGCGCATCCGCATCGCCAGCCGCGGCAAGCTGGATGTGGAATCCAAAAGCTCGCTGAGGGGCGACTCGCTGGAGATTGCCGTGAATACGGGGGAAGACCCGGTGGAGCTTTTTACCGGCTCCGGCGGTCGGGATCTGCTGTCCAAGATCGGCATGGAATCCGGCAAAATCCTGCCGGAAGACCGGGTTTTCGACATCTCAAGCGATGAGGACGAGGAAGAACGGGACCCGGATGTGGACCTTGGCGGCGTATTCTCGCTGGACCTGGACAAGGCGTTCAACCTGTCCGACCGCACCACGGCCAGTTTCGTGCTCAGCCGCCTGAAAACCGCCATTTCCACCACCCAGCGGGCGTTCCGGTCGCTGACTCCCAACCCGTTCGCGGACCTGTTGAACGATCCCCGCCGGCAGGAACTGAATGGGCCGGCGCCGGCCCGCATTCAGGCCCAGATCGCCAATTTCCAGGCGGGGCTGGATCGTTTGAACAGTGGCGGCGGCGGGGGTGGCGGCACCTTGTCATTGTTCACTTGATGCGGCATGAATCACGGTCGGTTTCAGTGACAGGAGGTGGCATGGTGCGGAGTTTGTTTTTTTACCGTCCCCCGATGGCCTTGATGACCGCCCCAATGGCAGCGCCCATGATCGTCGCCCTGATGGCTCTGATGATGGTTCTGTTGTCGCCCGCGCCCGCCGTTTTCGCACAGGATGAGCCGGCGGTGGACGTGGTGGAGCTGGACCCTTTCAATTTTTCCATCCTGCGGCGAGGCCGGGTGAACGGCATTGTCACGCTGATCCTGCGCCTGGAAGTGACCGGCGACATGGCCACGGCAGAGGTGGAAAAACGAAAGCCCCAAATCCGGTCGGATTTCATGACCGGCCTGGCCACGCTGGCCCGGCAGCGATTTCATCTGGATCGCCCGATCGATCCCGAACTGGTGCGCCGCTATCTTCAGCCCGTGGCCGATCGGCGACTGGGCGAAGGGGCGGTGGCTGTTCTGGTGAAATCCGCCAGGGTGGAGCCGCCGGGCTGATCGCCACCCGATTTTGCTGCACTGCACTTTTATCTTGCGCCGCACAAAACCGTGCGGCTTTTTTATTGCAATGCGGTAAGTTCTCAGGTGTGTCCTCAAGACGACACTTGTCCGTTAAGTTTTACAGCCGCCTACAGTTTTCTTGATTTCGTGCCGGTATATTTTAAAACTTCTGATGGGAGAGACACATTCAATCACCTGCATGGGAGGGGAGTCATGCGAATGTCCACATCTGCGGCGTCAAAGCGGCGCTTGAATGCCTTGGGGGGTCGTACGGCGCTGGCCGCGGGCACACTTGCTCTGGCCCTGTCCATGCCCGCTCATGCCCAGCAGGGCGGGGATGAAGGCGCCTTCACACTGGAAGAGGTGGTGGTCACCGGCACTTACATAAAAGGTCGGGATCAGTTCAACACGCCGTCGCCGCTGAAGGTGATCGGCGGCGATGATCTGGCCAATATCGGCGCCAACACCATTGCCGACCTGACCCAGACCCTGACGATCAATGCCGGGTCCCAGAACAACCCGGATGCCTTCACCCAGAACGGCACCACCGGCACCACCAACTTCAACCTGCGGGGGCTGGGCGTGGCATCCACGCTGGTGCTGCTGAATGGCCGCCGCCAGGTGGTGACGGGCACGCTCACCAATGACGGCGTGACCTTTGTGGACACCAGTTCGCTGGTGCCGGAAATCGCCATCAACCGGATCGAGATCGTCAAGGACGGCTCCGGCCCGCTTTACGGGTCCGATGCGGTGGCGGGCGTGGTCAACTTCCTGACCGATGATCAGTTCGAGGGTGTGGAGCTTTCCGGGCGTCTTCAGGGCGTGACGGACGAAGGCAGCCAGCGGGACATCAAGGTTCAGGGCAAGGTGGGCTGGCAGAGCAGCGATGGCCGCCACAACATCATGGCCGCCGCCAGCTATCTGGACCGCACCGAGCTGACCACGGCGGAGCGGCGCCTGTCCCGCCCGCAGGATGATACTTCCGCGCTGGGCAATCCGGGCAGCTTCATCGTGCCCGCGGTTCTCGGCCAGCTTGCCGCGCAGGCGGATCAGCTTGACGCCATCGGCCAGACGGAAGCCGCCGCGGGCCTGCGCGCGCTGGCGCAGAACAACGCCCCGATCATAGACCCCACGGGCTGCGAAAGCGTGGGCGGCATTCCGCAACCGGTGGCAGAGGACATTGCCGGTTTCGATTTCGGTACCTGCGGTTTCGATTTCGGGGACTTCTTCTCTCTGGTGCCGGAAGAAGAGCGCTTCCAGGCTTTTGCCACCTGGTCCTTTGACATTGACGACGACACCACGCTGCGCCTTGAAGGCGGGCTGGCCCTGAACGAAGCCACGCGGGGCAACTCCCCCACCTTCCCCTTCCTGCAAACGGGGTCGGCCATCGTGCCCAGCTTCCACCCGGCCAATGTGTTCGGGTCCACGGCGATTTTCCTGGGCCGCGCATCCGGCGTGGGCGGGGAGCGCAGCCCCTCCGGCACCGAGTCGGACACCTATCGTTTCAGCGCGGAGCTGACCGGCCCGATCTATGGGGACTGGACCTATGACGTGGGCGTGACCCATGCCGCCAACAACTTCACGGTCTCCACCGAGGACGTGATCACGGATCGCTTCCAGCAGGCGCTGTTTGGTTTCGGCGGGCCGAACTGTGATCCCTCCAGCTCGGCACCGGGCACCGGGAATTGCCAGTTCTTCAACCCGTTTGCCACCAGCTTCGGGCCGATCCCCAATGATCCGGCGGTGCTGGATCACATGATCGGCACTCAGGTGATTGACGGCAATTCCGAACTCACCGTGATTGACGGGGTGTTCTCCGGCTCGCTCTTCGATCTGCCGGCGGGTGCCGCGCAACTGGCGCTGGGCTTCCAGGTGCGGGATGAAACCTTTGGCCGGGATTATGACGAAATCTCTAACCGGGACGGCTTCGCCTTCATCATCGGCAACCCGGACTTTTCCAATGACCGGGCGATCAATGCCTGGTTCGGGGAACTGTTCCTGCCGCTGACCAACTGGGCGGACCTGACCGTGGCCCTGCGCCATGAGGATTATGGCGAAATCGGCAACAGCACGGACCCGAAAATCTCCCTGCTGGTGCGGCCCACGGATGATCTTCAGCTTCGGGGCAGCTTTGCCACATCCTTCCGGGCGCCCAGCGTGTTCCAGGTGAGCGGCGTGGGCACCGTTCTCAATCAGGTGAACGATCCGGTCACCGGTGGCACGGCCTTTGCCGCCGTGCGCTCCGCCCTGCCTGAAAGCGGTATGCGGGATATTTCGCCGGAACAGTCCGAAGCGTTCAATTTCGGTGTGTCCTGGCAGGGCGTGCCGGGGCTGACCGTGGATGTGGACTATTGGCGTTATGACTTCACGGACGTGATCATCCAGGAGAACTTTCAGGCGGTGGTCAATGCCGACCCCACCGGGCCGGACGTGATTCGAACCGCCGCGGGCACCATCGGCCAGGTGATCGTGGATTTCGTCAACGCATCCCAGGTGGAAACGGATGGCTTCGATATTTCCGTGAATTACCAGCTTGATACGGATTATGGCACCTTCAATCCGTTCTTCGAGGCCACCCATGTGATGAACTATGACCTTGAAGACCCGCAGGCCGGGCGGATCGAAGGCGCGGGCAAGCGCAACTTCGCCAATTTCGGCACCTCCACGCCCCAGTGGCAGTGGAACACCGGCGCCGGCTGGACCAATGGTACCCATGAAGCCCGCTTCTTCGTGCGCTTCATCGATTCCTATGAGGACGACCAGAACCCCGGCGAAAAAGTGGCAAGCTGGACCTCGCTGGACCTGCAATACAGGCTCAATCTGGGCGGCCTGTCGGACAGCCTGGAAGGCACGGCGCTCACGCTCGGCCTGATCAATGCCACCGATGAGGACCCGCCGCAGGTTTTCACCAATGGCGGCTTTGACAGCAAGATCCATGATCCGCGGGGCCGGGTCGGCTATGTGCAGCTTGATCTGAGCTTCTGATCGGCAAAACAGCCCCAGGCTGGCAATGGGGGTCGCGGGCCGTTGGTTCGCGGCCCTTTTTCGTGTTCGCCGCCCCGCACCTGCCGTTTCGGTCCTGGGGTGCGGGCTGATCCGTCGGTGGCCGCGCGTGCCTTTTGAGCAACAAGGCCATGACCGTCTTGTGAAATTCGCCCTTTGGCATGGGGATTGTCTTGACCTTTTCGTGATCCGTCTTGAAACTTGCGTCAAGACCGGCAAAAAACCCGGCCCGAACAATCCGTCTGGGGAGATGGGATTGTCAGGGTAACAAACCGGTCGCCGTTCACTCAGGGAGGGAAAATCCATGAAGTTTGCCTTGAAGGCGAGTACCGCTCTTGCCTCTGTCGGGGTGCTGTCTGTCGCAGCCCTGTCCGGCGGTGTTCACGCCCAGTCCACCGATGAGGAGGGCGGGGACGACATGCTGGTGGTGGAGGAAATCTCCGTCACCGGGTCCTATATCAAGCGCCGCTCGCAAGCCAGCACGGCCAGCCCCATCGATGTGACCAGCCGGAATGACCTGGAAATGGCCGGCGTGACCCGCATCGCGGAATTCGCCAATAATCTGAACATCAACAATGGTGCGCAGAACAACCCGGATGCCACCACACAGAACGTCTCCACGGGGACGAGCAACATCAACCTGCGGGGCCTGGGTGTGGCATCCACGCTGGTGATCCTGAACGGCAAGCGCACCGTGGTATCCGGCTCGCAGACCGATGGCGGCGTGGGCTTCGTGGATACCGCTTCGCTGGTGCCGCCCATCGCGGTGGAAAGCGTGGAAGTCCTGAAGGACGGGGCCGGGCCGCTCTATGGCTCCGATGCCGTGGCGGGTGTGGTCAACTTCAAGACCCGCGATGACTTTGAAGGTTTCGAAGTGACCGGTGAGGTCAAGCATGTGGACGGCACCGACCAGCGGGATATCACCGTGGGCGCCATCACCGGCTGGCAGTCCGATCGGGTCAGCGTGATGGCGGCGGTCAATTATATGGATCGCTCCAACCTGTCCCAGCGGGACCGGGACCTGCGCTCGGAAGAGGCGCTGGCGCAGAATGTGTCCATCTCCACCACCACCGGCCTGCCGGGCACCTTCATTCTGCCCACCGTGCCACTTGGCGACAATCTGACAGACACCATCGCCTTCCTGTCCCTGTTCGATCAGGTCCAGCCCGATTTCACCAATGCGCTGCCGTCCGGTTTTCCGGCGCCGCCGGTGCCGGATCAACTGGCGCAACTGGGCGTGACCACCAATCCCTCGCCGCCACAGATTCCCTTCCCGAACATTCAGGGGCTGACCGGCCTTCCGGGGGTTCCGCCCGCGGGGCAGGCGGGGGGCTTCCGCCCGCCCAACCCCGCCAATGGCGAAGGCGTGGCCTTCATTCCGGGGCCGGTGGCCCAGGCGCTGGGGCTGGGGGACGGGCCGATTTCCCTCGGCGCGGACGGCATTGCCGATGCGCTTTCGGCACAGGTGTACAATGCCATCTTCTCCGACCCGAATCTGGTGGCGGATGGTGTCAGCCTGGCCGATGCGGTGGCGCAGCAGCTCAATGCCAGCGGCGCATTTCCCGTGCCGATCACCGGCAACATGCTGAGCTTTGCCAATCCGGGCGCGCCGGACGGCGCCGCCACGCCCTTCTTCCCGGACCCGAACTGTGCCGCCGCAGCCGAGCAGTTTGACGATGTGGTGCCGCTGACGGAAACCTTCACCAATCCGCTGGATGGCTCCACCACCCAGGTGGGCCGCTGCGGCTATGACTTCAACAATCAGTTCGATCTGGTCCCGGATGAGGAACGCTTGCAGGGCTATGCCCAGTTCGAGGCGGACGTGACCGATCAGGCCACCATTTATGGCAGCTTCTCCTTCGCCAGAAACCGCACCACGCGGGGCAACTCCAACTTCCCCATCACCCAGACCGTGCCGATCGCGGCCAACAATCCGTTCAACACCTTCCGCACGGATGTGCTGTGGGCCGGGCGCACGCCAGGGTCCAACTTCACCAATGATCCCAATAACCCCAACCCGTCCAACCATAACAGCGACACCTGGCGGGCGATGGGCGGCGTGAAGGGTGACCTGAGCGGAAGCTGGACCTATGACCTGTCCGTCGTGCGGGCGGAAAATGATTTCAACTTCGATGTGGGGGACGGCGTTGCAAGCCGCTTCTTCCTGGCCCTTCAGGGCTTTGGCGGGCCGAACTGCGCGCCGGACGCGATTATTCCCGGCACCCAGGGCTGCGAATTCTTCAACCCCTTCGGCAGCGGCCTGGTGGGGGATGAAAATGCCGTGGTGCCGGTGCTGGATGATGGCTTCAACCCGATCATCGGGCCGGACGGCGCGCCCGTCACCACCAATGTGCGCAATTCCGACGATATCATGAACTGGATCATGGGCACGGTGAGCATCGATATCGACAGCACCATCAGCGTCTGGGACGCGGTGACCACCGGTGAGCTGTTCGAAGGGCCGGGCGGCACGGTTTCGGCGGCGTTCGGCTTCCAGTATCGGGATGAGCGGCTGGCCTATGACTATGACGAAAACACCAATAACGACAATTTCCTCTTTGTGCAGGGCGCGCGGGACTTTGACGACAGCCGGGATGTCTATGCCTTTTTCGGCGAGCTTCTGTTCCCCATCACGGAGGATCTGGAGCTGACCGGCGCGCTGCGCTATGAGGATTATGGCGGCAGCGTGGGTGACACGCTCGACCCCAAGGTGAGCCTGCTTTATAACCCGACGCCGGATCTTTCGCTCAGGGCCACATGGTCGTCCAGCTTCCGGGCGCCCAGCGTGTTCCAGCAGTTCGGCAACCAGACCAGCCTGAACAGCGTGAACGATCCGCGCAGCGATGCCGCCCCCTTTATCGCCATCCGCACCACGGGGCGGGAGGATCTGAGCCCGGAGACGGCGGACACCTTCACCGCCGGCTTCACCTGGAAGCCCTTTAACGGCTTCACCTTCGACGTGAACGGCTGGCGCTTCGAATTCCGGGATGTGATCATCCAGGAATCGGCACAGGAGCTGGTGAACCGGGCGCTGCTCGGCGGCGAAACATCCCTGATCGGCAGCCAGGTCTTCCTGGACCCGTCGTCCGGCGGCATCATCGCCATCAACAACCAGTTTGAAAATGCCGCCTTCATCAATACCCAGGGCATCGATGTGAAAGCCGATTATGTGTTCGACACGGATGCGGGCACCTTCACCATTGGCGGCTCCATGACCTGGGTGGAAAGCTACAATCTGCCCAATTTCGGCGGCGGTGAAGGGGTGGATCTGGCGGGCTTCCGCAACCGGGACACCTTCGGCGATCCGATCCCGGAATTCCGGGGCCAGGCCAATGTGAGCTGGGTCAATGAGCGGCACATGGCCAATGTGGTGGTGCGCCATGTGGGCCGCCTGATCGATGACAACAATTCCACCTTCGCCACGCAGGCGGCCAATGGCCTGCCGGACCTGAGCCAGCCGCTTGATCTGGTGAAGGTGGGCGACCACACCACGGTGGACCTGTTCTACAGCTATGACCTGAGCAACAAATGGGGCATGGCTGACGGCACCAACTTCAATATCGGCGCCGTCAATGTTCTGGACCAGCGCCCGCCGCCCGTACTGGGGGACGGTGGGTTCGAAACCCGCACCCATGATCCCCGTGGACGGGTCATCTATGCCGGGTTCCAGTTCGGTTTCTGATGCCAGGCCCTGCCTGAAACCCATGGGCGGTCCCTGATCGGGGGCCGCCTTTTTTCAACCACGGGCAGCGATATGTCGGTGCCCCGTCCGGGAGGCTTCCATGACCCGATCTTCAGCCGATCCGACCCGCTCTTTCATTCGCCCGCTGGCGGGTGTTCTGGCCGGTGCGCTGGCGCTGGTCCTGTCCGCGTCGCCGGTGTTGGCGGACACCGATTTCGGCGGTCTTTATGTGGGGGCGGAAGCGGGGCTCAGTTCCATCGACATACAGGGCGACGGTACGCCCAATCTGGATGCCAGCGATCTCAAATATGGCGGCCTGATCGGCTATCGTCTGCATCTGCCCATCGGCATCGTGGCCGGGGTGGAGGCGCGGATCGACCAGTTCGATGCCGTGGTGCGGGACCCGTCCGTGGGCGACATCGTGGCCGGGCGCGAATGGGCCTTTGACGCGCTCGGCGGCATCGCTTTTGAAGACGCGCTGATCTTCGCCACGCTCGGCCTGGGGGACGCCAGGGTGCTGGTGCGCGATGGCGGGTTCGAGGAACGCGACAGTTCCACCGCCACGCGGCTGGGCCTGGGGGTGGAATACGGCATCCTGCCGCTGGTTTCCCTGCGCGGCGTGGGGCGCTTCATTTCGTCCGACGTGAACACCGATGGCCTGGACCTGTCGGTGGATCAGTGGTCCCTGTCCGCCGGGTTCATCGTGCGGTTCTAAGGGGGGTGATCACCCCGTTATTTTCAGGGCGTTGATCCGGGCGCGGGTTTCGTCCGGGCTGGCAATGGTGCGGCCCGTTTCCTCCGCCATGGCCACCAGGGCGGCGATCATCTCGCCATTGCTGCGGGCCTTTTCGCCTGATGGCAGATAGAAGCTGTCTTCCAGCCCGGTGCGCAGATTGCCGCCCAGTTCCGCGGCCCGGCGGTGGACGTCCCAGATTTCCTGCCGCCCGATCACGGTGGCGGCCCAGGGTTCGCCCGCCCGGTGATAGCGGATCAGCAGCGGCAGCAGGTCCGCATCGGCGGGCATACCGCTGGCCACCCCCATGACGAAATTGTAATCCGCATGGGGCACCATGCCGTTTTCCATATACAGCCCCACGCTGCGCACAATGCCCAGATCGAAACATTCGAATTCCGGCACGATCTGGTGGTCGCGCATTACGTCCACAAAGGCTTTCACCTTGTCCACCGGATTGTCGAACAGCATGGGCGGCCAGGCCCACTCGCCGTTCCGGCGGGTTTTCAGATAATTCAGGCTGCCCGCATTGCAGGCCGCCATTTCCGGCCTGCACGCCTTCAGATAGTCCAGCACATGGCCGTAATCATTGCCGGGCACGCCGGTGGTCATGTTGATAAGCACGCCGGGGCAGGCATCCCGGATGGCGTCATTGATCTCGGCGGCAATGGCCGGGTCGAAGCTGGGTAGGTGTCCCTTGCCGGGTCGCTGATCCCGATAATGCACATGCATGATGCTGGCGCCCGCCTCGAAAGCGGCGCGGGCTTCGCTGGCCATTTCCTTGGGTGTGACCGGTACCGGATGCTTTTCCGGGTCGGTCAGCACGCCCGTCAGCGCGCAGGTGACGATGGCCCGATCATGTGGGGTGTCGCTCATGTCGTCAGGTGTGTTGTCATTCATGGGTGGGCTCCCTGGTGGAGGTTTCCGGGTCCGTCGCCGCCACGATGCG
Source organism: Yunchengibacter salinarum (assembly GCF_037658235.1). Taxonomy (NCBI): domain Bacteria; kingdom Pseudomonadati; phylum Pseudomonadota; class Alphaproteobacteria; order Kordiimonadales; family Kordiimonadaceae; genus Yunchengibacter; species Yunchengibacter salinarum. Next base: position 257,542 of record NZ_JBBJLN010000001.1, on the reverse strand, counting down.
GGCCAGCACATGCCCGCCCGCGACCTGATCCCCGGCGCGGGCGGTCAGGTCGTGCAGTATGCCGTCCAGCGGGGCGGTCAGGGTGTGTTCCATCTTCATGGCTTCCAGTGTCAGCACCGCATCGCCCTTTGTCAGCGCGGCGCCGTTTTCGGCATGGATCGCGGTGACAGTGCCCGTCATGGGGGCGGTCAGCGCGCCGTTTGCCGCCCGGTCGCCTTCAGCCGGTCGGCGGCTGATGTCCCGGTAGCGCCGATGATCGCCCCGCGTCCAGACATGGAGCGTTTCGCCGCCGCCGGGGTCCGCCACCCGATGCCCGGCGCCGGTCAGCCGCGCGCCATCCAGCCGCGCTTCCAGCGCGTTACCGTGGCGGGAAAGCGCCCTAAGGTCATGCGCGCGGCCATCCGGCAGGGTCAGGGTAAAACCATTTCCGTGCGGCGCCACGCCCAGCACATGGATATGGTCCCCTTCCGCCAGTGCCAGGGTGAAACCGGGGCCGGCAAGGCCGCCAAAGCCGGACAGCGGGTCATCCGGCGCCCAGTCCAGCGCCAGCAGGGCGGCCAGTGCCAGCAGGGAAGATTGCCGGTTCGGGTCGGGGGCGGTCAAGGGCGCCATATGGTCGGCGATCAGGCCGGTGTGCGGCGTGCCTTCGGCCATGTCCTTCAACAACAGCAACCGCCGCAGAAAGGCCAGATTGCTGGCGGGCCCCAGTAGCACCAGATCGCCCAGGGCGCGGTTCAGCCGCCGCAGGGCTTCGGCTCGGTCGCGGCCATGGGCGATGATCTTGGCCATCATGGGATCATAGGCGGTGGGCACCGTGCCGCCGCTGGCGATGCCCGCATCCACGCGGATGCCCGGCCCGGCGGGCGGGTTGAACAGCGGCACTGGCCCGCCGCCCCCCTGAAAGTCGCGGGTCGGGTCTTCGGCATAAAGCCGGGCTTCCACCGCGTGGCCGTCAAGCCGCACATCATCCTGTGTCACCGGCAGCCCCGCGCCCGATGCCACCGCCAGTTGGCAGGCCACCAGATCGAGCCCGGTGATCGCCTCCGTCACCGGGTGCTCCACTTGCAGGCGGGTGTTCATTTCCAGAAAGGCGATGCGGTCTTCCGCCGGATCATACAGAAATTCCACCGTGCCCGCGCCGCGATAGCGCACCGCTTCCCCCGCCTTGATGGCGGCATCCAGCAGGGCGGCGCGGCTTGCATCCGGCAGGCCGGGGGCGGGCGCTTCCTCGATCACTTTCTGATGGCGGCGTTGCAGGGAACAGTCCCGCTCATGCAGATGCAGCACCCGGCCCGTGCCGTCGCCCAGTATCTGCACTTCCACATGGCGCGCCTTCGCCACCGCTCGTTCCAGGATCAGGCGCCCGTCGCCAAAGGCGCTTTCCGCCTCCCGCCGGGCGCTGTCCAGGGCATGGGGAAGGGCGTCGGCCCCGGTCACAAGCCGCATACCCCGGCCACCGCCCCCGGCCACAGCCTTGACCATCAGGGGAAAGCCGATGCGCCGGGCTTGTGCGGTCAGGGTTTCATGGCTCTGGTCGGCGCCGTCATAACCCGGCAGCAGCGGCACGCCCGCCGCCGCCATGGCCTGTTTGGCGGCGGCCTTGTCCCCCATCAGGCGGATGGACTCCGCCGTGGGCCCGACCCAGACCAGCCCGGCGGCGTCCACCGCTTCGGCAAAATCGGCGTTTTCCGACAGAAAACCATAGCCGGGATGCACGGCATCCGCCCCGGTGGCGCGGGCCGCCGCGATCAGGGCCGCCTGGTTCAGATAGCTTTCCGCCGGGGCCGCCGGGCCGATGCAAACGGCCTGATCGGCCAGGGCCACATGGGGCGCATCGGGTTCCAGATCGCTGTGCACGGCCACTGTCTCATAGCCTTCATCGCGGGCGGTGCGGATCACGCGCGCCGCGATCTCGCCGCGATTGGCCACAAGCAGCCTTGTGAAGGGGCGCATGGTCATGGGCGGGCCTCATCCGGGGGGGTGTCCGCCCCCGATTCGGCCCCCGTTTCAGCTTCCGTTTCAGCCCAGTCGGGTGTGTCCTTGTTCAGAAAGGCGCGCAGGCCCTCCTGCGCCTCGGATCGGCCCATGGCCGTCATGAAGGCATCCGCCGCCGCGTCCAGCGTGGCTTCCGTCACCTCCGCGCCGGTGCGGTTGATCAGTCCCTTGGTGACCGCATTGGCTTCCGGTGCGGTGCGGCGGATATTGCCCAGATGACGGGCCAGCGCGGTTTCAAGCGCCGCGTTGTCTTCGGCGGTCTCATCCACCAGGCCAAGGGCATGGGCGCTTTGTCCGTCATGATGGCCGCCCAGCAGGGCCATCTGCCGGGCCCGGATGCGCCCGATTCGCGCGGCCACGAAGGGGGCGATCTGGGCCGGTGGCAGGCCCAGCGTGGTCTCGCTCATGGCCATTTTCGCATCCTTTCGGGCGATCACCAGATCGCTGACCGCCATCAGCCCCACCGCGCCGCCAAAAGCGGCACCGTTCACCAGGCTGATCAGCGGCACGGGCAGCCGGTCCAGCATCATCAGCAGGGCGCCAAAGGCCCGGTTGGCCTTTTTCAGCCCGTCCGCATCGCGGGAAAAACGGCTGAGATCACCGCCCGCTGAGAAGCTGCCGCCCGTACCGGTGAGCACCAGGGCGCGCACGCCGGTCTGGCCCAGCGTGATGGCGGTGGCCAGCGCGGTCAGATCGTCCACGGTCTGGCCGGTCAGGGCGTTGCGCTGGTCCGGTCGGTTGAAGCGGGCCACCAGCGCAAAGGGGTGGTCCGGGTGCGCTCGCGCGGTCATTTCCGAAAGCGTCGGCAGGTGGGCTGTGTTCACCATGATCGCACCTCAACCCTTGCGAGGGGGCAGGGTGCCCATCAGCTTGCAGATGATGGACAGCATCACCTCGTCGGCGCCGCCCCCGATGGAAGCCAGCCGCCCGTCCCGCCACTGGCGGGTGATGAGCGTTTCGTTCATGAAGCCCATGCCGCCCCAGTATTGCAGGCATTTGTCGGTCACTTCCCGCATCAGGCGGCCCACCTTCAGCTTGGCCATGGAGGCGAGCTTGGTCACGTCCTTGCCCGCCACCATGTCCTCCACCGCTTTCCACGTCAGCGCGCGCAGCAGTTCCACTTCGGTCTGCAATTCGGCCAGGGTGAAATGGACGGTCTGATTGTCCAGAATGCTCTGACCGAACGCCTTGCGTTCCCGCGTATAGGCAATGGTGTCGCTGATCGCCTTTTCCAGCGGGATCAGGGCCGACAGGGCGCCCCACAGGCGCTCTTCCTGAAACTGCATCATCTGATAGGTGAAGCCCATGCCCGGCTCGCCGATCATGTGATGGGCGGGCACGCGCACGTCCTCAAAGCTGAATTCCGCCGTGTCGCTGGATCTCATGCCCAGCTTGTCCAGCTTGCGGGCAATGTGAATGCCGTCCCGCAACGCCCCCCTGTCGTCCCTCAGCGGCAGCACGAACAGGGTCTTGTTGCGGTGGGGGTGGTCGCCGTCCGTATTGGCCAGCAGGCACATCCAGTCCGCCTGTGTGCCGCTGGTGGTCCACATCTTGCCGCCATTGATGATATGATCGCCCCCGTCCCGGCGGGCGGTGGTGCGGATGGATGCCACGTCCGACCCGGCGCCGGTCTCCGACACGCCCAGGCAGCACACCATATCCCCCGCAATGGTCGGGGCCAGCCAGTCACGGCGCAATGTTTCGCTTCCGAAACGGGCGAGCGCTGGTGTGGCCATGTCCGTTTGAACGCCGATGGCCATGGGCACGCCGCCGCAGGTGATATGGCCCAGTGCCTCCGCCACCACGGCGCCGTATGACCAGTCCAGCCCAAGGCCGCCGTTTTTCTCCGGCTTGGTGACACCCAGCAGCCCCAGCGCGCCCAGTTCCCTGAACACCTCATGGGCGGGAAAGATGCCTGCTTCCTCCCACTCAGACACATGCGGATTGATCCGCTTGTGGATGTGCTTTTCCAGCGTGTCGGCGATCTGGCGGTGTTGCTCTGTCAGTTGCATTCGTGATCAGGCCCTCCCCCGGCCATGTGTGATGATGTTACAGGCGCGGCACACCCATATGGCTTGGCCGCGGCTGGCGCCGGTCCCCCTCCAGCGCGGTTTCAAGGGCCAGACCCAGAACCTGCCGGCTGTGTCTGGGATCGATCAGGCCGTCGTCCCACAGCCGCGCCGTGGCAAAAAGCGCGCGTGATTCGGCCTCGTACTGGCGGATCACGCCGTCAGCCATGGCGGCCAGCGCTTCCTCGTCCGGCTCGATCCCCTTGGCCCGTGCCCCGGCCCGTGCCACTTCGCGCATGGTGCCCGCCGCCTGCTCTCCGCCCATCACCGCGATGCGGGCGTTCGGCCAGGAAAAGATGAAGCGGGGGTCGAAGGCCCGGCCACACATGGCGTAATTCCCGGCGCCGTATGCGCCGCCGATTTGCAGCGTCAGCTTGGGCACGGTCATGTTGGTGACCGCCTGAATCATCTTGGAGCCATGCTTGACCACGCCGCCCTGTTCCGCTTCCCGGCCCACCATGAAGCCGGTGGTGTTTTGCAGGAAGATCACCGGGCGCCCCGTCTGGCAGCAAAGCTGGATGAACTGGGCGGCCTTGGCGGCGCCGTCCGGGTCGATCGGGCCGTTATTGGCGATGATACCCACATCATGGCCGAACAGGCGGGCCTGGCCCGTTAGTGTATGGGGTCCGTAACCGGCGCGGAAATCCTCAAAGGCGGAACCGTCCACGAGATGGGCGATCACGCCGCGCGCGTCATAGGGCTCCTTCGGGTTGACGGGCACCAGATCCAGCAGGCCATCCGGGTCGTGCAGCGGCGCGGCCACGGCGCGTTGCGGCGCGGGCCGGTCCCAGTTCAGCCCCCGGACCACGGCGCGCGCGCGGATCAGGCCGTCGGCGTCACCCTCGGCCAGATAGTCCACGGTGCCGGCCCGGTGATAGTGCATGTCCGCGCCGCCCAGCTCTTCTTCTTCGGCCACTTCGCCGGTGGCGGCCTTCAAAAGCGGCGGCCCGGCCAGATAGATCCGTGCCCGGCCCCGAACGGCGATCACATAATCGCTCAGCCCGGTCTGATAGGCACCGCCCGCGGTGGACGAGCCATGCACCACGGAAATCACCGGCAGCCCCCTGGCCGACATTCGCGCCAGATTGGCAAAGGTGCGCCCGCCCGGCACGAACATGTCCGACTGGCGGAACAGATTGGCGCCCGCGCTTTCCACAAGCTGGATCAGCGGCAGATTGTTTTCCAGCGCGATGGCCTGAAGCCGCAGGGTCTTTTGCATCCCCATGGGGGTGGCAGCCCCGCCCTTGATGCCCGCTTCGCTGACCAGCACGGCCACGCGCACGCCTTCCACGAATCCGATTCCGGCAATGCAGCCGCCGCCGGATATGGATTTGTCGCCGTCATCGTCGTGCATTCGGTAGCCCGCCAGCGCCGACAGCGGCAGAAAGGGGGCGCCCCGATCCAGCAGCAGGGCCAGCCGGTCCCGTGGCAGCAACTGGCCGCGCTTTTCGAATCGGGGGCGGGCGCGGGCGGATACCTCCGCAATGCGTGTTTCCAGCCCGCGCACCTCGTCGATCAGGGCCAGATGGGCGGCCCGGTTGGCGGCGCGGCGGTCACTGTCCGGCAGGCTGGGCTGCAGGACGGGCATGGGCATCTCCCGATTCCCGGTGGTCGCTATAAAACAATTCGACCATATTGTTTTTTTACAGTAGGGTGCTGACAGGGCCGCCGTCAAGCCTCTCCGGCGTGGCCGGCGGATTGGCTGGACGGATTGAGGGCCAGAGCGAGGGGAAATTTCCGGCGTGACCCGCAAAGAGATTACAGAGCCTGAAACCCCGCCGCGCCCCGGGGCGCGGCAGCGCCGCAAAAGCGCGGACATGCGCCAGCGCGTGCTGGTGGCCGCCACCCATGCGCTGGCGGAAGATGGTTATGAGGGCACGTCCATCAAGCGGGTGGTGGTTCGGGCTGGAGTCAGCCAAGGGGCGCTGCAATATCATTTCCCCAGCAAGGAAGAGCTGATGGCCAGCGTGGCGGCGCGCCTGCTGGCCCGTGCCGTGCGCTGGGCCGAGCAGGCGGGCCGCGAGCTTGCCGGGGAACCGGATGCCCTGGCGCGGCTGATTCGCCGCTCCTGGGCCGAGCAGTTCCGCACGCCCGATTATGCCGCCCTGCTGGAACTGATGACCACGGCCCGCACCGATCCGGCGCTTCGCGCGCGCATCGCGCCGGAACTGCGTGGCTGGTATGATGAGTTCGAGGGCCTGATCGGGGGCGCGCTCAGGCCGCTGGCGGCGGACGGGGAAGCGCTGGTGACCATCACCACCATTTCCCGCTGCCTGATGAGCGGCCTTCTGGTGCAGGATATGATCGCCGGGCGGGAAGCATCCGTGCCGGACATTCTGGACCGCTGGATCGCCATGGTGTCGGACTGGCTGTCCGCCCGCGCGGCTGGCGGCGCCAATAGCGGAAAAGGGATGGGGGAGTCATGACGGATCACGGCTATGACAGCCTTTTCAGGCCGGGCCTGTTCGCCGGGCAGCGCGCCATTGTCACCGGCGGGGGCAGCGGCATTGGCCGCTGTATCGCCCATGAACTGGCGGCGCTGGGCGCCCATGTGTGTGTCACCGGGCGCAAGGCGGAAAAAGTGCAGGGGGTGGCGGCGGAAATCGCCGAGGATGGCGGCAGCGCCACGGCCCATGCCTTTGATATCCGGGACGAGGACGCCGTGAAGCCGGCGGTGGCGGCCATGCTGGAAGGCGGGCCGATCCGCTATCTGGTGAACAATGCGGGCGGGCAGTTCCCATCCCCCCTGCAACATATTTCCAGGCGCGGTTTCGAAGCGGTGGTGAGTACCAATCTCACCGGTGGCTTTTTGGTAGCGCGGGAGCTGTTCAACCAGTCTCTTGAGAAGACCGGCGGCGCGATCGTCAATATCACCGCCGATTTCTGGGATGGAATGCCGGTGATGGGCCATTCGGGCGCGGCGCGCGCGGGCATGGACAATCTCACCAAGACCATGGCGGTGGAATGGGCGCGCGCCGGGGTGCGGGTGAATTCCGTGGCGCCGGGCTGGGTGGCCTCCAGCGGCATGGACCAGTATGACCCAAGCTTTTCCCGCGCCATGGTGCCGGAAATGAAGCGTCATGTGCCCCTGAAGCGGCTGGCCACGGAGGCCGAGATCAGCGCCCCGGTGGTGTTCCTGCTGTCGGACGCGGCGGCCTTCATCACCGGCGCGGGGCTGCGCGTGGACGGCGGCGCCAGCCAGGGCCGCCCGATCTTTCCGCTGGAGGATGCCGGGCACGTCACCCGCTATCAGGGCTTTCACCGCTATGTGCCCCCAAAGGCGGTGCAGGAAATCGATCAGAAGGGAAAGGACACGCCATGACCGCCACAGCCTGGCATTTCGGCGATCTGATGGACCTGACCGCCCGCACCATCGACCCTGCCACCCCGGCCCTGGTGCATGACGGCGCGGTGACGGACTGGGCCAGCTTTGACAGGCGCAGTAATGCGCTGGCCCGCGCGCTGCTGGATGGCGGGCTCGTGCCCGGCGACAAGGTGGCCTTTTATCACCGCAACGGCACCGCCTATCCCGAATTGCTGGCCGCCTGCTTTAAGGCGCGGCTGGTGCATGTGAACGTGAATTACCGCTACCGGGATACGGAACTGGCCCATGTGATCGCCAATTCCGATGCTGCCGCGGTGTCGTTCGATGCGGATTTCGCGGCCACCTGTGATCGGGTGCGCGACCGGCTGCCCGCCGTGCGGCTTTGGCTGCAAAAGGGGGGAACGGCGCGCCCCTGGGCTCAGGATTTCGACCGGCTGGCCGGGGGCGACGGCACCCCGCTCGATCCGGGGCGGGACGGGCATGACGATACGCTGATGGTCTATACGGGCGGCACCACCGGAATGCCCAAGGGCGTGGTGTGGACCCATCATGCCCTGCGCAGCCAGCAGATCGCCGCTTTTTCCCGGCTGGCGCCGGTGCCTGATGACACGGACGATCATGCCCGCCTGATCCGGGAGCGTCAGGCCCCGACGCCCTTTTTCCCCGCCTGTCCGTGGATGCACGGGACGGGGCTTTCCACCGCGCTCAACGCGCTGGTGATGGGAGAGCCGGTGGTCACCGTGTCCAATGATCGCGGCTTCGACCCGGTGGCGCACTGGCGCGCCGTGGGGGAAAGCGGCGTGCGCCACATGGCCATTGTGGGCGATGCCTTCGCCCGCCCGCTGGTGGAGGCGCTGGAGAGCGGCAGCGCGGATGTGGCGGATGCCCGCGCGCTGGCCGTGCTGCTGTCCAGCGGTGCCATGCTCACCGCCGAAATCAAGGAACGCTTGCTGGCCCTGCTGCCGAATCTGGTGATCGCGGACATTTTCGGCTCCAGCGAGACCATGGGGTTCGGTGTGGCGCTCAGCCAGAAGGGCGCGGTGAATGCCACCGCCACGCTCAGCCCGGTGGAAGGCTGCCGCGTGATCCGGGAAGACGGCACGCCGGTCCCCCCCGGCAGCGACGAAATGGGCCTGATCGCCCATGGCGGCACCATTGGCAGCGGCTATTACAAGGACCGGGAAAAGACCGAGGCCACCTATCGCATGATCGACGGCGAGCGGCTGTGCATCCCCGGTGACTGGGCCATGGTGGCGGCGGATGGCACCATCACCCTGCTGGGGCGCGGTTCCGGCTGCATCAATACGGGCGGTGAAAAGGTCTTCCCGGAAGAGGTGGAAGAATGTCTGAAACGCGCGGACGGTGTGGCGGACGCGCTGGTGTTCGGCGTGGACGATCCGCGCTGGGGCAGCCGGGTGACGGCGGTGGTGGAAGGCACCGGGCTGGACCCGGAACGCCTGATCGCCCATGTGCATGACACGCTTGCCCCCTATAAGGCGCCCAAGGCTGTCTATCTGGTGGATCAAGTGCCCCGTGGCCCCAATGGCAAGGCGGATTACAAGGCGGCACGGGCGATGGCCACCGAACGGGACAGGCGCGCACGGGAAGGCGCCCGACCATGATGGATTTCGACACCAGCCGTCCGGTCTGCCCCCATATGGACCATAGCCACAATGCCTGGCGGGCGAGCGTGCGCGCCTTTGTGGACAATGAGATCATGCCGAACATCGACACCTGGGAGGAGGCGGGCGGCTTTCCCTTCGATCTGCACCGCAAGGCGGCGGATGTGGGGTTGATCGGGCTTGGCTACCCGGAAGACCTTGGCGGCTGGACCGACGGCGTGGACCGCTTTCACGGCCTGATCGCGGCGGAGGAACTCTCCCGCCCCGGCGCGGGCGGGCTGGTGGCCGGGCTGATGACCCATGGCATCGGCCTGCCGCCGGTGCTGGCGCTGGGGTCGGATGCGGTGAAGCAGGCCGTGGCGCCGCCCGTGCTCAGCGGGGACAGGCTGATCGCGCTGGCCATCACGGAACCGGACGGCGGGTCCGACGTGGCGGCCATCAAGACCCGCGCGCGCCGGGACGGGGACAGCTATGTGGTCAACGGGTCCAAGATTTATATCACCAGCGGAATGCGGGCGCACTGGTTCACCACCGTGGTCCGCACCGGCGGGCCGGGGGCGGAGGGGCTTTCCCTGCTGCTGATCCCGGCGGACAGTGACGGCGTCAGCCGACGCGACCTGAAAAAGCAGGGCTGGTGGGTCTCCGACACGGCGGAAATCTTTTTTGATGACGTGCGGGTGCCGACGGAAAACCTGTTGGGCGCCGAAGGGCGGGGGTTTGCGGCGGCCATGCGCAATTTCAACGGCGAGCGGCTGACCATGGCGGCGCAGGCGCTGGCGTTCGCCCGTGTCTGCCTTGAGGAAGCGGCGCGCTGGGCGGCGGAGCGAACAACCTTCGGCAAGCCCCTGAACCGGCATCAGGTGATCGCCCACAAGCTGGCGGACATGGCCCGCCGCATCCGGGTGGGCACGGCCTTTCTGGATCATGTGACCCACGCGCTGAACCGGGCGGAGCGGGACGGCACGCCGGAGCCCGCCGGGGATATCGCGCTGCTGAAGGTGGAGGCGAGCCAGACCATGGAATTCTGCGCCCGCGAGGCCATGCAGATCATCGGCGGGGCCAGCTATATGCGCGGCGGCCCCATTGGCCGCGTGGAACGCATCTACCGCGAGGTGCGTGTCAACGCCATTGGCGGCGGATCGGAAGAGATCATGAAAGACCTGGCCGCCCGCCAACTGGGCCTCGTGTGACCCTTTCCGGGCGCTGTGCGCCAAAAGAACAGCCCCCGCCCGCACCGCCATTGCCTCTACCGCCATCCCGCATTTGCTGGATGAGCGGAGGCCACGACCGTGGCCCGCCGCCCCTGCGGCGCCCATTTGGAGCGGGGTGCGCAGCACCCAAGCGTGAAATCAAACCAACGGGCGCGACCGCGCCCCGGCGCCCCAGCGGAGCGCGTGCGCAGCACGCCTGCGTGAGCGGTAAACAACCCCGTCCCTCTCGCACCGGGCGTTGCCTCTACCGGTGCTGTCCACGGCAGCGCCGGAGGCCACGACCGTGGCCCGCCGCAAGTGCGGCGCCCTAGCGGAGCGCGTGCGCAGCACGCTTGCGTGAGCGGAACAAAAGACCCCCTAATCCACCACCGCCTTGTCCCGCACCAGCGTGCCCCGGCGATAATCGTCTATCGCCTTGTGGATTTCGTCCCGCGTGGTCATCACAAAGGGGCCGTGGCGCGCCACCTGTTCCCCGATGGGGTGCCCGGCAATCAGCATGAAGCGGCTGCCTGCCGTGCCGGTCAGGGCCAGATGGTCGCCGTCGCCAAAGCCCATGAGGCAGTGGGCGGGGATGGCATGGCCGTCCGCCTTGAGCCCGTCGGTCAGCGTATAGGCCAGTACCGTGTGCCCCTTTGGCACGTTCAACCGGGCCGGTTCGCCGCCCGTGAGCGTCACATCGGCATAGAGCGGCTGCACGGCAATATCACCCACCGGGCCCGTGGTGCCTGCCAGCGTGCCCGCGATCACCCGTGCCCGGAAGCCGTCGCCCGTCATGGTGGGAATACGCTCGGCGGCCACGTCCTGATAGCGCGGCGGGATCATTTTGTCCGCCGCCGGCAGATTGACCCACAGTTGCAGGCCGTGCACCGGTTCGCCATCCATGCTTTCGGGCATTTCGCTGTGGATGATGCCGCTGCCCGCGGTCATCCACTGGGCGTCACCGGGGCCGATTCGCCCCTTGTTGCCGCTGGTGTCGCCGTGGTGCATCACGCCCGACAGCATATAGGTGACCGTCTCGAAGCCCCGGTGGGGGTGATCGGGAAAACCGGCGTCTTTGGCGTCCGCCGGAATGTGGAATTCGTCCAGCAGCAGGAAGGGGTCCACATGGTCGGCGCGCGGTGTGCCGATGGTGCGGTGTACGGTCACACCGGCGCCTTCGCTTTGCCGGTTGGCGGGTAACAGCCCTGTCAGCGGGCGGGGGTGTTCGGTGGTCTGGGTCATGATTGATGTCCTGTGTGGGCCGGTTGGCGTGAAAGACTGGCTAGTGTGAAAGACTGGCATTTGGTCGCACCGGATTGCGCCCCTGCCCGACCGGCCGCACAGTAAAAGCGGCAGCAATGGGAGCAGAACCATGCGACTTCTTGGACTTTTGGGGTTTCTGGTGCTGGCGGGCGGCGCCGTTGCGGCCATGGCCCTGCAACAGGGCCGGGTGCCCGGCGCCCTGACGGTGGAGGCCCGCACCGTGACCCGTGCGTTCGCCACCGCGCTCAAGGCCGAATTGAAAGCCGCGATCAGCAAGGGCGGGCCGGTGGCCGGGATCAGGGTGTGCCATGAAAGGGCCCCCGCTATCGCCGAGCGGGTGGGCGACACCCATGGCTGGACCGTGGGCCGCACCAGCCATCGCCTGCGCAACCCGGCCAACGCCCCCGATGCGTGGGAGCGGGAGGGCCTGCGCGCCTTCATGCTGCAAATCGCCCGTGGCAGGGACGCGGCCACGCTGGAACGCACCCTGGCCCGCGAGCGGGACGGCAGCCGCACATTCCGCTATATGAAGCCCATCATCATGGGCGATGTGTGCACCTTGTGTCATGGCACATCCCTTTCGCCTGATATTCAGGCCGCGCTGGACCGGCTTTACCCGGCGGATGAGGCCACCGGCTTCGAACCCGGCGATCTGCGCGGCGCCTTTACCCTGACCCGGACCATGCCTGTGCCATAGCCGCATCAGGCGGCGCGGGGCAGGCGGTCCCGGTCATGGGGTGTGTCCAGCGGTGCGCCCCGGCCCACGGGCACCACGCCGGTGGGATTGATGGTGCGGTGGCTGGCGTAATAGTGGCGCTGGATGTGGTCCATGTTCACCGTTTCGGCCACGCCGGGCATCTGATGGATTTCCTTGGTGAAGTTCCACAGATTGGGGTGGTCCTTCAGCATTTTGATATTGCATTTGAAATGCCCGAAATAGACCGGATCGAAGCGCACCAGCGTGGTCCACAGGCGAATGTCCGCCTCCGTCAGCCGATCGCCCGCCAGATAGCGCCGCTCGGCCAGCAGGCTTTCCAGCCAGTCCAGACTTTCGAACAGCGGATAAACGGCTTCTTCATAAGCCTTCTGCGTGGTGGCGAAACCCGCCTTGTACACGCCGTTGTTTACCGTGTGATAGACCCGCTCATTGATGGCCTCTATTTCGTCCTTATATGTTTCGGGGGCGTAATCACCCGGCTTTGCGCCCAGATCGTCAAAGGCCGTGTTCAGCATTCGGATGATGTCGGCGGATTCGTTGGATACGATGGTCTCGCGCTCCTTGTCCCACAGCACGGGCACGGTGACCCGGCCCGTATAGTGGGGGTCCGCCTTTTGATAGAGCTCGTAATGGCGTTTCAGGCCATAGAGCGGATCACCGGTGCTGCCCTCGCTCTCGTCATAGGTCCAGCCCTCTTCCAGCATGATGGGGCTGACCACGGAGACGGAGATCATGTCCTCAAGCCCCTTGAAGGCGCGCATGACCAGCGTGCGGTGCGCCCAGGGGCAGGCATTGGCCACCACCAGATGATAGCGCCCCGCCCTGGCCGGAAAGCCGCCGACGCCGGTGGGGCCGGGGCTGCCGTCGGGCGTGATCCAGTTGCGAAACTGGCTGGATTCCCGTTTGAAGCGCCCGCCCGTGGATTTGGTGTCATACCATTTGTCGTGCCACTTTCCGTCGATCAGCAGTCCCATGGGGTCGCTCCTTGAATATGTGTGTCGCCTTGATCGCCTTGCGGTCATGCTCACCCTTTCAGGTAAGGATGTCATGGGGACAGGACTAGGGGTGGTTTGTGCAAGCCGCTGTTGCGTTTTTGGCAACACGGATGATGGCGGCGGGATGCGGCCTACAGATTGCGGCGGTGGGCCGGGTCCTGAAACCAGGCGGCCAGATGGTCGATCAGGGCGCGCACCTTGGCGGAAAGCAGCCGCTTTTCAGGATAAAGCGCATAGAGCGTGGCGGGCGGGCGGGGCGTGTCTTGCAGAATTTCGGTGAGCGCGCCGCTGGCCAGTCCGTCCGCCACGAAAAAGCGCGGCAGCACGGCGATGCCGAGCCCGTCCAGGCAGGCATTACGCTGAAATATCCCGGAATTGGTGGTGAGCGGCCCGCTGACACGCACCTTTTCCAGGCCCGCCCCGGTGCGGAACTGCCATTGCTGGCTGGCCGCCATGTTGGCGTAGAAGATACAGCGGTGCGCGGCCAGGTCCGCCGGTGTTTCCGGGGTGCCGAAGCGGGCCAGATAGGCCGGGCTCGCCACCGCGGCATAGGAAATGTCGCCCAGCGCCCGTGCGCTCAGGCTGCTGTCGTCCGGCTGGGCGACAATGCGCAGGCCCAGATCATAACCGCCGCCGGTAATGTCCACCCGTTCGTCGGTCAGGCGGCATTCCAGCGTGATATGGGGATGGGCCGTCATGAAGGCGCCAAGGGGGGCGGTCAGGTGCAGGTCGCCAAAGGCGCGCGGGGCGGTCAATCTCAGCCGCCCGGCCAGCCCGCCGCTGTGGGGGCGCAGCATTTGCGCGGCATCGTCCAGATCGTCCAGAATGGTTTGGCAGCGTTCATAAAACCGCACGCCTTCATCCGTGGGGGTGATGCCGCGCGTGGTGCGCTGAACCAGCCGTGCGCCCAGCTCGTTTTCCAGCGCCGACAGGCGGCGGCTGGCCACCGATTTGGTCACATGCAGGCTGTGGGCGGCGCGTGTCAGGCTGCCCGTTTCCACGGCGCGGCAAAAGGTGCGAAGGGCCGCCAGATCCATGCCTCGCCTAGCCGATCAACAGCACGGCGAGCCAGACCTGAATGATGAAACCGGCGAAGAACAGCAGGGTTCGGATCAGCGGCAGACCGGCGATATAGACAAGGGCATGGCCCAGCCGGGCATAGAAGAAAAGCTGCGCCAGCAGGGCCACCGTATCGCTGGCCTTGCCGCTCAGCACCACAGCCAGCAGCAGGGCGGCGAACACGGCCAGGTTTTCCACCGCGTTGGCGTGCGCCCGCCTGGCCCGTCCGGCCCAGGGGGCTTGCAGCGGCGTGTTGTGCTCCCCGTCCATCAGTGCGGGGCCGACACCCATCTGGGAAATCAGCGACAGGACATAGGGCACCCACAGAACAGCCGTGAGCAGAGCCGTGAGGCCCAGCCACATCAGCGCTTCGGGCGCCGCGTTCACCGCATCCAGCATGGGAACTCTCCCTTCCTTTTGCAGCCCCGGCGCCCGTGATCGCGCTTATTTCGGGGCCATGACCATGATCATCTGGCGGCCTTCCATTTTCGGGCGCGCTTCCACTTTCACGCGCTCCTTCATGTCCTCGACCACCTTGTTCATCACACCCATTCCCAGTTCCTGATGTGCCATTTCCCGGCCACGGAACCGAATGGTCAGCTTGACCTTGTCCCCGTTCTCGATGAACTGATCCACCTTTTTCATCTTGGTGTCATAGTCGTGCTTGTCGATGCCGGGGCGCATCTTGATTTCCTTGACCTCCTGCGTTTTTTGTTTCTTTTTCGCAATATTGGCCTTTTTCTGTAGTTCGTACTTGTATTTTCCGAAATCCAGAATTTTGCAGACAGGCGGTTTGGCACCGGGTGATACTTCCACCAGATCAAGACCGGATTCCTGCGCCATTTCGATGGCGCGATCCACGGCCACCACGCCGACATTTTCCCCGTCAGCGTCGATCAGGCGCACTTCCGGTATCCTGATCTGCCCGTTTACTCGCGGCCCTTCCTGCTTGGGGGGGGCGGCGAATTTGCCTTTGCGTCCTTTACGTATGTCTGCTCTCCTTCGTTGTTGAACCGTCTTACCATGCGCCGGGGCCGGGTATCTTCCGGGCCGGACGCGCCACAGTATAGCCGCGCCAACCCTGTGTGGCGAGGGGGAAATCACCCCACCGCGCGGGCGGCGGGGCGGGGTGTGCCTAGACCGTCTCGTTCGGGCGGCGGGCGTCCGCTTTCAGGGTGGCGATGGCGGCGTCCACGTCCAGCACATCCTGATCGCTGGAGCCGAGGCGGCGCAGCGATACCTTGCCTTCTTCCGCTTCCCGCTTGCCCACCACCAGAATGGCGGGCACCTTGGCGTGGCTGTGTTCGCGCACCTTGAAGTTGATCTTTTCGTTGCGGGTGTCCAGCACGCTGCGCAGGCCCGCCGCATCCAGCTTTTCCTTGACCGCGCGGGCATAGTCATCCGCGTCCGAAACGATGGTGGTCACGGCCACCTGGGTGGGTGCCAGCCACAGCGGCAGGCGCCCGGCATAGTGCTCGATCATGATGCCGATAAAGCGCTCAAGCGTGCCCAAAATGGCCCGGTGCAGCATGACCGGGCGGTGCTTTTCCCCGTCCTGTCCGATATAGGTGGCATCCAGCCGTTCGGGCAGGACGAAATCCAGTTGCAGGGTGCCGCACTGCCAGGTGCGCCCGATGGCGTCCTTCAGGTGAAACTCCAGCTTCGGGCCATAGAAGGCGCCCTCACCGGGGGCGAAGCTGTATTTCAGCCCGGCTTCCTTCAGCGCGTCTTCAAGGGCGGCTTCCGCCTTGTCCCAGACGGCATCCTCCCCGGCGCGGGTTTCGGGCCGGGTGGCCAGCAGTACTTCCACTTCCGTAAAGCCCAGGTCTTCATAAACCTGCGCCAGAAGGGCGCAGAAATTCACGCTTTCCGCCGTGATCTGGTCTTCCCGGCAGAAGATATGGGCGTCGTCCTGGGTCATCTGGCGCACGCGCATCAGGCCGTGCAGGCCGCCATGGGCCTCGTTGCGGTGGCAGCAGCCGAATTCCGCCAGGCGAATGGGCAGATCGCGGTAGGATTTGATGCCCTGCTTGAAAATCTGCACATGGGCCGGGCAGTTCATCGGCTTCAGCGCCATCAGCTTGGCATCGCCGGTGATGACCGGGCCGTCGGCATCCGTTGCGGGCACTTCATCCGGCACCACGAACATGTTTTCCCGGAATTTGGACCAGTGGCCGGACTGTTCCCAGAAGCGCGCGTCCAGCAGTTGCGGGGATTTCACTTCCTCATAGCCCGCATCCCCCAGCCGGGCGCGGATATAGGCTTCCAGCTCCAGCCAGATGCGATAGCCCTTGGGATGCCAGAACACGGAGCCCTGCGCCTCTTCCTGAAGGTGGAACAGGTCCATCTCCCGGCCAAGGCGGCGATGGTCCCGCTTGGCCGCCTCTTCCAGCCGGTGAAGATGGGCTTTCAGTTCCTTTTTGTCCCGCCAGCAGGTGCCGTAAATGCGCGACAGCATGGGATTGCGCGGGTCGCCCCGCCAATAGGCGCCGGCCACCTTGGTCAGCTTGAAGGCGGTGCCCAGCTTGCCGGTGCTGGGCAGGTGCGGGCCGCGGCACAGGTCCTTCCACGGGCCCTGGCGATAGATGGTCACTTCTTCGCCTTCCGGCAGATCGCGGATGATTTCCGCCTTGTATTTCTCGCCGATGTCCTCGAAGTGGCGGATCGCCTCATCCCGGTCCCACACTTCCCGTTCGATCGCCTCGTCGCGGGCGACGATCTCGCGCATTTTTTCCTCGATCTTCGGCAGATCGTCTTCCGTGAAGGGGGATTTGGGCGCGAAATCGTAATAGAAGCCGTCCTGAATGGTGGGGCCGATGGTCACTTCCGTGCCGGGATACAGTTCCTGCACCGCCTCGGCCAGCACATGGGCACAGTCATGGCGCAGCAGATCCAGCGCGGCGTCGTCCCGCTGGGTCAGAATGGCCACGTCCGCGTCCTGGTGGATCGGGCGCTTCAGATCGCGCAGATCACCGTTCACATAAATGGCGAGCGCGGCCTTTTTCAGCCCCGGCCCGATGCTCTCCGCCAGGGTCTCCCCGGTGACCGGGCCGTCAAAGCGGCGCTCGCTGCCGTCGGGCAGGCGCAGGGTCACGGGGGCGGATTGCTGTGCGATCTCGGTCATGGACGTATCCTGTTGCAGGGGGCGACCCGCGGGGGCCGCGTGGCATCAGTTGGAACCTCAGGCTGGCGATAGACGGGCGTTGCTGCCAAGTCAAGAGCCGGGCACCTTGACCGGGGCGCGGGCGCGGGCCAAGACTGCCGGTGGAGACCGCCATTCACGCTGGCATCACGCTGACAAAGGGGGAAGGAGACCTGATGAGCGACCCATCTTATCTGGAAACCGGGCACGGCACCCGCATCGCCTATCACCGAACGCCGGGCGCGGGGCCGGGTATCGTCTGGTGCGGCGGTTTCATGTCGGACATGAATGGCGGCAAGGCCACCCGGCTGGAATCCTATGCCCGCGCGGCGGGCCGGGCCTTTGTGCGCTTCGATTATCAGGGCCACGGCGCCTCAAGCGGGGCGTTCGCTGATGGCACCATCGGGTTGTGGGCAAAGGATGCCATCGCCGTGATCGACCGGCTGACACAGGGGCCGCAAATTCTGGTGGGGTCCAGCATGGGCGGCTGGATCGCCCTTTTGGCGGCTCTGGCGCGCCCTGGCCGGGTGAAGGGCATGGTGGGCATCGCCGCCGCGCCCGACTTCACCGACCGCCTGTGGCACGACGAACTGAATGAGGCCGACCGCGCCGCCATTCGGCGGGACGGTTATGTGGACCGGCCCAGCGATTACGGGCCGGACCCCTATCGCCTGACCCGCGCCCTGTTCGAAGATGGCTGGCGGAACCGCGTGGCGGCGGGCCCGATCCCGCTGGATATTCCCTTTCGCCTGATTCAGGGCACCGCCGATCCCGACGTGCCCTGGCCGCTGGTGATGGACTGGTCGGGCAAGCTGAAAAGCGACGATGTGGATGTGATTTTGGTGCCGGGGGGCGACCACCGCCTGTCCCGCCCGCAGGACCTGGACCGGCTGGTGCGCGTGGTGGATGCGCTGGCCCGGCAGGTGGGGGCGAACGGTGATCCCGCCGCATTGGGCGCGGACGCGGCGGGGGCGGACCTGTGAAGCGCGCCGATGTGGAAAGCTTTTTCGCCCGCCTGAAGGCGCAGAATCCTGAGCCGCAGGGGGAACTGGACTGGACCAACCCTTTCACCCTGCTGGTGGCGGTGGTGCTGTCCGCCCAGGCTACGGACAAGGGCGTGAACAAGGCCACCGGGCCGCTTTTCAAGGTGGCGGACACGCCGGAAAAGATGGCCGCGCTCGGCAGCGATGGCATCGCCCGTTATATCAGGACCATCGGGCTGTATAATACCAAGGCGAAGAATGTGCAGGCCCTGAGCGAGCAACTGATCGAAAAGCATGACGGTCAGGTGCCGGAAGACCGCGCCGCGCTGGAAGCCCTGCCCGGTGTGGGCCGCAAAACCGCCAATGTGGTGCTGAACATCGCCTTTGGCCACCCCACCTGCGCCGTGGACACGCACATTTTCCGGGTCGCCAACCGCACCGGCCTGGCGCCGGGCAAAACGCCGCTGGCGGTGGAAAAGGCTTTGGAAAAGGTGGTGCCGAAAGCCTGTATGCGCCACGCGCACCACTGGCTGATCCTGCATGGCCGCTATGTGTGCAAGGCGCGCAAACCCGATTGTCCCGCTTGCATCGTGCGGGATTTGTGCGCTTATAAGGACAAGATCGCCGGATGATTGATCCGGCCCGACCGGGGGGGGGAAGGCGCCATGACCAAACGCCTGATAGCGGTGCTGGCCGCCAGTTTTGCCATTCTCGTGGCCGTCATGTGGGTGCGGGCCGAGCGGCTGGGCGATCCGGCACCGCTGGACGCCATGGGAATCAAACCGCCGGAGGACGGCGCGGCGGCGGAAGCGGCGGCCCGGCGGCTGGCGGGGGCGTTGCGCTTTCGCACCATCAGCCGATCCGTCGAAGCGCCACTACCGCGTGAGGCGTTTACCGGGCTCCATGCCTATCTGGCCGAAACCTATCCCGCCTTTCACCGCGTCGCCGAGCGGGAGGTGATCGGGCAGGGCAGCCTGATGTATCGCTGGCCGGGCCGGGACGGGGGCGCCGATCCGGTGGGCTTTCTCGCCCATCTGGATGTGGTGCCGGTGGAAAAGGGTACCGAGGCCGCCTGGACCCATCCGCCCTTTGACGGCGTGGTGGCCGACGGCATCATCTGGGGCCGGGGCACGCTGGATGACAAGGGCAGCGTGATCGCGCTGCTGGAGGCGGCGGAAAAGCTCGCCGCCGCCGGGGAGAGGCCCGCGCGGGACGTTTACTTTCTGTTCGGTCATGACGAGGAGCTTGGCGGTGACCGGGGCGCGCGGGTCATGGCCCGGACGCTGACGGATCGGGGCATCACGCTGGACTGGACGCTGGACGAAGGCTCCGCCCTGATGACGGACCTGGTGCCCGGCGTGCAGGCGCCCATCGCCATGGTGTCGGTGGCGGAAAAGGGATCGGTGACGCTGAAGATCACCGCCACCGCCGATGGCGGCCATTCCAGTGCGCCGGCGCGGGAAACGGCGGTTTCCCTTCTGGCGCGCGGGGTGCGGGCGGTGAGCGATCATCCCTATCCGCTGGTGCTGGATGAAACGCTGGCCGATTTCCTGACCAGCGTTGCCCCTCACATGCCCTGGATGCAGCGCATGGCCATCGCCAATCTGTGGCTGACGCAGAACATGTTGGCCGGGGAACTGGGCCGCTCGCCCACCGTGGCGGCGGCCATGCACACCACCACTGCCCCCACCGTGATCCGGGGCGGCACCAAAACCAATATCCTGCCGCAGGCGGCCACGGCCTATGTGAATTATCGCATTCATCCCCGCAATTCGGTGGACAGCGTGCTGGCCCGCGCCCGCAGCCTGATGCCCGAGGATCTGCCGCCGGGCGCCAGCCTGAAGGTGGAAAAAGCCGGTTCGGGCCGCAATGCCACGCCGCCCGCCAGTACGGATGCGGACGGGTACAAGCTGCTGGAAAGCGTGATCCGGGACAGCTTCGGCCCGGTGCCGGTGGCCCCCGCCACCACCATTGTGGGCACGGACAGCCGCCATTTCCAGCAGGCGGCCCGCAACACCTATCGCTTTTCCCCCTTCGGCCTGACAAAGGACAGCATGAAGCGGATTCACGGCACCGATGAACACATGCCCGTGGCCCATCTGGCCGCCGCCATCCGCTTTTATGAGCGGCTGTTCAAGGGACTATAGGGCGGGCGCGACGGCCACGACGGCGCGCTCACCCGCCGCCTTCAATGGCGGAAATGGCGCATACCGGTGAAGACCATGGCGAGATCCGCTTCATTGGCCGCCGCGATCACCTCGTGGTCGCGGATGGAGCCGCCGGGCTGGATCACCGCCGTCGCCCCCGCCTGGGCCGCCGCGATCAGGCCGTCGGCAAAGGGGAAAAAGGCATCCGACGCCACCACGGACCCGGTGGCGAGGCTGGCGCTCTCGCCCGCGGCCTCGGCGGCCTCACCCGCTCTCAACGCGGCGATTCTTGACGAGTCGCGGCGGTTCATCTGGCCCGCGCCGATGCCCACCGTCATGGCGTCGCGGGCATAGACGATGGCGTTGGATTTCACATGCTTGCCCACGGTGAAGGCGAACATCATGTCCGCCCATTCCTGCTCATCGGGCTGGCGTTTGGTGACCACTTTCAGCTCGTCCCGTTCGATGCGGCCCGTATCCCGGTCCTGCACCAGAAAGCCACCGGCCAGGGATTTCACCATCGCGCCGCCCGCTGTGGGGTCTGGCAGGCCGCCGGTTTTCAGCAGGCGCAGATTCTTTTTCCGCCGGAAGATGGCGGCGGCTTCATCGCTTATGTCCGGCGCGATCACCACTTCGGTGAAGATTTCGGCGATGGCCTCCGCCGTGGGGCCGTCAAGCCGGTGATTGAGCGCCACAATGCCGCCAAAGGCGCTGACCGGGTCGCCCATCAGGGCGCGCCTGTAGGCTTCAAGGCCGCTGTCCGCCACCGCCACGCCGCAGGGATTGGCGTGCTTGATGATGGCCACGGCGGGCCGGTTGCGCGGCAGGTCCGCCACCAGTTCAAAGGCGGCATCCGTATCGTTCAGATTGTTGTAGGACAGCGCCTTGCCCTGCACCTGCCGCGCCGTGGCCACGCCGGGGCGCGCCTCGGCGGTGGTGTAAAAGGCCGCTTTCTGGTGCGGGTTTTCGCCGTATCGACAGTCCTGCGCCTTGCTGCCGGTCAGGGTCATGGTCTCTGCCATGGGGTCGCCCACCTCATCGGACAGCCAGCCGGAAATCGCCGCGTCATAGGCCGCCGTGCGCCGGAAGGCTTTGGCCGCCAGCCTTTGGCGCGTGGCCAGCGTGGTGCCGCCATGGGCGCGGATTTCCGCCATGACGGGCTCATAATCCGCCGGGTCGGTGATGGCGGTGACAAAGGCGTGGTTCTTGGCCGCCGAGCGGATCATGGCCGGGCCGCCAATATCGATGTTTTCCACGCTTTCATCGAAATCCGCCCCGCGTGCACGGGTTTCCTCGAAGGGGTAGAGCGTGATCACCACCAGATCGATGCCCTCAATGCCATGCTCGGCCATGGCGGCGGTGTGCTGGTCCAGATCGCGCCGGGCCAGCAGACCGCCATGAATGTGCGGATGCAGGGTTTTCACGCGCCCGTCCATCATTTCGGGAAAGCCGGTCACATCGGCCACATCGCGCACATCCGTGCCCGCCGCCTTGAGCGCGCGCGCCGTGCCGCCGGTGGAAACAAGCCGCACACCGGCATCGGTCAGATCGGCGCCGAAACGGTCCAGCCCCGTTTTGTCGGAAACGGACAGCAGGGCGGTTTTCACGGGCTGGATGGTGGAAGGGTCGCTCACAGTCTGGCTCATGGGGGCTCCTGTCCGGGGTGGTTTTGGTGTTGAACGGGGTGTGTCTTACCAGTGACTTTGGCGCAGCCGCCAGAAGCAGGCGATGGGCGCCTCCGGGTCGGTCGGGGTCACGGGCAGGGTGACGGTGATCATCTGTGTGGGCGCCGGGTGCCAGGGATCTTCCAGGCTCAGGCCATCTTCCAGGGCGATCGTGCCGCCGCTTGCGGTAAAGACCCAGGCGGTGGGGCCGTCCTGATCCGTTTCCGCCGTGCGGCGCGGCTCCAGAAAGACGCGCCCGTCCGGCGCCAGGGACGCGGTAATGCCGGGGGCCAGGAAAAAGCGGATCACGGCGGCATCCACACCGGCCTTTTCCAGTTTGCGGGCGGCCATGACCTGAAGCCGGTCCTCGCCTTCCATTGCCGATCCGTCGGCGGACAGCGCCAGTTCGCGGATCACATCCACGCCCAGCCGCCGCCGATAGCCGTCATGGGTCAGGGAAATCTGCACCGCCTGATCGTCCCGGCGACGGGTGACCGCCACCCGGCGCACGCCGTCACCCAGTGGTACATCGGGCGTTTCGGGCACGATGGTCTGGTTACGGTCCCCCAGTACCAGCACGCTGTGGGCGGCGGTGGTGCGGCCCAGCACCGCCAGATCGGGCATTCCCGCGGCCTCGGCCTGGGCCGGGGTGGCATGGCCCAGCGATGTGATCAGCCGCTGGCCGCCCAGCGTGGCTTCAAAGGCGCCGGTGGCGGCATGAACATGCTGGCCATGGGGCGCGGGCGGGGGTGCGCCGGTATCCATGATGACCAGCGCGTCGCCCGCCGAGAGCCGCTGATAGCCGCCATGGGGGGCGTTTTCCACCGGTTTGCCGGTGCTTTCCCCCGCGCGCAGAATGGCATCCGCGCCGGGCTGGCGGGCGGTGAGCCCGTTCATCTGGGCAAAGCGGCCATCGGGGTGGCGCATGGCCCGCACGAAAGGGGCCAGCCGATCCAGCATGATCTGGACGATGGCGGGCAGTTCCGGCGCATCGCCGCGCCGGGCGCGGGCCAAATGGGCATCCCGCACCAGAATCAGCAGGCGCATGGCCCGGATCGCGTCGGCGCCATTGCGGCTGATCGGGCATCCATCGGGCAGGACAAAGCGATCCAGCACTTTGCGCAGGCCCTTCAGGCCGCGCTGGTACCAGCGTTCCCCCCAGGGCAGCAGCACCCCGGCAATGACAAGGGCGGCATGGGTTTCCAGTTGCGCCATGCCCGGCGCGGGCAGGGCTGCCGTGCGCATCAGGTGGCGGGCCTGCTTGGCCGCCAGCAGCAGCACGCGGGAGCGATAGACCAGATTGCTGGATGACAGCACCAGCGGCGCATGGACGATCCAGTTGATCAGGCGCGGGGCGATCAGGCTGGGGTCCCAGCTTGTCCGCGACCAGCGCTCGTGACGGTCGATCCACTGATCGGTCAGCCGTTCGGCGGTGTGGCGGGCCTGATCGCCGCCATGGGCCGCCAGGTCCGCCAGCCAGTTGAAGCTTTCCACTTCCCGGCGCACCGGGTCGCTTTCATGGCGCAGCGTGTCCCAGAAGGAATCGTCCACCGGCAGGCTGCGGCCCAGCACCATCATGTCACCGCCCGCCAGTGCCGAGCCGCGTGTGGCATTGCCGGTTACCGGGTCATCGGGGCTGGCCAGAAGCTGAACCGGATGGCGCCCTTTCAGCCGCCAGTCATAGCCGGGCCGCCCATAGCCCCAGCGGGCCAGTCGCCGCCAGAACGCCCGTGGCCCGGCGGCCCACAGGCGCGCTGCGAGGCCGGGGCCGAAATCGCGCACATGGGCCGTGCGCGCGGCACCGGCGCGGCTGTCGGTCAATGTGGCGGTGATGCTTTCAATTCCAGCGCTCACAGGCGTTCCCTTTGCGCGTGCGCGCCCGTGTCCGGCCCGGTTCCGCGCCCGGCCCGGCTACGGCCCGGCGGCGCGGAGCTTGTCCATATTGGCGCGATATCGGTCAGCCCCGCCCCGAAAGGTGGCGCTGCCGGCCACCAGCACGTCGGCACCGGCGGCGATCACGCGGGGGGCCGTATCCCCATTGATGCCGCCATCCACTTCCAGGTCGATGGACAGACCCAGCATGGCGATTCGTTCCCGCACCGCCTCGATCTTGCGAAGCTGGCTGTGGATGAAGGACTGACCGCCAAAGCCGGGATTGACCGACATCAGCAGGATCAGGTCCACATCTTCATAAACATAGTCCAGCACATGGGCGGGGGTGGCCGGGTTCAGCGAAACCCCGGCCCGCTTGCCCAGCCCCCGGATGGTCTGAAGGCTGCGGTGCAGGTGCGGGCCCGCTTCCGCATGAACGGTGATGATGTCCGCGCCCGCGTCGGCGAAGGCTTGCAGATAGGGGTCCGCGGGCTGGATCATCAGATGCACGTCAAACGGCTTGTCGCTATGGGGCCTGAGCGCCTTCACCACATCCGGGCCGATGGTGATATTGGGCACGAAATGGCCGTCCATCACGTCCACATGGATATAGTCGGCGCCTGCCGCGTCCACGGCGCGCACTTCCTCCCCCAGCCGGGCGAAATCGGCGGACAGGATGGACGGAGCGATTTTGACGGTGCGAGTCATGGCCGTTTGCCTAGCAGCTTGCCCTTTCTTTGCCAAGTCTCTTGGGCGGTCACTCAGGTGGCCTTCTCGGCGGTATGGGTGCCTTGTGCGGGCGCGGCGGGCTTATCCCGCCGCCAGCGGGCGAATCAGGCGGGCCATGTAAAAGCCGTCCATGCCGCCCGCATCGGCCATCAGGCCCGGATGGGTGCGGATGTCGCCCGTTTCGGTGACCGCCTCCGCCAGCGGCCCCAGATTTTCTTTCGGCAGGGCCTGGCGCCGGGCCTGCGGGGTGCGGTCCAGAAAGGCGGCCACCTGATCCGGCCCCTCCCGGCTTTGCAGGGAGCAGACGCAATAAACCAACACGCCGCCAGGTGGCAGCAGGGCAAAGGCCCGGTCCAGCAGTTTCGCCTGAAGGGCGGCCAGTCTGGTCACGTCGTCCGGCCCCTTGACCCAGGGCGTATCCGGGTTGCGCCGAAGCGTGCCCGTGGCGCTGCATGGCGCATCCAGCAGGATATGGTCCACCGGCTCCGGCGGCGTGTATTCCAGCGCGTCGGCCACCGCCACACGGGCGGTCAGGCCCGTGCGGGCCAGATTGGCGTGCAGCCGGGCCAGCCGCTTTTCCGACCGGTCCACCGCCGTGACACGGGCGCCCGCCGCGGCCAGTTGCAGGGTCTTGCCGCCGGGCGCGGCGCACAGGTCCAGCACATGGCTGCCCCCTATGGCGCCCAGCAGGCGCACCGGCAGGCTGGCGGCCATGTCCTGCACCCACCACTGGCCTTCGCGGTAGCCGGGAAGCGCGGTCACGTCGCCCGCGCGGGTCAGCCGAACCGCCCCCGTGGGCAGCGGCGTGCCGCCCAGCGTGGCGGCCCATGTGCCGGTGCCCGCCGGGTCGCGCAGGCTGAGATCCACCGGCGGTTCGGTGCGCAGGGTGCGCGCCACGGCACGGCACGCATCGCTCCCCAGTGTGCTGGCCCAGTCATCCTTCAACCAGGCGGGCAGGTCGGCCAGCGGGTCAATGTCCAGCCTTTCAACCAGATCGGCCCGTTCCCGTATGGCCCGGCGCAATATGGCGTTCACCAGCCCGGCCAGGGCGCTATCCCCCTTGCCGCGCGCCTTGACCAGCCGCACCGTGCCGTCCACCGCGCCATGATCCTGGGTGCGCAGCAGCAGAATTTGCGTTAGGCCGAGCAGCAGGGCGCTTTGCACCGCCGCCCGTGCCGGTTTCAGGGGTTTGTCCATCAGGCTTGCCAGCAGCGCCGACAGGCTGCCATGGCGCCGTAGCGCGGTATAGACCAGCGTGGCGGCAAAAGCCCGGTCGCGCCCGGTCAGGCCGTGGTGGTCGAAATGCTCCGGCAGGGCGGTTTCCAGCACCTGGCGTCGGCTGATTACGGCCATATGGGTGGCCAGCGCGGCGCTGCGCGCCGGGTCGGCGGGCGCGCCGGAGCGCGTTTTTGCGGGCCTTTTGGGCTGTCTGTCCTGATTGGCGGTCATGGGGCCGCTTTACGGGCTTTTCGGCCCGCGCGCAAGCACCCACTGGACGGCGCAGAGTCAAGGCCATAGGCTGCGCCCACGAGATCGCCCACTGCCCGGCCCATGCCGCGAAAGTCGGGGCGCCACCGCATTGGGGGGACATGCCATGGACCGTGACATCATTCTCGCGCGCCGCTTCAACGGCCCGCCGAACAGCGCCAATGGCGGCTATGCCAGCGGCTGTGTGGCCGCCGGGCTGGAAAAGGGCCATGGCGGGAATCAGGGGGACGGCCAGCAGACGGGGCTGGGCGGCACGGTGAGCCTGAAGGCGCCGCCGCCGCTGGATCGCCCATTGCGGCTGAGCACGGGCGCCGACCGGGCCACCCTGCATGACCCGATGGCGGATCGGCTGCTGGCGGTGGCGGAACCGGGCCTGCCGGATGTGACCCTGCCCGCGTTGCAATGGCCCCCGCGGCTGGACCGGGAAACCCCGCTGCCGCCGCCCGGCGCCGCCTTTGCGCCTTTTGACGGCTGTTTCGTCTGTGGGTCGGCGCGCACGCCGGGCGATGGGCTCTGCCTGCATCCCAGCCCGGTGGCGGGGCGGGACGACGGCCTTGTGGCAGCCCCCTGGACGGTCAGCCCGGACCTTCTGGACAATGGCCACCGGGTGGCGCCGGAATATCTGTGGGCGGCGCTGGACTGCCCCGGCTATTTCGCCTGTGCCGCCGGGGAAGCGGCGCTTCTGGCCCGTTTCAGCGTGCGTATTCTGGAACGGCCCGGTGCGGAAGACGGCCTGATGGCGCTAGGCTGGCCGCTCAGCGGATCGGGCCGCAAGCGGCGCTGCGGCACGGCGCTGGTGGGCGGTGACGGGCGGCTTCTGGCGCTGGCCGAGGGGCTTTGGGTCGTGGTGGACCCTGCCACCATCACCGGGGGGACGGCGTGAGCGGTGAGACCACCCGCACCGGGCTTGCCAACTATCTGGAACCCAGGGTGCTGGCCACCTTCTTTTTCGGCATGTCCAGCGGGTTCCCGCTGACCTTTGTTATTTCCATCACCGGGTTCTGGCTGTCCCGCTTCGGGGTATCTAAGGAAACGGTGGGCCTGTTCGCCCTGGCCACCATGCCCTATGCGTGGAAGTTCCTGTGGTCGCCGCTGATCGACCGGCTGCCTTTGGGGCGGCTGGGCCGCTGGATGGGGCACCGGCGAAGCTGGCTGCTGCTGATCCAGGCGTTGATGGCGCTGGCGCTTTTCGCGCTTTCCGGCCTGAATCCGGCGGACGATATCGGCGCCATCGCCGCGCTGGTGCTGGCGGTGGGCTTTCTGTCCGCCAGTCAGGATATTGTCATAGACGCCTATCGTATCGAATTGCTGGATACGCGCCAGCAGGGTTTCGGCGCGGCCATGACCACCTTCGGATATCGGGCGGGCAATCTGATCGTGGGCTATGGCGTGCTGATGCTGGCGGAGGTGATCGGCTGGTCCGCCGCGATCGCGCTTCAGGTATTGTTGCTGGCCCCGGCGCTGGTGGCGGCCCTGTTGATCGGGGAGCCGAACCACCCGCCGGAACGCTTCGCCCGGCGGGAAATGAACCGGGTCGCCGGGATGACCCGCGGGCGCCGTGTGCTGGCCTTTCTGTATGAAGCGGTGGCGCTGCCGTTCAAGGAATTCACCCGGCGCGACAATTGGCTGCTGATCCTGGCCTTCATCTTTTTCTTCAAGATGGGGGATGCCATCACCGCCATCATGACCGCGCCGCTGCTGGTGGAGCTGAATTTCACCGATGCCGAGATCGCCAATGCCAACAAGCTGGTGGGAACCATCGCCTTGTGGACCGGAATCGCGCTGGGAAGCTGGGTTTACTGGCGGCTTGGCACGTTCCGGGCACTGCTGCTGTCGGGTGTGCTGATGATGCTGACCAATCTGGTGTTCGCCTGGCTGTCACAGCAGGGTGCGGACGTGGTGGCGCTGGCGGTCACCATCGGGGCGGAGAACTTCTCCACCGGGCTGGGCACCACGGTGACGGTGGCCTATCTGTCCGGCCTGTGCAATCTCAGCTTCACCGCCACGCAATATGCGCTGCTGTCGTCGCTGGCCAGTCAGGCGCGG
The DNA here is from genome assembly GCF_037658235.1 of Yunchengibacter salinarum. NCBI lineage: Bacteria > Pseudomonadati > Pseudomonadota > Alphaproteobacteria > Kordiimonadales > Kordiimonadaceae > Yunchengibacter > Yunchengibacter salinarum. The sequence continues at coordinate 229,235 of NZ_JBBJLN010000001.1, read as the reverse complement.
GCGCTGGTGGGGGCCTTTTCCGGCGAACTGGCGGCGGGCACGGGCTGGGTGATGTTCTTCGTGCTGGCCACGCTGGCGGCGGTGCCGGGGCTGGTTCTGCTGGGCGTGATGTGGCGGCGCGGCGTGGTGGGCGAGACCCCGAAAGCCGGGAGCAATGCGGGCGGTGCACAATAGAAAGCCCTTGCAAGCGGGCGCTGCACCTAACAGGCTGTTATCGTCACGGGACTGTCACTGGACGGCGGTGTCCGTCCACGATAGACACCCAGATCAGTGACACTGCACTTGGGGGAGCGTGATGAAGCCATATGCCCGTATCCGTCCGCGCGTTGCCGCGGCGCAAGCCATGGCCGGCGCGCCATCCTATGTGCGTCAGGGCAGTCTGGAAGTGCGCCTTGCCCGCTCCTTCAAGGAAATCAAGGCGGCGCAAAAGCTGCGCTACCGGATCTTCTACGAGGAAATGAACGCCCGGCCAGACTGGAAGGCCCGCATGACGCGGCGGGACATCGATCCCTATGATCCCATATGCGACCATCTTCTGGTGATCGACCATGACAGGCCGCGCGGCAAGCGCATTGTGGGCACCTATCGCCTGCTGCGCGAAGAGGTGGCCAAAGCCCATGACGGCTTCTACAGCGCGGGTGAATATGACCTGTCCGGTTTTGAGAGCCCGGAATTTCAGGCGCTCAAGGGGGACGGGCGGCAATTGCTGGAACTGGGGCGGTCCTGTGTGCATCCCGATTATCGGGGCAACAGCACCATTCAGATGCTGTGGAAGGGCATTGCCGAATATCTCAAGGAACACAATATCGCCTATATGTTCGGCTGCGCCAGCTTCCCCACCACCGACCCGGACAGCATTCAGGAAGCGCTGGCCTATCTTTATCACAATCATCATGTGCCTGCGGAATTTTCCATTCGCGCGCTGGATGATCAGTTCGTGGCGATGGATGCGGTGCCCGCCGATTCCCTGGATAACCGGGCCGCGCGGCGCGCCCTGCCGCCCCTGATCAAGGGCTATCTGCGAATTGGCTGCCTTATCGGTGACGGCGCCGTGGTGGACGAGCAGTTCGGCACCACGGATGTTTTCATCCTGCTGCCCGTGGAAAAGATTGCCCGGCGTTATTCCCGCCACTATGACGTGGGCGAAGGCGCCAATGACACGGATGGAAAGGCCGCCGAAGCAGGCGGCTGACAGCGCGGCTCATGCCGGGCTCATGCCGGGCTCATGCCGTCACGTCTGCCGGGTGCCGTGTGCGGCGGCTTCAGGCGGCGGCGCCCTTGCGGAAATCCAGTGTGAAATTATTGGCGGGCATGGCATGGCGACCGGCCAGGCGCAGGCCGTGCTTCGCGGCCTCTTCCCTGAGCGTGTCCAGATCCCGGATGCCCCATGAAGAATCGCGTGATTTCAACGATTCGTCGAACTTTTCATTGCTGTCGGATGTATGTTTGCCGTCGATCTTGTACGGCCCATAGCTGATCAGTGCCGCCCCTTCGCTCAACAGGCGGCCCGCCTCTGCGAACAGGGCCTGTGTCACCGCCCAGGGGCTGATATGCATCAGATTGATGGCCAGGATCGCCGCCGGTGATTCATCGAGCGGCCAGGGGCTTGCGGTTACGTCCAGCGTCAGGGGCGGGCGCAGATTGGCAGCATTCGCATGGTTCACCCAGGCGCGGATGCTGCCCAGGTGTTCATCGTCCCGGTCGCTGGGTTGAAAGGTCAGGTGGGGAAAGGCGCGGGCGAAGGCCGCCGCATGTTCGCCGGTGCCGGATGCCACCTCCAGCACCATGCCGCGCGCGGGCAGCAGGGGGGTGAGCGTTTCGATCAGGGGTGCGGTGTTGCGCGCCACCGCCGGGGCGTGGCGGCGCCCGTCGTCACTGTGGTCGGGGTCGAAAAATTGGGCCATGATGGCGCCTCCCTCGCTTAGCGGATGCCTTTTTTCAGCCGCAGGATCAGGAAAATCGGCACCACGATGGCGGCGCCCAGAGCCATGTATTGCAGGCCGCTGGTCACCAGCCAATGCCAGATATCCGCCAGAACATTGGCTGCCCAGCCATAAATGTCGCCCGGCGACAGCCCCAGCGCATAGAGAATGGCCCCCACGATCAGGCTGAGCAGCGCCAGTTTCAGCACGGTTTTAAGATCCACCCGTGTCATCGGGGCCCTCCTTCGTGGCCGGGGGCGCGGTGCCCGCCGGGTCATCGGACGCCGTGTCCGTTTCGGTTTCCAGAATCCGTTCGGGCAGTGGCCCGGTCAGGCTTTGCCGGATGCAGCGGCCCGTGTCATAGGGGCGGCCCCGGCTGTCCCGCGCGGTCAGGCGCCGGGCGCGAAAATGGGCGCCGGGTTCGGGTTCGTAGAACACCAGTTCCAGCACGCACTGGCCATGATCGAACAACATGATCTGCACCGTGTCGTCCCGGCGCGTCAGGTCCGGTTGACCAAAGGCGCCGACCGCCTCCGCCGGGGTCAGGCCGTGCAGCAATTGCGGGCTGATCCTGCGCGGTGCCTTGGGAACCTCGGCGGTGGGCGCGATATCGGCCTTGGCGGTTTCGGTGGCCTCGGCGGGGGGTGGCGCCTTTTCCGGCGCGTTGTCGCCAAAGGGCAGATTGCCGCCACAGGCCGCCAGCACAAGCGCCGCCGCCAGGGGCCGAAAGGCGCGCAAAGCGGAAGGTGCGCGAAACAGGGAGACACGGAACAAAAGGGCGGTCATCGGCCAGCCTCCCGGTGGAACAGGTCATGGACCAGATGGGTCATGACGGCGGTGGCGATGATGGGCGCCACCAGATTGACCACAGGGATCAGGAACAGGCCCGCGATCACCACGCCGCCCATGAATACGCGGTCCCGGCCCCGGCGGCGCAGGGCCACCATGTCCCGCTCCCGCATGTGGCGAAGCGTGACAAGCTCGAAATATTCCCGGCCCAGCAGGATGCCGTTCAGCACCAGATAGAGCGCCAGCGTGCCCACCCCGCCGGTGAGCGCCAGCAGTATCACATAGGGGATCAGCGCCAGCAGGTTCAGCAGCAGCACCAGGCCCAGAAGCTTCAGCGCGCTGATGGCCGGATCAATCCAGCCGGGGTCTCGCGCGCCCTGCCGGTTGGGGTAATAGCGGGCTTCCACCGCATCGGCCACCCGTTCCAGCATGAAGCCCATCACCAGCGTGACCATGGCGGGAAACAGGAACCAGGCGGCCACGGCCACCACGGCCCAAAAACCCAGATCGGCCACCCATTGGGGCAGCCAGTCCGCCTCCATCGTCAGGCTGGCGGGCCAGAACAGGTCGGCCAGCACCACCACCCCGGCGAAGGTGAGCGCCGCCACCGCCAGGCTCAGCGCCAGAACGCGGCGAAAGGTGGGGTCCAGCAACTGCGACCAGGTGCGGTTGAGCGCGGTGATGATCATGGGGCGGCCTGCCGGATGGCGGGAACAGGGGGCTGTGTTGTCATGGGAACCATTGTTATCGTCCCCTCACTGTCCTTGCAATCGCACTTTTCCCCGCTAGGCTGCCAAAAAAGCGCAACAGGGAGCCGACGCCGTGTCCGATACCAAGACCGTTCTTTGCATGGGCAATGCCATCGTGGATGTGATCGCCCGCGTGGATGATGCCTTTCTTGACCGCCATGAGCGGATCAAGGGGTCCATGATGCTGGTGGATGAGGCCACCTCCGCCGCGCTCTATGATGCCATGCCGCCCGCCATTGAGCGTTCCGGCGGCTCGGCGGCCAATACGGCGGTGGGGATCGCGGCGTTCGGCGGCGCGGCACGCTATATCGGCAAGGTGCGCGATGACCAGCTTGGTCGCGTATTCAGCCATGATATTCGCGCCGCGGGCGTGGCTTTCGAGACCCCGGCGGCCTCCGATGGCCCTGCCACCGCCACCAGCATGGTTCTGGTAACCCCAGATGCCCAGCGTACCATGAATACCTATCTGGGTGCCTGCGTGGGACTGACCGTGGACGACGTGGACGCGGACGCCATCAAACAGGCGGGCATTCTGTATGTGGAAGGCTATCTGTGGGATACGCCGCCCCAGAAGGAGGCCGTGACACGGGCCATGGACATCGCCCGCGAAAACGGCGTTCAGGTGGCGCTTACCCTGTCGGACAGTTTCTGCGTGGATCGGTTCCGGGCCGAATTCCGGGCCCTGGTGGAAGGCCGGGTGGACATATTGTTCGCCAATGAGGATGAACTGCTGTCCCTGTATGAAACGCAAAATCTGGAAGAGGCCAAGGAACAGGTGCGCCGGTGCGTGGATCTGGTGGCCGTGACCCGTTCGGAAAAGGGGTCCATCATCCTGCACGGGGATGAAGGCATCACCGTGCCCGCCCTGCCGACGGATGTGGCGGACAGCACCGGCGCGGGCGACCTTTATGCCGCCGGGCTGCTGTATGCGCTGGCGGCGGGGCTGACACTGGAACAGGGCGGGCGACTGGCCAGCATGGCGGCGGCGGACGTGATCTCCTATCTGGGCGCGCGCCCGGAAAACGATCTCCGGCAACTGACGGTGGACCGGCTCGGCCTGCACCTGCCCGGCTGAAGCGCCTCTGGCTTCGGGGGGTGGCCGCGCCGGGGCACGGGCGGGCCGTGGCGGGCGCGCCAACTTTGGTTGAGCCGCGTGTTTCCGCCATTGGCGGCGCCGCCAATTGGGCTTAAACTCCCCGCCTCGGGAATGGCAACAAACGGGTGCGCGATGGCTGTGCGGAAAGGGACCACCGATCTTGCGCCGCTGGGCGTGTTTCTGCTGGTGCTGGGGGTGCTCAGTGCCCTTGCCTATACCCTGTTGATAGAATTGGGCCTGATCCGAAACTATCTGGCGCTGCTGATGTGGGCGCCGGGGCTGGCGGCGCTGGCCACGGTGAAGCTGCTCGGCCTGTCCTTTTCGGACCTTGGCTGGCGCTGGCCGGGGGCGGGTCTTGTGCTGAAAGCCTATGGGCTTGGGCTGGCGCTGCCGGTGCTGGCCTATGGGCTGGTCTGGTCACTGGGGCTGGGCGGCGTGGTGGATGACGCCTATCTGACCAAGATGACACGCTATCTCGGCATGGGGGAAAGCTGGCCGATCTGGGCCAAGCTGGGCTTTGTGGTGCTGGTGCAGCTCAGCATCGGCTTTTTCTGGCACGCCACCACCACCATCGGGGAGGAAATCGGTTTTCGCGGTTTTCTTCAGCCCCTGCTTCAGAAACGGTTGAACGGCGGCGTGGCGGCGGTGCTGATCGGGCTGGGTGTGGCCTTGTGGCACGCGCCGCTCATCTATTACACCGATTATGGCGCGGGCCCGCGGGACCTGGGCCTGCAAATGGGTTTTTTCACCCTTCTCATGGTGGGGCAGAGCCTGCTTCTGGCGGCGTTTCGTCTGGCCAGCAACAGCATATGGCCGGGTGCCGCGCTTCGCGGGGTGCACAATGTGGCGGTATTCTGGTTGCTGTCACCCATGACCGTCGCCTATGACAGCACCCGTCTGTATGAGGGTGAATTCGGGCTGATCCTGCCCGCCCTGACGCTGGCGGCGGGGCTGCTGGCGTGGCGGTGGATGCATCGCCGCCATCTGGACCAGCCGCTTTCGGCGCGGCGGGTGCCGGTCAATGCGGGCTGATTCCACGCCCGCCGATTGATCCATGCGGGTCTGCCAGCCTTATAATCTGCGCACCATGATTCCACGACAGCCCGCCAGACAGCACAGGGCCAGACAATACAGGGCCAGACAATACAGGGCCAGACAATACAGGGAGAGACCCGATGAGCGATCACACCCCGAAAACACCGACCGGGCAGGGCAGCCCCGCCCCCGAAGAACGGCCAGGTCCCGCACAAGCGAATGACGGCAAGACGGATGGCACCCGTCAAAGTCGGGAAATCGGCGGTCAGGCGGGGCCGGAGCCAACCCGTTATGGCGATTGGGAAAAGAACGGCATCGCCAGCGATTTCTGATCCCGTCCCCCGCGTTATCGGCCCCTGATGGACCGCCTCCGCCGCCGGGTTCGTTGCGCCGCGATCCCGGCCCTGATGCTTGCGCCCGCCCCTTACGCTTTGTAAAGGCCATGTATGACCGGATCACAGGAACTTCTGCAAAACAGGCGGCTGCTCGGCTTCGGCCTGGCGACGGCGGCGTTTTCCACGCTGGGCCAGACCTATTTCCTGGGTGTTTATCGCGCGCCGATCCGGGAGGAATTCGGTCTCAGTGATGGCGGCTTCGGGTTGCTTTATCTTGCTGTCACGCTGGGCAGCGCGCTTGGCATCAATCTGCTGGGTCATCTGATCGACCGCTATTCGCTGCGGGCCTATACGCTGGTGGAAGTGGCGGTGCTGGGCGGCGCGGCGCTGTTGCTGTCGGCCACGGACAGCCTGCCCGGCCTGCTGCTGTTGCTGCTGGTGGTGCGCCTGATGGGGCAGGGCATGATGATGCACACCGCCATGACCAGCATGAGCCGCTATTTCAGCAAGGCGCGCGGCATGGCGGTGGCGGTGGCGTCGCTGGGGCTGCCGCTGGGCCAGGCGGTGATGCCGCCCCTGGCGGTCTGGCTGATGATGAGCCTGAGTTGGCGCCAGAGCTGGACCGTGCTGGCACTGGGGTTTCTGGTGATCGGGCCGCTGCTGGTGTTCTGGCTGCTCAGGGGCCATGACAGGCGACACACGGACTGGGCCCACAGGCAGGCGGCGGCGGATCGTGACACCACCACCCTCCGCCCCCGTCAATGGACCCGGCGCGATGTGCTGCGCGATCCCCGTTTCTATCTGATAATGCCCGCTTTGGTGGCCATGCCGTTCTGGGTGACGGCGGTATTCTTCTTTGCCGAATCCTATGCCAGCGCCAAGGGGCTGACCATGCAGGTTTTCACCGCCCTGTACTGGACCCATGCGCTGGGCGCCGCGGTGGTGCCCTTTCTGTGCGGTGCGCTGGTGGACCGGTTCGGTGGCCGTCGATTGATCTGGCTGTTCCCGCCGCTTCTGGCGCTGGCGCTGCTGGTGGGGATCGAGGCCGCCAGCGTGGCGGGTGTAACCGCTTTTCTGGCGCTGGTGGGCATTGCCGGGGGCATGACCATTCCCATATCCAATGCGATCTGGCCGGAACTCTATGGCACCCGGCATCTGGGGTCCATCAAGGCCCTGTTCAATTCCGTCGGCGTGCTGGCCAGCGCCATGTCACCGCTTCTGATCGGCCTGGCGCTGGATGCCGGCGTGGGGTTCGTGGATTTGCTGTGGCTGGGCGTGCTGCATGGGCTGGTGGCGGTGCCGCTGGTGCTGCCCGTGGTGCGCGGACGGGGCATTGGCCGCGCCCGCTAACGCGCTTTACGGGCGGTCGGGCAGATGGCCTTCCCGGCGCAGCCAGTCCACGCTTTCGCCGATCATGTCTTTCAGGCTTGGTGTTTCATACCCAAGCTCCCTTGCCGCCTTGTCACTGGATGCGGATATGGTTTCACATGCGAAATAAGCCTCCTCCGGGGTCAGGCGAGGGCGTTTTCCTGTTACCCGCCCTTGCCACTCGGCCAGATATGCCATCGCCTTGACGACAAAGGCGGGCGGCGCCGGGGCGGTGACGGGCACGTCCATAAGCTCCGCCGCCTGATCGATGAATTCCCGGAAGCTGGCATAGGGGCCGCCCAGAATATAGCGGGCGCCGGTGGGGGCCTTGTCGATCGCCGTCACCATGGCCTTCGCCACCGAGCGGCCATGGGCGAAATTGCCGCCGCCGGGCGGGATGGCGGGCAGGCTGCCATCATGGACCATGGTGATCAGGCGGGCCCAGTTATTGGTGTCATAGCGGCCCACAATATGGGTGGGATTGACGATCACCCCATCCAGGCCTCGCGCGCAGGCTTTTCGCACCAGCTTTTCGGATTCCGCTTTGGTGGCCACATAGGAAACCGCGCTGCGGGCGCCTTTCTGGGGCGTGTCCTCGTTGATGATACCGCGATGCAGCCCGAAGGCCGCGATTGAGGACACATGCACCATGCGCCCGGCGTCCGCGTCCTGATGGGCCTGGATCAGATGGCCGGTGCCCGTGACATTGACGGCACGCTGGCGGTCGGCTTCCCGTGACCATGTGCTGGTGTCGGCGGCGGTGTGGAACACGGCGTCCACCCCGCCCCTGAGCCCGGCCTGAAGCTGTTCCGGGGCGGTCAGGTCCGCCTTGTGGCAGTGAATGCGCGGGTCCAGCAGGGTTTCCGCCTTCGCCGGGTCGCGCACCAGCGCGGTCACATGCCAACCGTCAGCCAGCAGCAGTTCGCTCAAGTGGCGACCTATGAAGCCCGTGGCCCCGGTCAGTGCGGCGCGGCGCATGAGCGCGTCTCCCCCTGTTGCAGCATGATGTCAGCCTGATCGCACGGTGCCCCGTGGGCGCCGGGCGGTCAAGCGGCCCCTTGTCTGCGTGCGGCGGGATGTTCCACCGCCGCCTGCTGCCATTGTGTTTTGCCGTTAACTTCGCTATGTCCACGCGCAAACCTGAAGGAAAAGACCCCATGATTCGCTTGCCTCTTGCCACCATCTTTCTGGTGTTTCTTCTGCTGGTTGCCCCGCATGGCCGTGCGGCGGGCGTGCCTGATGGCATTGCCGCCCTGCTTCAGACCACGGCGGACAAGGGCGACGAAACCCGCTTTCAGACCATTCTGACCACGGCGCTGGAATCCTGGCCGGATCAGCGCCAGGCGCTGCTGACACTGGCGGAAGGCATCAGGCGCGACTGGTTGCAGGATACCCAGAAAAGCGACCTGGCCGAAGCCCGCGCCACCGCCGCCGCCGCAGAGCGGGCGCAGCGTGCACGGGGCTTCATGTATTATGTGGACCCGGCCCTGTGGGACGGCACCATTCAGGGCGGGATCAGTTCCTCGTCCGGCAACACGTCCGAAACGGCGTTCAATGTGGGCCTGTCCTTTGACCGCACCTTCAACGATGTGTGGGAACACGCACTCAATCTGGATGTGGATTTTGCCCGGCGTCAGGGCGTGACCACGCAGGAACGCTATAATCTGGACTATGAGTTGCTCTATAACGCCATCGAGCGGGGCTTCATCGTCAATTACACCGAAATCGACGTGGACCGGCAGACCGGTTTCGATTACCGGGTGATTGAAAATCTGGGCCTTGGGTACAAGCTGCTTGATTCGGATCGTCAGACGCTGAGAGTTGAAGTGGGGCCGGGTGTGCGGTTCAACCGGATCGAGGCGAGCGAGACCGAACCCGCTTTCACCCGCACGGAATTTCTGGGCCGCCTGGCCGGGTCTTATGAATTGCAGATCAATGACGATATCAAGCTGGACGACCGGATTTCGCTGATCGTGGGCGGCCAGTCCACGACCCTGGAAACCGTGGCCGGGGTGTCCACCCGGATTAACAGCGCGCTGTCCGCCCGGTTCGGCTTCGAGGCCAGCTTCGACAGCAACCCCCCGCCCGACACGGCCAACTGGGATACCATCACCCGCGCCAATATCGTTTATGATTTTTGATGTGATCGCCGGGCCGCCTGGGCGGCCCGGTTTTGTTTGATTTCACGCTTGGGTGCTGCGCACCCCGCTCCAAATGGGCGCCGCACTCGCGGCGGGGCGCGGTCGCGCCCTCCGCTCATCCCGCGTGTGCGGGATGGCGGTAGAGGCGGAGTCGGTGCGGGTGGGAGCTGTTTGTTTTCGCTCACGCAGGCACGCTGGCGCGTGCGCTCCGCGCGGGCGCCGCATTGGCGGCGGGGCTCCTTTTCGCTCACGCAAGCGTGCTGCGCACGCGCTCCGCGGGGGCGCCGCACTTGCGGCGGGCCACGGTCGTGGCCGTCGGATGGGTCCGCGTGTGCGGGATGGCGGTAGAGGCGGCGTCGGTGTGGGTGTGCTGTCTGGTGTCAGGGGGCGCCGGTGAGGTGCAGGGTGATGTGGCGCCTGTGGGGGCGGGCGCGGTGTTCCAGCACATAGATGCCCTGCCATGTGCCCAGGCCCAGTCGGCCATCCGTCACCGGAATGGACAGGCTCACATCGGTCAGGGCGGCCTTGATATGGGCGGGCATGTCGTCCGGCCCCTCGGCGGTATGGCGGTAGTTTCCGTCTTCCGGGGCCAGTCTCGCCAGACTGTCGGCCAGGTCCGCTTGCACATCGGGATCGGCATTTTCCTGAATGGTGAGCGATGCGCTGGTATGGCCGATAAACAGATGCGCGATGCCGGTGCGGATGCCGCTTTCCGTCACCTGCCGCACCACATGGCCGGTGATGTCCACCATGCCCGGCCCGGTGGTGCGCCCCGGTGTCTCGATGGTCAGGCAATACTGGCTCTGGTGCGTTATCGGGGTCATGCGGGGGTGGCCCTTAACCGATCGGAATACGGCGCGCCGCGGCGGCGGGTTGTGGCCGGTTCAGGTCGATGTGCAGTAGGCCGTTTTCCAGCCGCGCGCCGGTAACTTCGATGCCATCGGACAACAGGAAACGCCGCTGAAACTGCCGTGCGGCTATTCCCCGGTGAAGATAGGTGCGGTCATCCCCGTCGGCCTCCTCCTGTCGCCCGCGCACCCAGAGCTGATTGGGCTCTTCGATGATGTCCAGTTCATCCCGGCTGAACCCGGCCACGGCGATGGAAATACGCAGGTCATCGGGTCCATGCTGTTCGATATTATAGGGGGGATAGCCGTCGCCGCCGGATCGGCTGATCTGCTCGAACAGATCGTCCAGCGCATCGAACCCCAGAAGCAGCTTGTGATCGAACATGGGCGCCCCGCCTTTGCCTGTCGCGGTGCCGCCCTGTTGGCGGCCCGGCCCTTTATGCTAGATTGGTGCGAACGTCTCAAGCTTTTGCGCGGGAAGGACCTGCTCCATGCGGGGTTTCATCATTGTTCTGTTCGCCGCCTTGCCCGGTTTTGTCGCGCCTGATGGGCACGCCCAGAGCGGCGAGGCACCAAACCGCGTCGGCGCGCCTGTCGCGGTGGAGGAACAGGGGGATGGTCGCCCATCCACGGACTCCGCCGCGCCCGAAGGGCCGGTGGCGGAGGCGATCGCCCAGATACGTGCCGGCAAGGTGAAGGCGGGCCTGGTCTCGCTCAAGCGTTTGGGGGAGTCGGGCGAAGGGGCCGCCTATTTTCACCTGGGCGAGATTTACCGCCTGGGTGTGGAGCGTGAGCCCGCGCCCGCCGTGGCGGTGATGTATTATCGCCTGGCCTCCCGGCTGGGGCATGGCCGGGCCGCGCTGTCGCTCGCCAATATGCTTTATTTCGATATCGCAACGAAGTCGGCCCGGCAGGAGGCGCTGGCGCTCTGGCAGGAACGCGCCCTGATGGGTAATGCGGAAGCCCATTACATGCTGGGGATGCTGTACTGGAACGGGGAAAGCCTTTTACCGCAGGACCCGATCCGCGGCTACGGCCTGGTCTGGCGCGCGGCCCAGGCGGATTTCGGCCCCGCCCATCAGGCCCATGTGCTGATGCGCAAGGATCTGTCGGATCAGGCCCGCGCGGCGGGGGAAGCCTATGCGGCACGGCTGGAGGATGTGGGGTTCCCCAGTGAGCCGCTGGGTATAGACCTGCTCCTTGGCTCCATGCGCCCGGCGGCGGCAGGCAATGTGCAGCGCCGCGCGCCGGAGTCATGGGATGATGTGTGGCACCTTGAGGTGGGGTTCGCCCTTGAGAAAGAGCGGGCGGAAAAGCTGCGCGGGCTGATTCTCGGCAAGCACCGGAAACTGGTGGGCGATCTGGCAAGCACGGTGCGCCCCGCCGGCAGCCGGGAAGGCAAATGGCGCCTGGTGTTCGGGCCCATGGCGGACATGCAGGAAGCCGTGACCCGCTGTGTGGCCCTGAAAAAGGCGGGTCAGGACTGTTTCGCCCGCCCGCCGAAATAACCCGATAGCGGGCGTTTTCCGGGGCCGTCCTGGATGTCAGCGCCCCGCCGCCCAACTGGTATTGGCCAGCTCCATAATGGGTGTGATCTCGCTTTCCGGCACCGCGCCGGGGTCGCCGCCCTCGAAACTGTCATAATGGAACAGATAAAGCCGACTGGCGAACTGGTCGATGGGCAGGGAGGCTTCGCCGAAGCGCTCCCCCCGCCCGGCGGTGGAGACCACCACGTCCTGGCTCCAGTCTTGGCCGCTATCATTATTGGGGTTGAAGAAATAAACGCGGGTTTCCCCGTCCGGGTCCGGGCCGATGCGCAAAATGCTGATGGCGTGCCAGCCGATGAAACGGCCCCGGCTGTCGGTGACGGCAATGCCCGCGGGCTGGGGGTGGATTACCGGCTGGTTGCCATTGTAAAGCGGATGATAAAATGCATAAAAGCGGCGCAGGAAAAGGCCGTGATCCACCAGCGCCCCGCTGGCCGGGTCCACCGCCAGCGCGGTTTGCTGGCCCACCCACCAGCCATGCATTTCCCGGTTGATCCAGGCGTGGGGATCGCCGCCGCGATCGGCGCACAATCGGCCCATTTCCATATAGATGCGGTCCAGATGGGGGACCAGCAGCGTCGAGACCGGGTCCACATCCATTGGCGGTGTGACGGCCATGCCCACGACCAGCGCGCTTGATGCCAGTTGCTGCCCCTCGAACACCATGACCACTTCATTATCCCGCCCGGCGCGGGATACCAGATGCAGCAGATAGTCCGGCGCGGTTTCCGCCCACATGGAGATCGCGCGGGCGGATTGGCAGGTGGGATTGTTCCCCTGACCTACGCCCAGCGGCTGGCCCAGCACGCTCAGCACACCGGCCAGCAGAACGGTTTCCGCCCGCTGAGTGGCGCCAAAGGCCGCGAACAGGCGGTCTTTCACCACGGGCGCCATGGTCAGGCGCATCTGCCGCCACAGGGCCGGAGCCACAGCCGGGTTGAACAGCACGCCGCGTTCCAGTGTCAGTGCGAGGCCGTAAATGGCCTGGGCCGTTTCCGGCGTGATGGCCTGATTGATCAGGGCGGTGACCAGATCGGGATAGCAGTTGAGCGCTTCCTGCCCTGTGCTGCTAAGACCAAGGGCCGCCGACAGCAGTTCCGGGTTGTTCAGCGTGCTGTGGCGCAGAAATACCGCATGATAGGCGGAAACCAGCCCGGTATCGTGAATGGCTCGGCCAAAGGCGCGGGCTTCCTGCATCAGGGCGGAGGCATCCAGTTGGTCCAGCCGTTCATGATAGGCCACCAGGCCGGGGTCTTCCCGTGACAGGGCGGTGGGGCCGAACAGGGCGCTGGCCAGCCGGTCGGCGCCGCGCCCGCCGCCACCCAGATTGAGCGATTCGTCCATCAGGCAGGCGGAAATGCGCGTGACCATCAGGGCCACATTGGTGACCACGATGGGGCGCTGGGCCAGAATGCGCTCCACTTCCGCGATCAGCTTGTCGAAGATTTCGCCGTACCCGATACGATCGGCCAGAAACTGCAACAGGTTGCGGCTGGCCTGCGCCTGGGCTCCCGCGACGCGATCCGCCTCAGAGGCGCCGTCGAACAGGCGGTTCAGGTTCAGGGCCAGCACCTGAGCCAGGAAATGCTGCACCTGTTCGTCCGACAGGCGGGGATTGGGCACCTTGTCTTCGGTCATGGCCAGCAGGCGCAGTTCGCTCAACAGTTCCAGCGTTGCCGTGGCGCGGTCGCTGTTTTCCAGCGTGCCCGAAGCCAGGGTGGGCTGAAGGATTTCCGGTGTTTCCCAGTCGGTGCCCGTGAACAGGCCGATCTCGTCGAACCGGTGCGCGCGCTCATAGGCCCGTGCCACGCCGCCAGGGCGGGCCATCAGGCGGCAGGCCACGTCAAGAACCGCCTGGCGGGCCTGTGCCTTGGCGAACCGGCTTGTTCTGGCCAGTTTGTCCAGGCCGTTATCCAGCAGCCGGGCAAGACGGTCCAGATCGGGGTCGGTGCCGTTTTCCGATGGGGTGTCCCCCGGATTTGGCGCGCTCACCTGGTCTTTGGTCGATTGATCCGACATATGGTCTCCGGTTTGTCCAGCCATGGCATGGCCGACGGCTGATTATTTGTAGAAGTCCAGCTCTTCCTGGGCTTTCAGCAGGTCCCGCATGGTTCCCGCATCGTCGCCGAAGAAATAAAGCAGACCCCAATGCGTGCCGAAGGCGCTGCGCTTGGTGACCTTGGCTTCCAGCGGCTCGCTCAGTTCGTGGTTTTCGAAATAGGGATGGTCCTCGGTTTCCTTCGGCATGTCCAGTTGGCTGACGACCCTTTGACGCGGATACACCCCGAAACAGCCGGCAAAGCCGTGCGCGTCCACCACCTCCCTGGGGAAGAAGGCCTTGATTTCTTCCTCCGTGGTTTTGGGGTCGAAGCACAGGATCACGCCCTGATAGGCGTTGAAGCCATAGGCCCGCTCCAGCAGTTCGAACACCTTGAAGCCGGGCGGCCGGAAAGCCACTTCGCCGAAATACATGGTGCCGTCGCTGGTGACGAAATATTCCGGGTGAATGAAGCCGTTCTCGATCTCGAAGGTGTTGATCAGCTTTTGTACTTCTTCCTCCACGCGGGGGCGCCAGGCTTCCAGTTCGGGCGAGGCGGGCACGAAGACCGAATATCCCAGGGTGACATATTCGCTGATGTTCAGGAAGCGTACCTTGCCATTATGAACCCAGGCTTCCACGGCGAATTCCCAGCCGTCCAGATGGCTTTCCATCAGGATGGGGAATTCGTCATCAGGGATGGTGTCCACCTCGTCGGGTGTGCGGATCACGCGGTGGCCCAGGCACCCGGCCTTGTCGAACGCTTTCAGGTGGATCGGGTCGTTGGGGTCCCCGTCCAGCTTCAGCAAAGTCTGGTTCACCCGTTTCAGAAAGCGGATCACATCGGCGCGGTCGTGGGCTTCCTCGAAAATGCCGACCCGAATGCCGCCCAGTTGCGCCCGGCGTTTCATCAGCGCCTTGTCGCGGAACAGAATGGCCTGCCCGTGCAGCCGCGGGTTGGATTGCAGCACGGCGTTGATGGCACCGCCCCATTCCACCATTTCCTCGAAAAGCGGAATGGCCACGTCCACGCCCATATCCTTCAGCGTTTCGGCGATTTCCATGGAACGATCATTGAGCCGTTCGAAGTTCCATTCCACAAAGGGAATGTCGTGCTCCTCCGCATAGGGGCGGGCCCAGCCCGGCGCGACCACCACATAGCGCCGGTCGAACTGTTCCGCTGCGTCGATCGCACCCAGTGCCCAGCCCAGCAGGGCCACATAGCCTTTGTTCGGATCCTTCTCGCTCATAATACGTCCTCCATAATGGGCCGCGCGCTCAAGCGCCGGTCATCAGACCGGGGTGGCGCGGGCGTGGCAGATTGTCCGGGTACATAACGTCGTCGGGCGCACCGGTGCGGTCGTGTGTTGGCGTCGATTTTCGCCCGGCCATAATCGGATGGCGCGCCTGAATGTCTGCAATGTGATTGCGCGCCGTTCACCCTTTGAGTGTTGGGTCGCGGAGCGCGCGAGTCAAGGGCTGCCACCGGTTCGCCCATGCCGACGGGCGACAATGGACCCGTCAGGGCGTTGGTTTGCGCCAATGCCGCTAAGCCACCCTGAAGAAGACACCGCCGCGAAAAAACCGCAAGATCGTATCCAGAATCAAGGTGATTGTCTTATTAGGGAAATGGTGGAGCCCCAAAACACCTTATTGAATCCGAGGCGACCATCTTTTCAAGGAAATGGTGGAGCCCCAAAACACCTTATTGAATCCGAGGCGACCATCTTTTCAAGGAAATGGTGGAGCCGAGGGGAATCGAACCCCTGACCTCTACAATGCCATTGTAGCGCTCTCCCAACTGAGCTACGGCCCCCCGAAAGATGAGTGGAGGTATGGGCCCGCCTAGGCGAGCGGGGCGGACTATAAGCCAGCCCCCGGCATGGGGCAAGCAGATTTTTCAGAAAATTTATCAAGCCTGATCAGGGGCTTAGCCCGCACCCACCCTGAATGTGACGCGGGCGGTGGCCGCCTTACCCGCTGGTTTTCTCGGACAGTGAATTGTCCACAATGCCGGTGACATCCTTGTCGTCCGCGTCATCCAGGCTGAGCACGTCTTCGTTGTCCGTTTCCAGGTCGTCATTGTTTTCCGCCGCGACCGGTTCCGCCTTGGGTTTTTCCGGCGCCGCTTCCTTGACCATGACCGGCTGCTTGGATTTCAGCACGGGTTCCGGCTTCCATTCATTACCGCATTCAATGCAGGTGACCGGGTCATCCTTTTGCAGATCGTAAAAGCGTAGGCTGCATTTGGGGCAGGTACGCTTGGTTCCCCATTCCGGTTTCGCCACGATGCCTCTCCTGACTGGTTCGGTTGTGCCGCCTTGGCGGCCAATGCGGAAAAGTTTGGCCGCTCACTTGCCATGATGCGCGCATCCTGTCAAAGCATTTGCCGGGTCAGCGGGTGCTGACGCCCGATCGGCCCGGAATTTCATCAGCAATCATGACCATGAACAGGATGTGCCGTGTCCAGCTTAATGTCCCGCCCGCTGTCATCAAATAGTGCCGGTTTGAAGGGCACCGCCCGGATTCCCGGTGACAAGTCCATTTCCCACCGCGCGGTCATGCTGTCTTCGCTGGCGGTGGGCGAAAGCCGCATCACCGGCCTGCTGGAGGGTGAGGACGTGATGGCCACCGCCAATGCCATGCGGGCGCTGGGTGCCGATGTGCGGCGGGGCGATGATGGCACATGGCGCATTGCCGGGGTGGGGGTCGGGGGGCTCGTCACCCCCGAAGATGTGCTGGACATGGGCAATTCCGGCACCTCCACCCGTCTGATCATGGGGCTGCTGGCCAGCCACCCGGTGCAGGCGGTGATCACCGGGGATGCGTCGCTCAGAAAGCGACCGATGGACCGGGTGATCGTGCCTCTGTCCGGCACCGGTGCCCGCATTACCGCGCGGGACGGCAATCTGCTGCCCCTGATGGTGGAAGGCACGGCCACCCCCGCGCCGCTTGATGTGACCCCGCCCATGGCCAGCGCCCAGGTGAAGTCCGCCGTGCTGCTGGCCGGGCTCAACGCCATGGGGGAAACGGTGGTGCGGGAAAATGTGGCCACCCGCGATCACACGGAACGGATGCTGAGCGCCATGGGCGCGCGGCTTGTCAGCGAATCGGACGGCACCGGGGGCCGCGTCATCCGGCTTGCCGGCATGGCCGGGCCGGGTGCCACGCCGCTGGCGCCGCTGCACATGGCGGTACCGGGCGACATATCCAGCGCGGCCTTTCCCATGGTGGCCGCCAGTATTCTGCCGGGCTCGGACATCGTGATCGCCAATGTGGGCCTTAATCCGCTGCGGGATGGCATTGTTCATGCGCTGAAGGCCATGGGGGCGGACATCACCCTTGATGGCCAGCGCACGCTGGGCGGCGAAACGGTGGCCGACATCCGGGTGCGCCATGCCGCCCTTGAAGGGATCGGCGACCTGCCGGTGGACCCAAGCACCCTGATCGATGAATTTCCCGTGCTGTTCGCCGCCGCCGCCGTGGCTCGCGGCACCAGCCATTTCACCGGCCTTGGCGAATTGCGGGTCAAGGAATCCGACCGGCTGGCCGCCATGGCCGATGGCCTGAAGGCGGTGGGTGTGAAGGTGGAAGAAGGCCGCGATAGCCTGACCATCGAAGGGTGCGACGGCCCCGTGCCGGGGGACTGGACCATTCAGGCACAGATGGACCACCGCATCGCCATGGCGTTCGCGGTGCTGGGCCAGCGCAGCCAAAAGGGCATCACCATTGACGACGCCACGCCGATTCGCACCAGCTTCCCCGATTTTGAAGGGCTGATGACCGGGCTGGGCGCGGACCTGTCCTGAGCGGGGTGCCGTACCCGGTTTTGTGGGCGTCCGACCGACGCCGCGGACGCCGAATCGGTTCAGTCGGACCCGTCCATGCCCGCCAATGGTGACCAGGCTGGAGGCGGGCCGTATCTCAAGGATGACAGGATCCCAGGGATGACAGGGCGCCTTTCTCGCGGCTATGGTCGCGCGGCATGGTGAGTTGTTCGGCGGGGGCTGTTGCGCCCGCCGGTTTTCGGGGGGCGTTCTATGATCATTGCTATCGACGGGCCCGCCGCCAGCGGCAAGGGCACGCTGGCGCGGCGACTGGCCCGCTTTTTCAATCTGGCTTATCTGGATACCGGCTCGCTTTACCGGGCGGTGGGCCTTCAGGTGCTGCGCGCGGGCGGTGATCCGGCCGATCCGGTGGCCGCCGAAGCGGCGGCGCGCGCGCTGGACCGCACCCTGCTGGATGATCCGGCCCTGCGCGCGGAAGGCGCGGGGAAAGCGGCCAGCCAGGTGGCTGCCGTGCCTGCCGTGCGCCAGGCGCTGCTGGATTTCCAGCGTGATTTTGCCGCCCGTCCGCCGGGCGGGTGCGCCGGGGCCGTGCTGGATGGCCGGGATATCGGCACCAATGTGTGCCCGGATGCGGATGTGAAGCTGTTTGTCACCGCCAGCGCGGAGGAACGGGCCCGTCGGCGCACGCAGGAACTGTCGGATCGCTCGGACCCGGCGGCCTATGACCGGGTGCTGGCTGATATCCGCCGCCGCGATGCCCGTGACAGCGATCGCGCCACCAACCCGTTGCGCCCGGCGGAAGATGCGCTCTTGCTTGATACCACGGATTTGGATATAGACGCGGTGTTTGACAGAGCTGCGGCGGAGGTCCGCCATGTTCTGGCCAAGGCCCCCTGAACGGGGCCGCGCCGGATGCAGTTCCAACAGCCTGGACGCTGAACAGACCGGGCCGGTGGCCGCCCCTGGCACAAGGGTGTGGGCCGCTGGTGCCCGATTTTCGTTTGTCGCACGGGCTTCCGGGTACAGAAAAGGTCGGATGGGCCGGCCTTGCGGAACCCCCGGAAGAAGACCGCCGGAGCCAACCGGCAGGCACGCAAATCCGCACCGAAACAAGGACTGAACCAGACATGACCGACCAGATGACCATGCCGTCTCAGGAAGAATTTGAGGCGCTGCTCAATGAAACCCTGCCGGAAGATGGCGGCTTTGAAGGCCGCGTGGTACGGGGCACCGTCAGCCGCATCGAAAACGATTTTGCCATTGTGGATATCGGCCTGAAGGCCGAAGGCCGTGTGCCGCTGAAGGAATTTGGCCGACCCGGCGGCGAAAGCGAAGTGGGCGAAGGCGACACCGTGGAAGTGTTCGTCGAGCGCGTCGAGAACGCCATGGGCGAAGCCATCCTGTCCCGCGACAAGGCCCGCCGCGAAGAGGCGTGGGAACAGCTTGAAAAAGCCTTCGAGAATGACAGCCGCGTTGACGGCGTGATCTTTGGCCGCGTTAAGGGTGGCTTCACGGTGGACCTGAACGGCGCCGTAGCCTTCCTGCCGGGCAGCCAGGTGGACATTCGCCCCGTGCGCGACGTGACCCCGCTGATGAACATTACCCAGCCCTTCCAGATCCTGAAGATGGACCGTCGCCGCGGCAATATCGTCGTGTCCCGCCGCGCCGTGCTGGAAGAGGATCGGGCCGAGCAGCGCGCCGAGCTGATGTCCAAGCTGAAGGAAGGCGATGCCGTGGAAGGTGTGGTCAAGAACATCACCGATTATGGCGCCTTTGTGGACCTGGGCGGCATAGACGGCCTGCTGCACGTGACCGACATGTCCTGGCGCCGGGTCAGCCACCCCACCGAGGTTCTGTCCATCGGCGAGACCGTGAAGGTGCAGGTGGTGCGCATCAACCCGGAAACCCAGCGTATCAGCCTGGGTATGAAGCAGCTTGAGGACGATCCCTGGCAGGGCATCGAAGCGAAGTACCCGCAGGGCGTCAAGTTCACCGGTACCGTCACCAATATCACCGACTATGGCGCTTTCGTGGAGCTGGAGCCGGGTGTCGAGGGCCTGGTGCACGTTTCCGAGATGAGCTGGGTGAAGAAGAATGTTCATCCGGGCAAGATCGTCTCCACCAGCCAGGAAGTGGAAGTGATGGTGCTGGATGTGGACCCGGTGAAGCGGCGCATCTCGCTTGGTCTCAAGCAGTGCGGCGAAAATCCGTGGGAAGCCTTTGCATCCAGCCACCCCGCCGGCACCGAAATCGAGGGCGAGATCAAGAACATCACCGAATTCGGTCTGTTCATCGGCCTGGAAAACGACGTGGACGGCATGGTGCACCTGTCCGACCTGGACTGGGAGCGCCCCGGCGAAGAGGTCATCAAGGAATACAAGAAGGGCGACGTGGTCAAAGCCGTCGTGCTGGACGTGGACACGGACAAGGAACGCATCAGCCTGGGCATCAAGCAGCTCAGCGGCGACCCCTTCCAGGCCATTGCCGGCAAGAAGCGCGGTGATCGTGTGACCGTCAAGGTAACCGAGGTGAACGAGAACGGCGTTGAAGTGGACGTGGGCGAAACCGGCGTGACCAGCTTCATCCGTCGCTCCGATCTGGCCCGCGACCGGGACGATCAGCGCCCTGAGCGTTTCTCCGTCGGCGACAAGCTGGATGCCATGGTTACCGGCATCGACAAGGGCTCCCGCCGTCTGAACCTGTCCATGAAGGCGCTGGAAGTGGCGGAAGAAAAAGAGGCCGTGCAGCAGTATGGCTCCGCCGATTCGGGTGCAAGTCTGGGCGATATTCTGGGCGCCGCCCTGGAAAAAGCCAAGGACGACAAGGACGAATAGTCCCCGTCTCCTGGCCCGGATGATCTCTTCCGGGCCGCGCGGAATCAGGGGCCGCCCCAGCCTTTTTCGGGCCGGGGCGGCCCCTTTTTCGTGTCTGCCGCCGTCCGGCTGTGGCTTTGATGCTGTGTTTGCGGGGGCACAAAATCCAGCATGGTGAGCGGCTTACTTGACGCCCCGTGGTGCCGGTGGCACCCTTTTCAGGCTTTAAGGCGGCGCAGGGCAATATGGGCACCGGGCAGCGTCGCGGGGGGAGCACGCATGATCAAATCCGAACTTATCCAGCGTATCGCCGACGCCAATCCCCATCTCTATCATCGGGATGTGGAGCGGCTGGTCTCCACCATTTTCGAAGAAATCACCGAGGCTCTGGTGGATGGCCGCCGTGTGGAGCTGCGGGGCTTTGGCGCGTTTTCCATCAAGGAACGGCCCGCCCGCACCGGGCGCAATCCGCGCACCGGCGAAAAGGTGGATGTGGCCGCCAAGCGGGTTCCGTATTTCAAGACCGGCAAGGACCTGAGGGAACGCCTGAATGAATAGACTTGCAGGTGACGCCAGGCATTGTCCCGTCGGGGGGCGGTGATGGCCGGTACCTTCACTGTCATGATGCGGCGCCTGGGCTGGCTTGTTCTGGGCGTGGCGCTGGTGGCCTTTTCCGTGGTGAACCGGGAAGCGGTCCCTCTTGCCATACCTTTTGTGGGCTCGCTTGCCGTGCCGCTTTTTCTGATTTTTTATGCGGGTATCTTTTTCGGCCTGCTGGTGGCGGGCCTGATCACCGGCTGGCTGCGGTTGAAGGGCTTCACCCGGCGCCGACAGGCGGAGCGCCGCGCCCGGCATCTGGAAAAGCAGGTGGGTGATCTCAGCGAGGACGCGCACCGCTTCCGTGCCGCGCAGGCCCATGCCAGGGCGAGCGACGGCGACGGCAGGGAAAACGGCACGGGCGACAGCATGGGGGAGACCCCGTCGCTGACCGGCCGATGACCCCTGAGACCCCTGAGCCCGGCCGGTCAATCGGGCACAGCCGCCTGTATGTGGCGCTGGACACCACCGATCGCGTCCGCGCGCGCGCGCTGGCGGATGCGCTGGCGCCGCTGGGCTGCGGTATCAAGCTGGGGCTGGAATTTTTCTGCGCCGAAGGGCCGGACGGCGTGCGCCATGTGGCGGCCACCGGCGCGCCCCTGTTCCTGGACCTGAAACTGCACGACATTCCCAACACCGTGGCGGGTGGCGTGCGGGCCGTGGTGCCACTGGGCGCCCGCCTGCTGACCGTTCACGCCGCCGGCGGCCCGGCCATGATGGAAGCCGCCGCCCAGACCGCGCGTTCCGTTGCCGCCACCGCTGGCCTGCCGCGCCCGCATGTGATCGGGGTCAGCGTGCTGACGTCGCTGGATCGCGGCGATCTGGCGGCGGTGGGTGTGGGCCATGATGTGCCTGATCAGGTGGCCCGTCTGGGCGCCCTGGCCGAAGCCAGCGGGCTGGATGGCATGGTGTGCTCGCCCCGCGAAGTGGCCATGCTGCGCGGCGTGGTCGGGCCGGACTTTCAGCTTATCGTTCCCGGCATCCGCCCGGCGGGGGCCACAAGCGGTGACCAGAAGCGTGTGATGACTCCTGAGGACGCCGTTGCCGCCGGGGCGGACAGCCTGGTGGTGGGCCGTCCCATCACGCAGGCTGATGATCCGGTGGCCGCCGCCCGCCGGATCATGGACATGCTGCCCCCTGCCGGGGTGTCTGTCCTGTGAGGATCGCAGCCGTTGGCGTGGGCAAGCGGGCGGTCACGGTCCTCAATCTGTTGACCGATGCACTCCCCGACGCGCGGGTCATTGCCTGCGTGGACCCGGATGGCGGCATGATTCCCGCCCTGCGCCGGGCGGACGGCCTGACGGTTCATGACGACCTGCCTCACATGCTTGACGGGGAGACGGCGGACCTGCTCTTCGTGGGATCGCCCAATCATCTGCATCTGGATCACATCGCGGCGGGCCTGGAAGCCGGGCTGCGCGTGTTCACGGAAAAACCGGCGGTGATCAGTCTGGCCCAGACCTGGCGCCTGTGCGACCTGCTGGCCCGCCACGGCGCGGACCGGGTCATGGTGGGGCTGGTTCTGCGCTATGCCCCCATTGTGCGGCAGTTGATGGACGCCATCCACCGGGGCTGGATCGGGCCGATTGCCTCCATCGAGGCCAGCGAACTGATCGAGCCGGACCACGGCGCCTTTTTCCGGCGGGACTGGCGGCGCATCAGCGCCCTGTCCGGCGGGTTCATGCTGGAAAAATGCTGCCACGATCTGGACCTTTACCAATGGGTCACCGGCGAGCGCCCGGTTCAGGTGGCCAGTTTCGGTGGTCGGCAGGCGCTTTCGGGTGCGGCCCCGGCCTCGGGCCCGCTTTCACACGGGCCGGACAAACCCCACCTCAAGACCCGCTGGAACGCGGACGGCGCGGCGGACATTGTGGACCATCAGAGCGCGCTTTTGCGCTTCGGGTCGGGCGCGACCATGACCTTTCACACCAATATGAATGCGCCGGATGAACAGCGCCGCTTCTGCATTGTGGGCGCGCGCGGCATGGCGGAGGGCGACCTGCATCGCGGCGTGCTCACCGTGACCGATGCCGCCACCGGGGAGGCCCGGCTCAGCGAATCCTTTGCCGGGGAACCTTCGGGCCATTATGGGGCCGACGAGATGATGGCGCGGGATCTGGCGGCGCACCTGTCCGGGACGGGCGAGTCGCTGCCCGTGTCCATTCTGGATGCGCTGGAGGCGGGCATTGTGGCCCTGTCGCTGGATGAGGCGCGCCGATCCGGTTCGGTGGTGGACCTGCGGCCTCATTGGCAGCGGCTGGATGCATACGGCCTGCGCCCGCCCCCCGGCAGCGCGGGCGGCTGACCGGCGCGGCGGATCAGGGCGTGGCTGGACCCTGCTGCGGGTTCACGCGGGTGACCTTGAACCCCGCATCCCTCAGAAGCTGAACCAGCGACTCGTCCCCCACCAAGTGGGCGCTGCCCACCGCCACGGTGAAATAGCCGGGCTTGGCCAGCAAGTCTTCAACCTTGTCCACCCAGGCGTGGTTGCGGTCATAGAGCAGGGCCTTGGCCAGATTCGGGTGGTCCTTCAGTTCTTCATTGAGCAGCCGGTTCATTTCCGTGGCATTGCCGGTCAGCCAGGCATTTGTCAGCTTTTCCATCAGCGTGCCGGCGCGTTCCGCGTCCTTCAATGCCTCGCGCAGAAAGGCGGCGCCATCATCCCCGCCCAGCGCGGCGAGCATTTTCACCTGATCCTCGGCTTTTTCAAGGCCGTGGACCGGGGTGCCGTTCTGCTGCGCCAGCCGGGTCAGGGTGGCTTCCACCCCGTTGGCGGGGCGATATCCCATCTGGGTGAAGCGCATATTGGTGATGGAAAAGGCCGCCAGCCACGGTTTCATGCGGTTGAACTGCTGCTTTACCCGCTCCGGCGCCTCGAAGCTGTCCAGGCTGTTCATCAGTGACTGATAAAGCGCATCCGGGATATGGGCTTTCAGGCTGTCATCTTCCGGGTAGAAGCCGTATTCGATGAATAGCGGCTCCATCACCTGGCGGGTGTTCGCCTGCGGTGCCAGCTCCATGTACAGGGCGTCGCTGGCGCGCACCAGATCGGCGGCATCGCCGTCGGTCCAGTCCGTGCCGGGCTTGAGCACATGCACCGTGCCATAGAGATTGATGGTGGTGTCGGCGTCGCTCACGGTCCAGTGCAGGTCCGCGCGCGCGGGCAGGGCCAGCAGACCCAGACCGATCAAGGACAGGGCGGTCAGGGCCAAGGTGCTCAGGCGGGTAAGGGTGCTCAGGCGGGTCATGGTGTCTCCTTGGCGTTCAGGGCCGGGATAATCAGGGGCGGCGGGAAAGCGCCCGCCCGTTCATGGGTGCCATGGTGCGGGCCCCCGGATGAATACAGGCTGAGCAACCCTGATAGCAGACCGGGGCACGCCTGTCAGGTGGCCGGTTGGGTGGCGGCTTTGCCCGCCCGGCAGACCGGGCCCCTTGAGCACGGGTTTTTCCCCTTGTCAGGGCGCGGGCGGGCTAGTATATAGCCGCCTTCACGACCGGCGGGCCGGCCGATAAGGGCTGCCGCGATCCGCCGTATCCGCATCACTCAAATAAGAGGATCGCCGAAATGCCCAAGATGAAGACCAAATCGAGCGTGAAGAAACGCTTCCGGCTGACCGCGACGGGCAAGGTTCGCGCCACCCAGAGCGGCAAGCAGCACGGCATGATCAAGCGGACCAACAAGCAGATCCGCAACCAGCGCGGCACCACCGTGCTCAAGGCGTGCGACGCGCAGATCGTCAAGAAGTTCATGCCCTACGGCGACTGAATAACCGGACCCATTTCTTCAGGAGACACAAACAATGGCACGCGTAAAACGCGGGGTGACCTCCCACGCTCGTCACAAAAAGGTTCTGGAAGACGCCAAAGGCTATCGTGGCCGGCGCAAGAATACCATCAAGGTGGCCCGGCAGGCCGTTGAAAAGGCCGGCCAGTACGCCTATCGGGACCGCAAGGCCCGCAAGCGCACCTTCCGCAAGCTGTGGATCGCCCGGATCAATGCCGGTGCGCGTCAGTATGGTCTGCCCTATGGTCAGTTCATGCACGGCCTGAAACTGGCCGGTATCGAGCTGGACCGCAAGGTTCTGGCCGATCTGGCCGTGCGGGAGCCCGCGGGCTTCGAAGCACTGGTGGATCAGGCCAAGGCCGCCCTCAAGGGCTGATGACCGGGGCCCGCCGCGGCCTTTGGTGAAAGCCGATATCGGCAAAGAGGGGGCGTGCCGCCAGCACGGCCCCTTTTTTCGCGCCGATTCGGCCCCCTTCTTCCTCGCGGATGAGAGACATATGTCATGCAGGACGAAATTGACGCGCTGAAAACCAGCCTGATTCAGGATATCGAGGCGGCGGACAGCCTGGATGCGCTGGATGCGGTTCGGGTGGCTGCCCTGGGCAAGAAAGGCAAGGTTTCCGAAAAGATGCGCGGCCTTGGCGGCATGTCCCCGGAGGAGCGCAAGGTGGCCGGGCCCGCGCTCAATGCCCTGAAGGCCGATATCGCGGACGCCATCGCCCGTCGCAAGGCCGCGCTGGAAGAGATCGAGCTGGCCGCCCGGTTGGCGGCGGAAGCGGTGGATGTGACCCTGCCGGTGGCACCGGTGGGGGGCGGCACCATCCATCCGGTCAGCCAGGTGATGGATGAACTGGCGGAAATCTTCGCGGGTCTCGGCTTCGATGTGGCCGAGGGCCCGGACCTGGAAACCGATTTTCACAATTTCACCGCGCTGAACATTCCCCCGGAGCACCCCGCCCGGCAGATGCACGACACCTTTTATCTGAAGGCACCTTTGGGGGAAGAGCGCAAGGTGCTGCGCACCCATACCAGCCCGGTGCAGATACGCACCATGCTGAACCAGGCGCCGCCCATCCGGGTGATCGCGCCGGGGCGCACCTATCGTTCCGATTCGGATGCCACCCACACGCCCATGTTCCATCAGGTGGAAGGGCTGGTGATCGACACGGACACTCACCTGGGCCACCTCAAGGGCACGCTGGAGGCGTTTCTCAAGGCGTTTTTCGAACTGGACAGCGTGACCCTGCGCTTCCGGCCCAGCTATTTCCCTTTCACCGAGCCCAGCATGGAAGTGGATGTGCAGTGTCATTTCGGTGACGGAACGGTGAAGATCGGCGACGGCAATGACTGGCTGGAAGTGCTGGGCTCCGGCATGGTGCATCCCAATGTGCTCATCGCCTGCGACCTGGACCCGTCCCGCTATCAGGGCTTTGCCTTTGGCTGCGGCATCGATCGGCTGGCCATGCTGAAATACGGCATGAACGACCTGCGCGCCTTTTTCGACAGCGATCTGCGCTGGCTGCGCCATTACGGCTTCAAGAGCCTGGACATTCCCACCACTGCCGGAGGGCTGAGCTGATGAAATTCACACTGAGCTGGCTCAGGGATCATCTGGATTTCGATGCCCCGCTGGAAACGCTGACTGACACCCTGACCCGCATCGGGCTGGAAGTGGACGGGGTGGAAAACCCGGCTGATCGGCTGGCCGCCTTCACCATTGCCGAAGTGGTGGCGGCAAAGCCCCACCCGGATGCGGACAAGCTGAAGGTGTGCACCGTCAATACGGGCAGCGAAACGGTGCAGGTGGTGTGCGGCGCGCCCAATGCCCGCGCCGGCATGAAGGCCGTTCTGGGGCGCCCCGGCACCTATGTTCCCGGCATCGATATGACGCTGAAAAAGGCGAAAATCCGGGGTGTGGACTCGGTCGGTATGATGTGTTCCGCCCGCGAACTGGAACTGGGCGAGGACCATGACGGCATTCTGGACCTGCCCGCGGATGCGCCGGTGGGCGAAGTCTATGCAAGCTGGGCCGGGCTGGACGACCCGGTGATCGATATCGACATCACGCCCAACCGGCAGGATTGCCTGGGCGTGTACGGGATCGCCCGTGACCTGGCCGCTGCCGGGCTTGGAACGCTCAGGCCGCTGGCCGAACCCCATGTGGACGGGGCTTTTGACGCCCTGACCACCGTGGCCCGCACCCTGCCCGAAGAGGCGGCGGATGCCTGCCCCTATTTCGTGGCACGGGATTTCCGGGGGCTGGCGAACGGCGAAAGCCCGGCCTGGATGCAGGATCGGCTGACGGCCATCGGGCTAAGGCCCATTTCCGCCCTGGTGGACATCACCAATTATATCAGCATCGATCTGGGCCGCCCGCTGCACATATTCGACCGGGCGAAGCTGACCGGCGATCTGACTGTGCGGCTGGCCGAGGCGGGCGAATCATTCCTGGCGCTGGACGGCAAGACCTATACCGCCGAGGGCGGCGAGACCGTGATCGCGGACGAGGCGGGCATTCAGGCTTTTGGCGGCGTCATCGGGGCGGAGGCCACCGGCTGCGATGAGGCCACCACCGATGCGGTGCTGGAAGTGGCGCTGTTCGATCCCGTACGCACGGCCATGACGGGCCGCAGGCACGGCATCATCACCGACGCCCGCTATCGCTTCGAGCGGGGCGTGGACCCGCAGTTCGTGGATCGCGGCGTGCATATCGCTTCCGAGATGATTTTGCGGCTTTGCGGCGGGCAGGCGTCGGTTCCGGCATCCGCCGGGCATCCGCCGCGTTTCGAGCACAGCGTGTCTTTCCGCCCCGAGCGGATCGCAACGCTGGGCGGGCTGGATGTGCCCGCCGGGAAAACGCTCGCCATTCTGGAAAGCCTGGGCTTTCAGGTGTCCGGCGACGGCCCGCTGACCGTGCAGGTTCCAAGCTGGCGCCGGGACATTGTGGGCGAACCGGACCTGGTGGAGGAAGTGCTGCGCATCGTGGGGCTGGACAGCGTGCCCGTGGCAGCCCTGCCGCCGCGCACCCACAGCATGGGCAGCACGCTCAGCCCGGCGCAGAAGCGGGCGCGCACGGCCCGTCGCGCGCTGGCCGGGATCGGTTTCAACGAAGCGGTCACCTGGTCCTTTCTGGCGCGGGATCATGCCCGCCTGTTCGGTGGCGGTGATGACAGCCTGTGCCTGGACAATCCCATTTCCAGTGATCTGGACTGTATGCGCCCGTCCATTCTGCCGGGTCTGGCACTGGCGGCCCAACGCAACCGGGACCGGGGCGCGGATGCGGTGCGGCTGGCGGAAGTGGGGCCGGCCTATGTATCGGCGCTTGAAGACGGTCAGGAACTGCACGCCAGCGGCCTGCGCGCCGGTGTGACCGCTGGCCGCCACTGGCGCACGGAAAGCCGGGCGGTGGACGTGTTCGATGCCAAGGCCGACGCGCTGTCCGTGCTGGCCGCCGTGGGGGCGCCGGTGGACAGCCTTCAGGTGTTCCCGCACGACAGTGCCGATCCCGCCATGGGGGCCTATCATCCGGGGCGCAGCGGCACTCTTCGGCTGGGGCCGAAAACGGTCCTGGCCCGATTCGGGGAGATTCACCCCGCCGCCCTGAAGGCGCTGGATGTGGAAGGCCCGCTGGCGGCCTTTGAAGTGCTGCTGGACCGGCTTCCCCGCCCCCGAAAGGGGATCGGGCGCGGCGCGTTGAACGTGTCCAATCTGCAATCGGTGCGGCGGGATTTCGCCTTTGTGGTGGATGAGGGCGTGCCGGTGGCCGATCTGGTTCGCGCCGCGCGGGGGGCCGACAAGGCGGCCATCAGCGCGGTGGACGTGTTCGACGTGTATCAGGGAAAGGGCGTGCCGGAGGGGCAGAAATCCGTGGCGCTGAGCGTGACCCTGACACCCACCGGGCAGACCTTCTCCGAGGCCGGGATCGAGGCGATCGCCGGGCGCATTCAGGCGGCTGCCCACAAGACAACCGGGGCTACGCTCCGGGGCTGAGCCGTGAACCCACTTGACGTCAGCCAAAGGCTTGTGGACAGTAATGTGTCGGCGCCGTCGGTGGCCGTCCCGTCCTGGGGTCTGCGCAGGGGTATGGCTGCCGGTATTTTGTGGAGACAGGAGCGTTGCCGGACAAGTCCAAAGCGGGCAAGGAAAAGACTGGGCAGTTGCCGCTGCGCCTTCGGTTGAAGGCGTGGTGGGAAGGCTATGATCAGGAGGATCTGGCCAAGCGCTGGCAGGAATTCCAGCCGGACGCGCCAGAGCCGGAGCCCGACAAGAAAGCCGCCAAGTCCCAGGACACGGAGCAGGCCAGGCCCGCACCGGTGCCGGATGACTCCGTCCCCATGGACCCGTGGGACGCGGAAAAGATCAATATCGCTCAATATATCTGGGGCGAAGGCTATTGCGGGCCTGGCGGGCCGGAGCATGTGGTGGCCATGTCCAAGTTGATGGCCCTGTCGCCGGAGATGTCCATGCTTCAGATCGGTGCCGAGATCGGCGGCCCGGCGCGGGTTCTGGCGGATCGTTTCGGGGTCTGGATCACCGGCTATGAGGAAAGCCCGTCCATGGTGGACAAGGGCAATCAGATGTCCGTGATGAAGGGCGTTGAGAAGAAAGCCCATCTGGAGCACTGGGAGCCCGACAATTTTGACGGCTTCGAGCGTAAATTCGATCGGGCGCTCGCCAAGGAAGCCTTCTTCACCATCGAAAACAAGCGCATGGTGCTGGAGCAGATTGAGGAAAAGCTCAAACCCGGCGGACTGATCCTGATCACCGATTATGTGATCGGCTCGGAAGCCACCTATGGCAAGACCGAGTTCAAGGAATGGAAAGTGGGCGAACGCCGCAATCCCTATCCCGTTCTGGCCGACGATCTGGTGGAAATGCTGAAGCATGTGCGCCTGCAAGTGCGCGTGTCGGAGGACATTTCCGATACCTATGTGGACATGATCAACAAGGCATGGGCGGGGGCCGATGAAGTGGCCGCCAGGCTGGCCAAGGAAGAAGGCGGCGACCGCATGATCCAGATGCTGATGCGGGAAGCGGAATTCTGGACCCGTCGCAAGAAGATGCTGGAAAGTGGTGATCTCAAGCTCTGGCGGATCGTGGCCAACAAGAAAGCGGGCGGCCCGTCCATGATGTCGGACTGGTAGCGCGACGCACCGATCATTGCTTCCGGGGTTTTTTCTGGGGCTTTTTGGGGGCCGTATCCCGTTGCCGTGGCGGTGCCTTTATCCGGCCCGGCCCGGCTTTTTCAAGGATCGGCGCGCCAGTTGAATGCCTGAAAAGATCAACACGGCCCCCACCAGATGCGCCCAGCCAAGGGCCTCTCCGAATATGAGCCAGGCCAGCAGGGCGGCTACCACCGGCTGGATCAGCAGGGACAGGGAGCCCATGGCGGCGGGCAGGTGGGCCAGCCCGAACATGATCAGGCTTTGCCCCAGCACATGGGTCACCAGCCCAAGCCCGATCAGCGGCAGCCAGCCAGCCGCCGTGGCGGGCACGAACGCCCCCGTTTCGCTGAGCGCGAGCGGCAGCAGGAACAGCGCCGTTACCACGCCGGAGCCCGCCATCACCACGGCGGTGGGATGGCGCTGGCGCACCCGCCCGCCGCTGATCAGATAGCCCGCATAAGCAAAGGCCGTGGCCAGCCCCAGAAGGTCGCCGCCCAGATTGTCCGGCGATACTTCCGCGCTTTGCCCGATCAGCGTGGCGGCCCCGGCCAGGGCCAGCAGCAGGCCGATATAGAAGCGCCCCTGGAACCGGTCGCCGAAAAAGACCAGTCCGGCCAGCGCGGTCAGGACCGCCGACATATTGGCAAGCAAGGTGGCATTGGCCACCGTGGTGCCCGCCACCGCCCAGTGCCACAGCGCCATGTCAGCCGCGAACCAGAAGCCCACCAGCGCCAGATCGCGCATGGTTCGGCCATGGGGCGGGCGCGGCGGGCGGGTCTCGTTCGGGGTGCGGCTCAGTGTCCACCATGCCCAGAGCAGCAGGGCCGGGCTGGCCAGTGTCATGCGCCAGAAGGCGGCGCTGGTGGGGGTAACCGGGGCCAGCCGCATGAAAATGGCCGCCGACCCGATGGCGGCGCCCCCGGCAAGCACCGCCAGGAACCCTTTTTGCAGGTCGGTCATATGGCTGAAATCCCCCGTCTGTCCCCCGGATGTCCTCAATACCCCTGATCGGCGCTTATCACGCCCCCGTGAGGGCGGCAAGGCTTGAAACCGGGGGGTGGCGCCCTCACACTCTGGACCGAGGGATTGTCACCCAGATGAGGGAGAGACCATGCATACGGAAAAGACGGTACCGGTTCAGGAAAGCTGGAAAGCCGACACACACTGTACCGAGGCGCAGTACAAGGCGCTGTATGAACAAAGCATTTCGGACCCGGAAGGGTTCTGGCTGGAGCAGGCCCGGCGGATCGACTGGATCAAGGCGCCCACGACCGCGAAAAATACCGACTTTACCGGCGATGTGTCGATCCGGTGGTTCGAGGACGGCACGCTGAACGCCAGCGTCAATTGTCTGGACCGGCACCTGCCGGAGCGGGCGGCGGACACCGCCCTGATCTTTGAGGGCGACGAACCGGGGCAGGACAGCCACATCAGTTACGGCGAACTGCATGAGGCGGTCTGCCGGCTGGCCAATGTCCTGAAAGACCGGGGCGTGAAAAAGGGTGATCGGGTAACGATCTATATGCCCATGGTGCCCGAAGCGGTCACCGCCATGCTGGCCTGCGCCCGTATCGGCGCGGTTCATTCGGTGGTCTTTGGCGGATTTTCCCCGGACTCGCTCGCTGGCCGGATCGAGGATTGCGGCAGCCGGGTGGTGATCACCGCGGACGAGGGCGTGCGCGGCGGCAAGACGGTGCCGCTGAAGGCCAATGTGGATGCCGCCTGCGACAAGGCGGGGGGCGTTGACAGCGTGATCATGGTCACGCGCACAGGCGCCGATGTGACCTGGGTGGATGGCCGCGACGTGGTCTATGAAAAGGCCGTGGCGGCTGTGTCCGCCACTTGCGAACCGGTGGAAATGAAGGCGGAAGACCCGCTTTTTATCCTCTATACCAGCGGCTCCACCGGCAAGCCCAAGGGCGTGCTGCACACCACCGGCGGCTATATGGTCTGGACCGCGCTGACCCATGAATATGTGTTCGATTACAAGCCGGGGGAGGTCTATTGGTGCACGGCGGATGTGGGCTGGATCACCGGCCACAGCTATATCGTCTATGGCCCGCTGGCCAATGGCGCCACCAGCCTGGTTTTTGAAGGCGTGCCCACCTATCCCGATGCGGGCCGTTTCTGGCAGGTGGTGGCCCGGCACAAGGTGAACATTTTTTATACCGCGCCCACGGCGATCCGGGCTCTGGAGAAATATGGCGATGAGCCGGTCAAGGCGCACGACCGGTCCAGCCTGCGCCTTCTTGGCACGGTTGGCGAACCGATCAACCCCGATGCCTGGTGGTGGTATTTCGACACGGTGGGCGAAGGGCGCTGCCCGGTCGTGGATACCTGGTGGCAGACCGAGACCGGCGGCATCATGATCGCGCCACTGCCCGGCGCCACGGACCTGAAGCCCGGCTCGGCCACGCGGCCCTTTTTTGGCATCAAGCCCGCCCTGATGGATGCGGAAGGCAAGGAGATCACCGGCGCCGGTGACGGCAATCTGGTGATCACCGATAGCTGGCCCGGCCAGATGCGCACGGTTTACGGCGATCACGAACGTTTCCGGCAGACCTATTTCTCGGCCTATGAGGGGCTTTATTTCACCGGCGACGGGTGCCGCCGCGATCAGGACGGCTATTACTGGATCACCGGGCGGGTGGACGATGTGATCAATGTGTCCGGCCACCGCATGGGCACGGCGGAAGTGGAAGCCGCGCTGGATGCCCACGACAAGGTGAACGAGTCCGCCGTGGTGGGCTATCCCCATGATGTGAAGGGGCAGGGCATCTATGCCTATGTGAGCCTGCCCGAAGGGGTGGACTGGAACGATGATCTCGCCCATGATCTGCGCCAATGGGTGCGCAAGGAAATCGGCCCCATCGCCAGCCCGGACCTGATACAATACGCGCCGGGGTTGCCCAAGACCCGCTCCGGTAAGATCATGCGCCGAATCCTGCGCAAGATCGCCGAGGATGCACCCGATCAGTTGGGGGATACATCCACTCTGGCCGATCCGGGGGTGGTTGATGACCTGATCGAAAACCGCTTGAATAAAGCCAGTGATTGACCAGCCTTAGGGCGACAAGGGAGAAGACAGACATGCATAAGCGCGTATCCACAACCGTTCGGGCGGCGCTCGTGGGGGTGCTGGTGGGGGGTGCCTTCACCAGCGCCGCCACGGCTCTGGACCAGCACGGCGAAAGCCCGTCCCCGGCATTGAAGGCCGCGATCGCGGACAACCCTCATCGCAAGGACGGGGACAGCGACCGGGACCAATACCGCCACCCGCTGGAAACCCTTGCCTTTTTCGGCATTGACAGCGACGACACCGTGGCCGAGGTGAACCCCGGCGGTGGCTGGTACAGCCGCATTCTGGCGCCGCTGTTGAAAGAAGACGGCCAGTATATCGGGCTGGAACACAATCCCGAACTCTATAAGGACTGGGACCGCTATTACAAATCGCTGAAGGCCTATCCCGACAAGGTGGCCGCCGAAAAGGGCGCCATGTATGGTGAAAACGCCGTCGCCACCTTCATCCCGGCGGATGAAGGCCTGCCGGTGGCAGCAGGCAGCGTGGACGTGGTAACGGTGGTGCGTGCCATGCATAACTGGCTGCGCCGGGATTTCATGGATCAGGGGCTTGAGCAGGTGCACGGCATTCTCAAGGATGGCGGCACGCTGGGCGTGGTGCAGCACCGCGCGCCGAAAGACTTTGAAGGGGACCCGATCGTCTGGGCCCGCAAGGGGCGCTGGAACCAGGACATGCTGGTGGCGCGGATCGAGGCCGCGGGGTTCGAACTGGTGGAGTCCAGCGAGATCAACGCCAATCCCAAGGATGAAAAGAACTATCCCAGCGGTGTCTGGACTCTGCCGCCCACCCTGGCGCTGGGGGACGAAAACCGGGACAGCTATCTGGCTGTGGGGGAAAGTGACCGGATGACCCTGAAATTCCGCAAGGTGGCGCAGGACTGAGGCGCGCCACCGTTTCGGTAATGACACAATCAAGGGCTCCGGCGCCGTGCCGGGGCCCTTTTCGCGGTCACGCCAGCGGCTGTTCAGGTTACAGACTGTCCAGCCAGCGCCGTGTGGCCGCCGCCGCCAGCCCGGCCATATGGGCGCGGTCATGGCCGCTGCGCTTTGGCGGGGTCAGGTCATGGTCGCCGCCGTCCAGCCAGTTGAGCGATACCGCATCCGGCAGGGGCAGGCGGGTTATCAGGTCCGGCTTGCCGAACGGGTCCCGTGTGCCGTGATGGATCAGTAGGGGGCGGGCGAGATCGGCGAAATGGCCGGTGCGCAGCCGATCCGGCTTGCCCGGCGGATGGAACGGATAGCCGAAGCAGACCCCGCCCATCACATCCGGCCCCACCATGTCCGATACCGGCCCCGCCGCACCGGCCAGCAGCAGGCTGGCCATGCGCCCGCCCATGGATTTACCCGCCAGCAGCATGGGGGTGCCCGTGGGGCTTTCGCCGCGCGCGGCGGCCAGGGCGGCGCCAAAGCGGGCCAGCAGGGCGGGTTGGCGATCCGGCGGGCGACGGCGCCCTTCCTGTTCCGCGCGTTCCATATAGTGGAAGGCAAAGCGCGCCACCCGGAAACCCGCCATGGTCAGGGCGTTTGCCAGGTCCAGCATGGCGGGGCTCGCGGGGCCCGCCCCGGCACCATGAGCCAGCACGATCACGGCGTGGCCCGGCCTGCCGGACCAGAACAGCGGCGGCGATGTCGGCATGTTTGCGGTGGGTGTGTTTTTTGCGGGATTTGTTATGGCTGACCTGCGTTTCCGGCTTTTCATGCGTGCATGGCGAGCTTAGCATGAGGAAAGCGAGGGAGACAGCGCGTGCGTCATCTTTATATTCTGCGCCATGCCAAATCCGACTGGGGCGATTATACCCTCAGCGATCAGGAACGCCCCCTGAATGCCCGCGGGCGGTCGGCGGCGGCGCTTCTGGGGCGCTATTTTCACAGCGTGGGGCTGGCGCCGGATCTGGTGCTGGTCAGCCCCGCCGTGCGCGCGGTGCAGACCGTGAACCGGCTGGTGGAAGCGGGCGGCTTTTCCTGGCCCCAGCATATGGAATCACGCCTCTATCTGGCGGACACCCGCACCTTGCTGGACCTGATCGGCGAACGCACGCCCGATGTGGACCGGCTGATGCTGGTGGGGCATAATCCGGGCCTGCATGATCTTGCCGTATCATTGGCCGGGTCCGGGGACGCGGCTTTGCGGCGCTCACTGGCGGCCAAGCTGCCCACCGGCGGCCTGGTGGAGCTGATGTTCGACCCGGCGGACGCCCCGCCCCGCCTGGGCAGCGGCCATCTGGTGCGGTTCGTTACGCCGAAGTCTTTGACGAAGGCTTAGTTGTCTGGCCGCGTCGCGTGGCGTAGGCTGCGCTCTGGCGCCTGAACGAAAGGGCGCTGTTCGGGGTATCACCCGTTTTTCGGGATTCGGAGGTGGGAGTGAGCAAACACGTTCTTGCGTGCCTTGTGCTGCTGTGCCCCATGTTATGGGCCTGCGATCCGGGCCCGCAGGTGCCCGCCCGACCGCCTGTGGAACCGGGCACCCGTGCGGTGGTCCTGCGGGACGGGCTGCAACTGGTCTCCCATGTGACCGATGTGGTGGGCAAGCTGGTGCGCACGGAAGTGCACTGGCGGGGTGAGCCGATTCAAAGCCGTTTGCGCTATCGCGGCCTGATCACCGTGGGGGGCACCGAACGGGGCCATCAGTTCGAACTGGATGTGCCGCAGGAGCGGCTGGAAGCCCTGTTTCCGCTGAGCGTGGGCAAGCGGGCGGAACTGACCGGCGCCCTGCTGCTGGTGGATCAGGGGCGCCGGTTCGATGCCCGCCTGCTGGTGGAGGTGGCGGGCAAGGAGCAGATCATGCTCAAGTCCGGCCCGCACGAGGTGTTCCGGGTGCGCGTTTCCAACAGCTATAGCGATGCGTCCGGCACCCGGATCGTCAGGCAGCAGCTTTATTATGCCCCGGCCCTGGCCATGGTGCTCAAATCCCATGTGCGCCGTGGGCAGCGGGAAAGCATCTGGCGGGTGCTGAGCGTGGAAAAACCCGGCGACAGCCAGCGCACCCCCACCCCCCTGCAAAAGCAGCGCTCCGGCACCGTCATGATCTAGCCCGAAAAAGCCATCCGCGCCTCCGCCGCCACGCCCCGGACCTATCCGACGGGCGCGACCGCGCCCCGCCGCCCCTGCGGCGCCCTCGCGGAGCGGTGAGCGCCAGCGAACAAGCGTGAGCGGTAAAGTAACAAAAGCGCGCGACCGCGCCCCGCCGCCCCTGCGGCGCCCCCGCGGAGCGCGTGCTTAGCACGCTTGCGTGAGCGGAACAGTCCCCTCTACCGCCATCCCGCCTTTGCTGGATGAGCGGAGGCCACAAGCGTGGCCCGCGGCCAGTGCCGCGCCCCCGCGGAGCGCGCGCGACAGCGCGCTTGCGTGAGCGATAAACAGAGCCCCCCTATTTAAACACCACGGTGCGGTCGTTATTGGGCAGGATGCGGTGTTGGGCGTGCCAGCGCACGGCGCGCACAAGCACACGGCTTTCGATATCGCGGCCAATGTCCACCAGTTGTTCGGGGGTCATGGTGTGATCCACCCGTTCCACCTCCTGCTCGATGATGGGGCCTTCATCCAGATCGGCGGTTACATAATGGGCGGTGGCGCCGATGATCTTCACGCCGCGCCGATATGCCTGATGATAGGGCTTGGCGCCCTTGAAACCGGGCAGGAAGCTGTGGTGAATGTTGATGCAGCGGCCTTCCAGCGTGGCGGCGAAGCGATCCGACAGGATTTGCATATAGCGCGCCAGCACCACCAGTTCGGCGTCCGCCTCGTCGATCACGGCCTTGAAGCGGGCTTCCTGTTCGGATCGGGTATCGGGGGTCACGGGCAGGTGCTCGAAGCGCAGGCCGTACCATTCCACCAGCGCCCGGCAGTCCTCATGGTTGGAGACCACGGCGGCAATATCGATGGGCAGGGTGCCCAGATGCCAGCGGTGCAGCAGATTGTTCAGGCAGTGGCTGGATCGGGAGACCGCGATCACCGTGCGCGCCGGACGGTCGGCCCGGACCATCTGCCAAGCCATGTCCCGGCGCCGGGCGAGGGCGCCGAAATCCTCCTTCAGGCTGTCGCTGTCCAGCGTGCGCCCGTCATTGGCGCGAAAGACGATGCGCATGAAAAAGCGCTTGCTGACCGGGCAGCCAAAGGACTGGGTATCGGTGATGAAGGCCCCGTGCCGCGCGAGAAAGCCGGTTACATCGGCGGAAATGCCTGCGCTGTCGGGGCAGTGGGCCACCAGAACATGCTGTGTATCAGCTTTTTGGGTCATGCGGGTGTACCTTATGGCGCGCGCCCATGGGCGGGGCCGGGCGCGGTCATTGTTCGGGATTGTTCAGGTGTTGGGGTCTAGCCCGGTCGGGCGGTGCCTGCAAGCCCCGCCCGACCGGTGCGGGATCATTGCCGCTGGGCCGCGCTTTGCTGACGGGCCGCCTTGAACGGGTTGCCGGCTCGCCATTCCGGCCAGTCCGCGCTGTTGGCCACGCGCCAGCCCACCTGTTCCATGGCTTCCAGGTCCATGACCGCGCCGGTCCAGTCCCAGCCGGGCTGCCATTCGTCGAAGGGTGTGTGATACAGGTCCGAGACATAATGCGCCTTCTGTTCCGTCATGTATTCGGCGCCTTTTTCCGCGTGTTCGGTGCCGGTATCCAGATAAAGCGCGGGCACGCCTTTCTTGGCGAAGGCGAAGTGATCGGATCGGAAATAGAAGCCCTGTTCCGGGTTGGGATAGGGGCTGATGGTGCGGCCCTGTGCGTTCACCGCTTCCTGCAGGGTGTCTTCAAGGTTGCTGGAGCCGCGCCCGATCACGGTCACGTCTTTTGTCTCCCCCAGCGGCAACAGCA
The DNA here is from genome assembly GCF_037658235.1 of Yunchengibacter salinarum. NCBI lineage: Bacteria > Pseudomonadati > Pseudomonadota > Alphaproteobacteria > Kordiimonadales > Kordiimonadaceae > Yunchengibacter > Yunchengibacter salinarum. The sequence goes on along the minus strand of NZ_JBBJLN010000001.1, from coordinate 191,331 downwards.
CGTCCGTGTTCAGCAGGGCTGCGGTTTTCGCCAGGGGGAAGGCGGGGTTGGCGGCATAATGATAGGCGCCCAGCAGGCCCTGTTCTTCCGCGCCCACCAGCAGGAAGGTGACGGATCGAGCCGACCGGCTGTCCCGCGTGGCCATGCGCTCGGCGATTTCCAGCACGCCCGCCACGCCGGAGGCATTGTCCCGCGCGCCGTTATAGATGGTGTCCCCGTCCACCGCGGGGCCGGTGCCCAGATGGTCCCAGTGGGCGGTGTAGATCACCTGTTCTTGAGGCCGTTCGGCGCCTTCAAGGGTGGCCGCCACATTGACCGTCTGCGAGCGTTCCAGCGTGTTGTTCACGCCGACGGATGCCTTGAGGCCCATATTCACCGGAATGAAGCCGGGTTTGGAGGCGGCTTTCTTCAGGCCCTCATAATCCAGCCCCGCCTTTTCGAACATTTCCTCGGCGACGAATTTCTGTACCCAGCCCTCGATCGCCACGCGGGACATGTTCTTGTCTTCCCGCACCAGATCGAACTGTGGGCCGGACCAGCTATTTTCCACCACTGACCAGCCATAGGAGGCCGGGGCGGTTTCGTGGATGATGATGGCGCCGTCGGCGCCCTGCCGGGCGGCTTCCTCATATTTGTAGGTCCAGCGGCCATAATAGGTCATGGCATTGCCGTTGAACACGTTCGGGTCCTGTGTGGCGAAACCGGGATCATTGACCAGGATCACGGCGGTCTTGCCCGTCATGTCCAGGCCTGCATAGTCGTTCCAGCCATATTCCGGGGCGTCGATGCCATAGCCCACGAAAACCAGCTCGCTGTCCTCGATCGCGGCCTGTTCCACCACACGGGTGGTCCACACCATCATTTCGTTTCCGTATTGATAGGAAAGGGGCGTGTCCGCGCCGGTCACGTCAAGCGTGGCATCCCCCGCGGCGGTGATGGAGACAAGGGGCACGGTCTGGGTGTAGCTGTCGCCAAAGGTGGGGCTGAGGCCGAGCCGCTGGAACTGGTCGGTCAGATATTGCACGGTTTTTTCCGCCGCCGGGCCGCTGGGCGGGCGGCCGCCAAAGGCGTCGCTGGCCAGGGTTCTGGTGTGGCGGTCCAGATCGTCCGCGCTGATGGCGGGCTTGAAGTCCGTCTCGGCCTGCTGCCCGGCCTTTTCGGTTTTGTGGCTGCTGTCACTGTCGCCGGTCTGATTGCCGTCGCAGGCGGTCAAAAGGCCCGTCAGGGCGGCGAGGGTCAGGGCGTGTTTCATCATGGCGCGCATCCTTGTGCCTGAAATCGATTGCGGAAGAGCCTAGGCAAAAGCGGCGCCCAAGGAAAGGGGCGGGGCGCATGAAGGCGCGAAATCAGTGGGCGCGCACGGTGATGCTGGCGCCGATCAGGAAGAAGACGAGGGTTGCCCCCGCCCCCGCCAGCATGGATGGCGCCACCCCCATGGTGCCCAGCGCCAGCAGGGTACTGTCCAGCACGAAATAGCCAAAACCCAGGCCGAGCCCCGCCACCACGCGCAGAATGCGGCCCCCGCGCCGGGGCATGGAAAAGCCCACAAAGGCGGCGAGCAGGGGCATGACCAGCGCGGCCAGGGGCTGGGCGATCCGGTGAATCAGGGCGGTTTTCAGCGAAAAGGCGGCCACGCCGGCGCTTTCCAGCGCGTTGATGCTTTGCCACAGGCGCCCCAGGCCCAGATGGGCCGGGCGATCCAGCCGGGCGAAAAGCTGGTCTTCCGGCAGGTTGAAGGTCAGCGGGGCGGTTTCCTGCGTGACCATGCGGTGGTCGGCCAGGTCGAAGCGGCGCACATTATACAGGGTCCAGCGGCCATTTTCCCGGATCGCCAGATCGGCCTTCAGGCTTTCATCCAGCAGGCCGTCCGCGCCGCGCCGGAACACGGTGACGGTCTGCATCAGGACCCGGCCCATCAGGGGTGTGACACCTTCTGCCTGTACGATGCGGTGCCCGTCGTCCAGCCAGACATCGGTGGCGGTGTCCGACGGATCGGGGCCATCCATGGCATATTCCTGATCCTGCCAATGGGCCAGGGTGCGCGATGCGGGCACCGTGACCTGATCGTGAAACAGCATGTGCAGCGCCGCCACCCCCAGCGCCACCAGCAGGAACGGCATCAGGATGCGCGTGGGGGTCAGCCCGGTGGCCCGCATGACCGTGATTTCGCTCGACTGTGCCAGACCGGCCAGGCTGAACAGACTGGCCAGCAAGACCGCAAAGGGCGTGAACTGGCTGATCAGTTCTGGCAGGCGCAGGCGCACATAGCGCAGCAGTGCTTCGCTGCCCGCGCCGGATGCCAGAATGTCGTCGGATCGGTTCAGCAGATCCAGCGATTGCAGCACCACCACCAGTGTCAGCAGCAGCAGGGCCACCCGTCCGGCGAAGTGGCGCATCAGCGTTCCGGCCAGCGTGCGCGACGGAATCAGAAAACGCAGGCATTGCCTTAGCGGGCCGATCGGGCGGTCGGTGGCACATGTGGGTGTATCCGTCATGGCCGCCCCCGGCGATAGAGACGCGCCAGTGCCCGTATACGGCGACGCAGGCGGCCAAGCAGGCGATCCAGCGCGCTGGGGCCAAGACTGCCGGGAATTTCCGCCAGCCGGTAAAAGCGCCACAGCGCCAGCAGGCTGAAAGCGGCCAGCAGGGGCCACATCACCAGAAAGGGCGAGGCCCCGTCATGGGCCACCTGTGCCTCCGCCCATTCTTCCAGAAGCTCATGATACAGAATAACCGCCGCCAACCCCAGCACCGGCCCCGCCATGCCGGGGGCGCGGGGCCGTGTAACCCCCGCCGCAAAGGCCAGAAACGGCAGCGGCAGGAAGGTCAGGGTGTGGATCAGGCGGAAATGAAAACTGGCCCGGAAAGCGCCCAGATCGTCGCTCGGCGCTTCGCCCGGCAGGAACAGCATACGCGCCAGTTCCGGCAGGGTGGCTTCCCGCTCCTGCCCGCCGCGGGCGCGAAAGGCGGTTTCCGGCGGCAGGGGAATGGTCAGGTCCTGTTGTTGGAAATTGAGCACGCCGGGCAGCCGGGCGCCGGGGGTCACCACCATTTGCCGCCCCTCCTCCAGCCGCAGCAACAGGGTGTCCCTGTCCGTGTCCACCATAAAGCGGCCCCGCCTGGCAGTGAAGGTGGAGCGCAGATCGCTTGCCCCTTCATAGGAGACGAACAGGTCCCGCATCTGCTTGCCGCCGTCTTCCAGGGCGCCGATCTTCAGCGTTACCCCGTCCGCCACCTGCATGAAGCGCCCCACCGGCACCCGCGCGCCCAGCATACCCGCCTGCAATTCGAAGCGCAGTTGGTGATAGCCATATTGGGCATAGGGCTTCACATAGGCCAGCAGCAGCAGATTCACCGCCATCATGCCCAGCGCCAGGATCATGAAGGGGCGCATCAGCCGCCAGGGGGACAGCCCGGTGGCCGCCATGGCATCCAGTTCGCTGGACAGGGCCAGCCGCCGCACTGCCAGCACGATGCCCAGAAACAGCGCCAGCGGCAGCGCCAGGGCCAGATAGTGCGGCACCAGAAAGGCCAGCATCTTCCACACCACATCCACCGGGCCGTTTTCCACCAGCACGAAATCCAGCAGCCGCAGCATCTGTTCCAGAATCAGCAACAGGGCCGCCACCAGCAGGGTCAGCGCCAGCGGGGTCAGCGCGGAACGCATCAGATAGCGGTCCACGGCACCCGGAATCAGCCATCCGGCGAGCCGCTGACCGTGTGGGGTGCCCTGTGCGGTGTTCCGGTCCTGTGCGGCATCCGGGGAAGGCGCGTGTCTGTCAGCCATGTGGTTCCGGCCTTATCGGGTGGCCTTTGCGGGGGTGGGCTCATACCCTGTTGGATCGGGCACGGATGTTAGCACATAGGCGGCCACATTGAAGACCTGTGACAGCGCCCCGGCGGCCAGGAACATGCCCGCCACGGTGGCTTCCGGCGCGTCCACATAGCTGCCCAGCGACAGCCCCAGCCCCAGAAAGATCAGGTCCGTATTGGGCAGGAAGGGAATCCGGGTCACCACCAGTTGGGCCGTCAGGAAGATGAGCCAGGTCAGCACCGGCACGTCCGGCAGGACCACCCACCACATGGCCACCTGAAGGCCAAGCTGCGCCACCAGCCGGGCCAGGTGGATCAGGAAGACCGTGCGCACCAGCCGCCCGCCGAGCGAGAAGATGCGCCCCCGGAATGTCACCACCAGCGGCACCAGCACCAGGGTCAGGGCCACCGCGATGCCGATATAAAAGGACAGGTCGCCATCCGCGGCCAGCAGCGTGTTCAACTGCCCGGTCAGAAAGAACAGGCCGAGCAGCAGCAGGGTGAACCCGTTGGAGGCGAGCGCCGACAATATGGCGCTGTCCTTCACCGTGGCGATGGCGCTGCGGCCCTTCAGGTTCAGGTGGCGGTGTGCCCACAGAGCGAGGAAGGCATCACCCGAATAGCTCAGCACCGCCAGATTATAGACCCTTTTCCGCACGAACAGCGGGAAGCGCCGGGCCATGGGGCGTTGCCAGATCAGCCGGAAGATCAGCATTTCCGCCAGCGGGATGGAAAAGAAAAAGCCGATGAAAAACAGGTAATAAAGTGGCTGTGTGGGCAATGACTGCCAGACCCGGCCCCAGCCGATTTCCGTCAGCCGGTGCATCAGATAGAGGCTTACGCCGAGCACGAAGGCCACTTGCACCACGCGCAGCGCCAGCCGCGCGCCGGGCCGGTCCATCAGGCCGCGCAGGCGCTGTGTCAGCGGGGGTGCTGGCGCCCGGTTGGGGTTTCGCGGCGGAAAGATCGTCATGGTCATATGCCCGTGATATGTGGTGCCATCACCCGGCGCGCCGGGCCGGATCGGTGGTTGCGCCCGGTGCTGCCGTATGGCGGTGCGATGCCTTCAACACGGCTTCATAGCGGTCAAGCAGGCTCGCGAGAACCTGATCCCAGGCGTAGGGCGCCGCCTTTTCCAGCGATGCCGCGGCCATGGCGGCGCGCTCATCGGGGTTGCGGATCAGGCAGGCAATGGCATCGGCGAAACCGGCCACGTTCTGACCGTCCACCAGCAGGCCGTTTTCATCATGGGTCACCAGCGTGCGGCTGCCGGTGGCATTGGCGCAGACCGGCACACAGCCGCTGGCCATGGCTTCCAGTGTCACATTGCCGAAGGTTTCCGTGACGCTGGCATTGAAGAATATGTCGCTGGAGGCATAGGCCCGGCCCAGTGCCGCGCCGTCCAGGAAGCCGGTAAAGATCGCATCGGGCAATTGTTCCTGAAGGCGTGCCCGTTCCGGCCCCTCGCCGACGATCAGGGGCTGCACGGGCAGGCCGCGCGCCTGAAGGGTGCGGATCACGTCGCGGAATACACCCAGCCCCTTTTCCAGCACCAGCCGCCCCACAAAGGCGATCACATGGGAGTCGTCCCGTACGCCAAGCGACCGGCGCCACTGAAAGCTGCGGGCTTCGGGTGTGAAAATGCTGCGATCCACCCCGCGGGACCAGAGCGCCAGCCGCGACAGGCCCTGTGCGCGCAATTCTTCCGCCATGCTGTCGGACGGCACGTAAACCTCGTCGCAGCGGCCATAGAAGCGGCGCATATAGGCACTGACCATCGGTTCCAGCCAGGGCATCCCGTAATAGCGGGGATAGGTGTCGAACCGGGTGTGGAACGATGCGACACGCGGCAGGCCCATGCCCTGGGCCCATTTCAGCGCGGCGCGGCCCAGCGGGTCGGGGCTGGCCAGATGCAGCAGGTCGGGCGCGAAATCCCGCAAAGCCCGGCGCTGGGCGCGGGGCAACCCCAGGGGCACGCGATATTCACTGCGGCCCGGAATAGGGATGCTGGGAATGTTTTCCACCGTGCCGGTGGCGGCAAAGGCGGGTTCGGCCACCTGCGGCGCGAAGATGCGCACATCCACATCGCGGGCCTTCAGGAACGCCACCAGCCGGTTCAGGGCCTTGGCCGGGCCATCAACCACCGTGTTGTAATTGCCGGTGAACAGCGCCAGCCGGGACAGGCGTCGGGGTTCCCCCGCATGGGCCGGGACGGCATCGGAAAAACGGTGAAGCTGGGCTGTCATAAGCCAGTCCTTTGTCTTGGTGTGGCCAGCGGGAATGCCGCTTGCCGCCACAGGATTTGTCCGCCCACCACGCCGTGCAAGATTACCACAACATGGCCAAAGTCAAGATTCCAGCAGGGGGACAACGGGCGGTCACTGGCTTTGTGGGCGGCGATTGTGGCCGGTAAATGGCGGATTTCAGGTAAAGACGAGGCCATGAACACCATTGCGTGAGCATTGCTTGAAAGGCGCTTGACCGCGCTCGTCCTTTGTACTAAGAACTAATTGCAATCGCATTTGGGAAGGAGCCGACGCCCCATGTATGTGTGCCTCTGCAATGGTTATACGGACAGGGATATCCGCGAAAGCGCTCGCCAGACCGGCGCGCAGGACGCGGACACCGCCTATATGGCGCTGGGCGGCGGTTTCTGCTGTGGCAGTTGCCGGGACTGCGCCGAAGATCTGGTGGAAAGCGAGCGCACGGCGCCGCTGATGCTGGCCGCGGAATAGCCCCAACCCCGGCATATATCCGCCCCAGAACCGAACTGGCTGAAACCGAATTGGCCGACAGGAACCCCCTGCCGGCCATCATGCTTTTGCCCGCTTCCGATTTCCGCGCCCGACCCCGATCATGCGCAAGGCGGCCGCCGACCACCCGCGCCGATTCCTGTGTGACTCGCTTATTTGGCGTTCGGTTCGCTCTGGTTCTGGATATAGTTTTGCAGGCCCATTTTCTCGATCTGCACCAGTTGCCGTTCGAGAAAGTCGATATGCTCTTCCTCGTCCACCAGAATGGTGTTCAGAAGATCCCGGCTGGCATAGTCGCGGATGTCTTCCGCATAGGCGATGGCATCCTTCAGATCCTTGTGCGCCTTGTATTCAAGCTTCAGATCGCATTCCAGGATCTCTTTCGTGTCCTCGCCGATCAGCAGCTTGTCCAGGTCCTGAAGATTGGGCAGACCATCCAGAAACAGCACCCGCTCGATCAGGGTGTCGGCGTGCTTCATCTCGTCGATGGATTCGTGATATTCATAGTCCGCCAAACGGCTGATTCCCCAGTCTTTCAGCATACGGCTGTGCAGGAAATACTGGTTGATCGCCGTCAGCTCGTTCCTCAGGATCGTGTTGAGGTGCTGAATGATTTTCTTGTCGCCCTTCATGAGTGCCTCCATTGGCCGGGATATACAGAAACGTGGATACCATCAGCAGGCCGGGGCGGCAAGCCGATGCCGTGGGTGCGGGGTTTCCTTGCGCCCGCGATTTATAGGCGATAAGCACGCCAGCGGATCACCCGCACGCCCTGAAGGGTGTGGATCGAACGCCCGTTGGCCCCGATGGATAGCCCGCCATGACTGAGACCCTGATTGCCACCCTGTATCATTTCGCCCCGGTGCCCGACCCCGCCAGCCTGCGGGAAACGCTGGAAGCGGATGCCCGCCGGGCGGGTCTGAAGGGCACCCTGCTGGTGGCGCGGGAAGGGCTGAACGGCACGCTGGCGGGCGCGCCCGATGCGCTGCGCGGCTTTGTGCGGGGGCTGAGAGACCTGCAAGGCTTCGACCGGCTGACCTGGAAGGAAAGCCTGCACGCGGTGCCGCCTTTTCACCGGCTCAAGGTTCGGCTCAAGCGGGAAATCGTGACCATGGGCGTGCCGGAAATCGACCCGGAGCGTTATCGCGGCCACTATGTGGCGCCACGGGACTGGAACGACCTGATCCAGCGCGACGATGTGATGCTGGTGGATACCCGCAATGACTATGAAGTGGCGATCGGCAGCTTTGAAGGGGCGATCGATCCCGGCACCCACTGCTTTCGCGACCTGCCCGAATGGCTGGCGGAACACGCGGACCCGGCCCGCACGCCCAAGGTGGCCATGTTCTGCACCGGCGGCATTCGGTGCGAGAAATCCACCGCCTATCTGCGCCAGAAGGGCTTTGAGGATGTGTATCACCTGGAAGGGGGCATTCTGAACTATCTGGAGCGCGTGCCGGAGGAAGAAAGCCTGTGGCGCGGCGCCTGTTTCGTGTTCGATGAGCGCGTGGCGGTGGGGCACGATCTGGCCCCAACCGGGCATGTGCTGTGCCGGGGCTGCCGCCGCCCGGTGGACGCGGATGCCCGGCAGGACCCCCGCTTCGAGCCGGGGGTCAGTTGCCCCGCCTGTCATGATGGCCTGAGCGATGCCGCAAAGGCCCGGCGCCGGGAGCGCTGGCGCCAGGTGAAACTGGCGGAGGCGCGCGGCGAGCAGCATATCGGCCAGCCAATGGGTCAGTCGACCGGCGAGGATGGCGGCAGCGCTTAAAAAGCTCCCCGCCTGAAAAGATCACCCGAAAAGCCCCTGCCTTAAAAAGCCTTGCCGAGGGCCAGGCCGAAGACCACCGCGTCCTTGCGCGTGATGTCGTAATGGAATTGCGGCGCCAGGGTGAAGTCCCCCATTTCGAACTCATAAAAGGTGCCGATGCGGAAAACGGCATTGGTTTCGTGGATGATGTCTTCTTCCGTTTCGCCGTCGTCCAGTGTGATCACTTCTTCTTCATCGATGAATTCCAGCCCCGGCCCCACTTGCAGGGTCCAGTGATGGGTCAGGTGAATGTCGGCGGTGGCCAGCAGGGTCCAGGCACTCACGGGGCCCGCGGCATATTCCACAACGCCGCCAAGCCCCAGAAGGTCGCTGGTGCGGTATTCATAATCCAGCCCGGTGGTGAAGCCGGTTTCATCGGAATGGGTAATGGTGGTGCCGCCAAGAATGACCGACAGGTGATGCGGCTTGTCCTGCCAGAGCGGCGTGGCTTCATGCGTTGATCCCGAATGCGGATCGGCTGCCGCTGCGCTTCCTGAAAGCAGTAGAAGCAGGGTGATAGAAAACAGGGTGTTTGTTAATGTAAACATGTCAGTTTCTCCTTCCGGTGGTGCATCATAAAAATATTTCATGTGGCCGCAAGGGGGGATTTTTGGAAATTTTTTACTTTATAATTTCTATAAGTTATTTATATTTTAAAATATTAAATGGCCTTAACAATAATTTATTGTATTTTTTGATTTGAAGATGCGGCCATAAGAATCGTATATTTTCTAACAAAATACTGATTTTCATCAAAAAGTAATGCAAAAACAGATATTTAAGGAAAAATTGCATTTCTGTTACAGAATGGATATAAAGAATGTGTAACCGATTTGTAATATGGCGCTGATCCCGGCGCTTGCAGCAATGGGGAGACCCGACATGAAAAGCATAAAAGGCTTCAAAAGGGATGGCGGGCCGCTGCGCGCGGCGCTTTTGGGTGTCAGCGCGCTGGCTCTTGCTGCTTGCGCCGGCGACCCTGACAGGCCGTTGAACGCGGACAGCCGCATCACGCCGGCGGAACAGGCCAATCAGGTGGCGCGTACATCGGCAGGTCAGGATTTCGGCATGGAATCCATCCTGTCCGGGGACTGGCAGCGCGCCGAAACGGCCCTCACCGCTTCCGGCAATGACGGGGCGGAGCCGTTCCGCCTGCTCAATCTGGCCTATATCTATCGTCGCACCGGTCGCCCGGAACAGGCGGCGACCCTTTACCGGCAAATTCTGGACGGGGAGGCCAACCCCCTTGCGGAAATGCCGGGCGGGGAGCCTGCGCCGGTGAAGGATGTGGCCCGGCGCGGTCTTGCGGCGCTTGATCTGACCCGATAATCCATCCGCCTGATATGGGTGCGGCCCGGTGATCTCGTGGATCGACCGGGCCGCTGTCATTTGGTGCCAATGGCGCCGGGGGGTCAACCGCTTTCGCCGCCGCCTTCTCGACCCGCGAGGCCAAAGGCCATCAGCAGGAAGGTGAATTCCTCCGCCACTTCCTGCACCGCCTCGAAACGGCCTGACTTGCCGCCGTGCCCGGCTCCCATATTGATCTTCATAACCAGCAGATTGTCGTCCGTCTTGGTGGCGCGCAGTCTGGCCGTCCATTTGGCCGGTTCCCAATAGGTGACGCGCGGATCGTTCAGCCCGCCCGTGATCATCATGGGCGGATAGTCCTGCGGGCGAATGTTGCTATAGGGGCAATAGGCCCGGATGGTGTCGAAGTCCGCCGGGCTCTTCCGGGGGTTGCCCCATTCCGGCCATTCGATGGGGGTCAGCGGCAGGCTGTCATCCAGCATGGTGTTCAGCACATCCACAAAGGGCACATGCAGCACCGCGGCACGGAACAGCTCAGGCGCCTGATTGACCGCCGCCCCCATCAGCTCGCCGCCCGCGCTGCCGCCGGAGATGGAAATGCCGCCGGTCTCGGCATAGCCGCTTGAGGCCAGGTGCCGGGCCACGTCCACAAAGTCGTTGAAGGTGTTTTCGCGCCGGTCCAGCTTGCCCGCCTCATACCAGCCATGGCCCAGCTCATCGCCGCCGCGTATATGGGCGATGGCAAAGGCAAAGCCCCGGTCCAGCAGGGACAGCCGCGCCGCTGAAAAGCCCGGCGGCATTCCCATTCCGTATGCGCCATAACCATAGAGGTGCAGCGGCTGCCCGGCGCCCTTTTGCCAGTCGCGGCGCATCACCAGGCTTACCGGCACCTGGGTGCCATCCCGCGCGGTGACCATCAGCCGTTCACTGCGATAGCGATGCTTGTCATAGCCGCTGGGGATTTCCTGTTCCTTGCGCACACTCAGGTCACGGGTCGCCACGTCATAATCCAGTACCGAGGGCGGCGTGACCAGCGAGCTGTAGCCCAGCCGCACAAAGCCCGCATCAAATACCGCATTGGTGCCGATGCTCACCGTGCGCACATCTTCCGCCAGGGTCACGTCATGGCCGTCCCCCTTCAGCCCGTCCGGGCCGAGCGGCAGAATACGGAGCTGGTCCATACCGTCGCGGCGCTCCTCCACTGCGATGAAATCCCGGAACACCTGCATGTCCCGGATATACAGCCGGTCATCGCCGTGCCGGATCGGGCACCAGTCCGCTTCGCCCCCGGTCGCCCCATCGCCCAGATTATAGAGCGAGAAATTGATGTGCGCCCGGTTGGAGCGGATCACGAAGCCGCAGTCACCATGGTCCACATCATAATCGTGCCCGTCCCGCCGCGGGGCCAGCGGGGGCTGAAGGGTGCCGGTTTTTTCCCCGTCTCCGGCCATGGTTTGCCCCGTTGGGCGCAGTGGCAGGGGCCGCACTTCCGTGGTGCGGTGATCGCCGGTCTTGACCAGCAGGAAGCGGCGGTCGCTGCTTTCATGGATATGAACGAAAAAGCCGGGGTCTTCCTCTTCGAACAGAAGGGTGTTTTCCGCCGCCCCCAGCCGGTGCCGTTCCAGCCGGTACGGGCGCCACTGGGCGGAGACGGTGACGAAGAAAAAGCCGCTATTGTCCGCTTCCCAGACGATTTCGCCGGATGTTTCGCCCACCCGGTCGGCCAGCCGCTCACCGCTTATCAGGTCGCGCACTTCGATGGTGAAGCGTTCCGATCCGTCCCGATCCGCGCTGAAGGCCAGCAGGCGGCCATCGGGGCTGACCGCGATCTGGCCCAGGCGGAAATAGTCCCCGGCGCTGGCCTCGGCCACTTCATCCAGAATGGTGGTCCAGTGGCTTTCTCCCAAGGGGCGGCGCTGCCATGTGCGGTACTGGGCGCCTGCCGCGAAGGTCCAGCGATATTCATACGCCCCGTCCCGCCAGGGCACGCTTTCGTCGTCTTCCTTGATGCGGCCACGAATCTCGTTGTAAAGCGTTTCGGTCAACGGCTTTACCTGGCCCATTACGCTTTCGAAATATTTGTTCTCGGCCTCCAGATAGGCCAATATATCCGGGTTCTGCACATTGGGGTAATCCGGGTCCCTCAGCCAGTGATAGGGGTCATCGATGGTGCGGCCATGCCAGCTTTCCCGGTGCGGACGGGTGGCCGCCCTGGGGGGGCTGATGCTGGCGGGGGCGGGCAGAATGGTCATGGCGGGTTCCTTCTGGTCTGACCTGTCTCCGGCTACGGCGTGCCCTTCTGGTGCTAGTGGGCGGGCGGGGGATTGTCAAAGGGCTCGCTTGTCAAACAGGGGCAGGGCTGCCAGACAAGGACACAGGCACACCTATACATCCACAGGCTTCACACCGAGGGGGAGACAGGCGTGAGCGATATACAGGCCCGGCTGAACACGATCCGCGACGAGATGGCGACGGACAGGCTTGACGGCTTCATCATTCCGCTGACCGACGAACATATGAGCGAATATGTGGGCGATTATGCCCAGCGGCTGGCCTGGGCCACCGGTTTCACCGGCTCAGCGGGCAATGGCGTGGTGCTGAAGGACAGTGCCGCCGTGTTCGTGGACGGGCGCTACACCCTTCAGGCGGAGCGGGAGCTGGACCCGGCGCAGGTTGCCTGGTTCCAGTTCGAGGAAACCCCTCTGCTGGACTGGATCGCGGACCATGCCCCGAAGGGCGGGCGCATTGGCTATGACCCGGACCTGACCACCACCGCCTGGCGTGACGCGGCGGTGAAGCGACTGGCGCGGGCGGGGCTTACGCTGGTGCCGGTGGCGGACAACCCGGTGGATCGGGCCTGGTCCGACCAGCCCGCGCCCCCCATGGCGCCCACCGTCGCGCATGATGTCACCCATGCCGGGGAGGCCAGCGAAAGCAAGCGCGCGCGCCTTGCCGAGGCCCTGAAAAAGGCCGGGGCGCAGTGCGCCGTGATCACCATGCTGGACAGCGTGGCCTGGCTTTTCAACATTCGGGGCCGGGATGTGGCCCATTCCCCGGTGGTGCACGCTTATGCCCTGATTCACGCCGATGCCACGGCGGACCTGTTCATCCACCCGGACAAGGCGGATGCCGCACTGGATCGGCACCTTGGCGCCGGCGTGACCCGCCACCCCCGCGAGCGGTTCTTCGACCGCCTGAGCGCGCTGGGCGCCAATGGCACGCCGGTTCAGGTGGACCCGGCCACCAGCACGGCGCGGGTTGTGGACACGCTGGAACAGGCCGGGGCGGACCTGATCTTCGCCATGGACCCCTGCGCCCTGCCCAAGGCGTGCAAGAACGCCACCGAGCAGGCGGGCGCCCGCGCCGCCCATGTGCGGGACGGCGTGGCCGTGACCCGCTTCCTGCACAAGATGGCCACACAGGCGCCGGACCCGGCGCTGGACGAGCTGGGCGCGGCGGAGGCGCTATGGGCGCTGCGGCAGGACGGCGAGCTGCTCCGGGACCAGAGCTTCCCCACCATTTCCGGCGCCGCGGAACACGGCGCCATCGTGCATTACCGCGTCACGGCAGAAACCAACCGCCCGATCCGCGACGGCGAGCTGTATCTGGTGGACAGTGGCGCCCAGTATCTGGACGGCACCACTGATGTCACCCGCACCATCGCCGTGGGCGCGCCGAGCGATTCCATGCGCCAGCATTATACGCTGGTGCTGAAGGGGCATATCGCGCTTGCCACCACACGGTTCGCAAAAGGCACCAGCGGCCATGCCCTGGATGCCATCGCCCGGCGCCCGCTGTGGCAGGCGGGGCTGGACTATGACCATGGCACCGGCCATGGGGTGGGCGCCTATCTCAATGTGCATGAAGGGCCGCAGCGCATCGCCAAATTCGGCAGCAATGTGCCGCTGGCGCCGGGCATGATCCTGTCCAACGAACCGGGCTATTATCAGCAGGGCGCCTATGGCATCCGCATCGAGAATCTGGTGCTTGTGGTGCCGGTGGAAACCGGCGGGGAGCGGGACATGCTGGGCTTTGAAACCCTGACCCTGGCGCCGCTGGACCGCAGCCTGATTGATGTGGACCTGCTGGACAGCCACGAGATCGCCTGGGTGGACGCCTATCACCGCCGTGTGCGGGCGGGGCTTCAGGATCACCTGCCGGGCGATGTGCTGCCCTGGTTCGAGACCGTGACCGCGCCGCTGGTGGGCTGACCCATGGTCGATGCCGCCGCCGACCTGCACATCACCCTGCCGCCCAACAATCGGGGCCGCGATTTCTATGTGGGCGATGTGCACGGCATGGGGGCCATGCTGCGGGCCGCGCTGGATGATGCGGGCTTTGACGAACATGTGGATCGGTTGATCTCGGTGGGGGATCTGATCGACCGCGGGCCGGAGTCCGATGCCATGCTGGCACTGGTGGATGCGGACTGGTGCTTTGCCGTGCGCGGCAATCACGAACAGATGATGCTGGATGCCGCCGGGTCCGCCGAAGCGGCCCTGCTATGGCGCGAAAATGGCGGCACCTGGGCGGACGGCCTGACACCAGACGGCTTCGCCACCGCCCTGGAGCGCGCCCGCCGCCTGCCGCTGGCGCTGAGCGTGCAACAGCCGGACGGCGGCGTGATCGGCGTCTGCCATGCGGAGTGGCCGCGCCGCGACTGGGCGGGCGTGGACCGGGCGCTGAACCATGAGCGGGACCGCATCGCCATGCTGTGGGGGCGCCGGGTGGTCTTTGCCGACCGGTCGCCTCCCGCCGATATCACGGCCCGCTTGACCGTGCACGGCCATACGCCGATTGATCAGCCGGTGCGCCGGGGCAGCGCCGCCTTTCTGGATACGGGCGCGGTGCATGGCGGCACGCTGACCCTGCTGACCGCCGATCAGTGCGCCGCCCTGCCGGATCAGCGGGCGCATCCGCTGATGCGCCGCTAATCCGCCGTTGATATGCCGCTGATGCGCCGAGGTGCCGCGCCCCTGTATGGCGGGGGCGTCAGGCGGGGTCGTTTTGCTGGTCCGCGCGCAGATCGCTCAGGGTGGCTTCCATGGGGGCCAGATCATAGCCCGCCTCAGCCGCGCGGCTGATGATGTCCTCCAGCGGGCGGCTGCCATGGGCCGCTTCCGCCAGCGCCCACAGGGTGGCCGACCGCGTGCCGGTTCGACAGAAGGCCAGAACCGGGCCCCCGGCCTGTTGCAGCGCCTCCGCCGTGCGGGATACCGCTTCCATCGTCACCTGGCCCGGTTGAATGGGGATATCCAGCCAGTCCAGCCCGTGGGCGCGGGCCGCATCCTTCAGCGCGGCATTGGCGGGTTGATCGGCGGCCTCGCCGTCCGGTCTGTTGGAAATCACAAGGCGCACCCCTTCGCTGGCAGCCCGGTCCAGGTCCGTTTCTTCGATCTGGGGGGCCACCCGGAAAGTTTCGGTCAGGGTCAGGAAGGCGGTCATGAGGGGTTTCTCCTTATGAGTGAACAGGGTGAGTAGCAGTGAATGGGGCGAATGTGGGGTGATCAGAGCCCATCGGCAAGTGTGCCGTCAACCCGTGGGTTGAGCGCATTTTTCTATCGGTCAGGGGGTATGCGGCGATGGCCCCCTGCGACCGAATGGCACAGCGGGCTTTGACCCATCTCAAGCCGTCGGCGCCGTATTGGCGGCATCAGGGGGCCAACAGACACGCGCCGCACGGTTTTCGGCCTGCGGCCCGAACATCAAGGAGATGATCCATCATGCCCGCACTCAAAACCCTGTTGATCACCGCCACGGCACTTGCCGGCGTGGCCGGTCTCGCCCCGGCGGCCCAGGCTGAACAGGGTGATTTTCTGGTGCGCCTTCGGGCCATCCATATCGCCCCTGACGAGAGCAGCACCATCGATCCCATTGGCGGCAAGGCCACCGTTGGCACTGCCACCGTGCCGGAGTTGGACATCACCTATTTCCTGACGGATCGCATCGCGGCGGAACTGATTCTGGCCACGGCGGATCACAATGTGGGCGCGGTGAACACGGCGCTGGGCGATGTGGATCTGGCATCCACCAATATCCTGCCGCCCACCCTGACATTGCAATATCATCTGGCGCCCGAAGCGGAAATTCGTCCCTATGTGGGGGCGGGCATCAACTATACCTTCTTTTATGATGAAAGCGCGCCGGGCGGCGCCGTGACCAGCATCGACTATTCGGACAGCTTCGGCTTTGCCCTTCAGGCGGGGGCCGACTTCATGGTCACCGATAGCTGGTTCATCAATGCCGATGTGAAAAAGCTGTTTCTGGACACGCGGGCCGATCTGAACGGCGGCGCCATCACGGCGGACGTGGATATCGACCCGTGGATCTTCGGTCTTGGTGTGGGCATGAAATTCTGACGCCGATCAGGCCCGGACCACCAGCCCCGGCATAACGGTCCCCACCCGGCCGGGGCGTGACCTGGCGCCGCATCCCCTTTCAAGCGGGGAGCGGCGCCTTTCTTGTGGGTGCCTTCGGGGCGGGGCCGGTCAGGTGGGGGCATTGGACAGCACATGCCAGGCCAGCAGGGCCACGCTGCTGCGCCGGGGGCGCCAGCGGTCGCCGATTTCCTTCAGATGTCGCGGGGTCGGGCGGGTTTCCATGTCCAGTATGGTGGCGGCCCCGGCGCGCACGCCCAGATCGTCCACCGGCCAGATGTCCGATCGGCCCAATGAGAACATCAGATACATTTCCGCGCTCCACCGGCCCAGGCCCTTGACCCCGCTGATGGCGCCGATGGCGGCCTCGTCGTCCAGCCGCGGCAGGGTGTCCACGTCCAGCGCGCCGCTCGCCACCGCCTCGGCCAGGCTGCGGGCATAGGTCACTTTCTGGCGCGACAGACCGGCCCCCCGCAAGGCATCTTCCGGCAGGGTCATCAGCCGGTCGGGGCTGGGCGCGCCGTCCATCAGCGCTTCCAGGCGCGCGGCGATGGTGGCGGCGGCCTTGACCGATAATTGCTGCCCCACGATCACCCGCAGCAGAATGGGAAAGCCGTGGCTGCGGCGACGCGCCGCCGGATACCCCACCTGCTCCAGCGCGCGGGCGATGGCGGGGTCGCTGTGGGCCAGCGTATCCAGATCGCGGCGGATATGGGTATCGGTCAGGCGGTAGTCAGGGTTGGTCATGCGGGGCCTCCTGTCGGGGTGTGGTCAGGGGTTGTGTCAGCGGGGGTTATAACGGGTTTTCGGGGGCAGGGCATCAGGCCGGGGCCAGCGTGCCCGCCAGCCCCCATGCCACCAGAATGAAAAAGCAGGTCAGCGCGGCCAGGGTCAGCAGCAGCAGATGCATCGGCGCGAACAGCATGGCCGCGCCCCCCGGATAATGCCCGCGCCGGGTGAAGGACAGGGCAAACAGGGGAACGGACAGAACCAGCATCAACCCCAGATTCAGCAAAAGCCGCCACAGCCAGACCAGCACCGGGCTGTCCCATTGCCACAGCGCGGCGGGCCACAATGACCATTCCATCGCCACCCCCAGCGCCACCAGCACGGCCCCCAGCCCGCTGAACAGGGCCATGCGCCGCCAGGCTTTTCCGGCCCGGCTGCGGATATGAACCATGCCGGTCAGCAATATGGCCAGCGCCACGGGCAGCGGGCTCAGCACCAGCGCCGGGCGCCCCAGCCAGCCCACATGGCGATAGGTGCGCCCGTCCAGCAGGAAAAATCCCCCGGCCAGATAGGGGTGCGCCAACAGGTGCCGGCCCGCGTCGTCCCGGTAGATCAGCGGTGCCACGCGGGTAAACCGGCGCACCCTGTCGCCGCGGATCAGGTCCAGCCCCGCAGGGGTTCCACCGTCCGCGCCCGCCGTGCGATGGGGCACCAGCCGCACGCCGTCCCGGCTGAGGCCGGTCAGCCGCTGGCGCAGCCAGTTGGTGGGGGTGCTGTCATCCACATAAAGGCCGCTCAACCGGTCGGCGCGCTGGGTGTCCTGGGGTGTCAGCTTGAGCGGCCCTGGCGGGAAATGCGCCGCGCTGATGGCCCCGGCGGCGGTCATCAGCGCACGGGTCGGGGTGCGGGCGGGCGCCGCGCCGGGCAGATGCAGGATCGCCAAATCCATGCCCGGAAAGGCGATGAATGCCACCCCCCTGTGCGGTGCCGGAGTCTGGTAGCCGGTCCCGGTCAGGCCCAGTGCCAGCGCGCGGTGCCCCTTCACGGTCAGTATGTCCATGCCGCCAATGGTGGCGGGCGCGGCGGCCTGCATCCGCCAGAGGCCGTCCCGGCCAAGTCGCTCGAACAGGTGGGGGCTCAGATAGTCCGAATCGCCTGTGGGGCGGTTGTCATCCAGCAGCCGGATCAATCGCACCAGCAGCCGGGTGCTGCCGGTCAGGCCGTCCATGGCGGCGAATTCCCCCGGCAGCGGCGAGGTGCCAGCCTTCAGGGCCGTATCCGACAGGCCGAGCGGTGCCGTTACCTGTTCATGAAGGACGGCCAGCAGGCCCCCATCCCGTTCGCTCCCGTCCTGCTCGTTCAGGCCCCGCCGCGCCAGTGCGCGGGCCAGCAACGCCCAGCCAGCCGGGTCGGCATGGGCCATGCGGCCGGGCGGGCGCAGCCGGGCCAGTCCGCGCGTGGCGGAAATGTCCGGGGCCAGCGGGCCGCTCGGCTGCCAGCCGCTGCCGAAGGGCGGGGTTGCAAAGCCCGCCGTACCGGCCAGCAGATGATGCAGGCGCACGGCCCGGCGAAAGGGGCTGTCCGCCACCGGGATTTCCACCAATTCGGTCAGCGGGCTATCCAGGGACCAGATGCCCGCGTCCACCAGGCGCAGCGCGGCGAGCGTCATCACCAGCCGGGCGGCGGGGCCGAGTCGGTGGTGCCGGTCCATGGCCGGGGCGGTATTACCGATCAGGCGCGGGCCGTTCAGCACCAGCCGTTTTCCGGGCAAAGCGCCGGTGGTGTCGGCTATTACAGCGCGGGTGGCATCCGCCGGCAGCCACAGCGCCTGCGCGCGGGCGGGCGGAGACGGCCAGAGCGCCAGCAGGGCGAACAGCAGCGGGGCCAGAAACAGCACGGGCAGCGGCTGCCGCCGGGGCCGGTGGCGCCCATATGTCTGTATCATGCCGTCGCTGTTGGACATGGCCGTTTGTCCCCGTCATTCTGTGCGCTGCCGGATGTTTGGCGGGCAGGGCTCGTTTCTGTGTAAGGGAAAGCATGACCGAGGGACAATTCAAACCGCTTTCAGGATATCCCCATCTGTCGGACGATGACGCGCTCGCCCGTGTGCAGGCATTCCGCGACAGCATGGCCACGCGCCGGACGGTGCGCGATTTTTCCGACCGACCCGTGCCCCGCGCGGTGATCGAAGCGGCTATCGAGACCGCCGCCAGCGCGCCCAGCGGGGCCAACAAACAGCCCTGGCATTTCGCGGCGGTGGAAAGCGCCGCGCTGAAGGCCCGGCTGCGGCCCGCCGTGGAACAGGCGGAGCAGACCTTCTATACCGAAAAGGCCAGCGCACAGTGGCTGGCGGATCTGGCGCCGCTTGGCACCGATGCCAGCAAGCCCTTCGTCACCAGGGCGCCCTGGCTGATCGCGGTGTTTCGCAAGGCTTATGACATCAGGCCGGACGGCACCCGCGACCAGCATTATTACGTTTCCGAAAGTGTCGGAATCGCTTGTGGCTTTCTGTTGGCCGCGCTGCATCAGGCGGGGCTGGCCACGCTGACCCATACGCCCGCGCCCATGGGGTTTTTGCGCCGGATGTTCGACCGGCCAGCGCAGGAAAAGCCGGTCATGCTGGTGGTCACCGGCCATCCGGCGGCGGATGCGCGGGTGCCCGACATCACCCGCAAGCCCCTTGGTGTCGTGGCGGATTTTCATACTGACTAAAATGTGAAGGTCAGCGCGGTGCCCAGTACCATCTGATTGGCGGAGCCTGCCTTTCCGGCCACCAGCGGGCTGTCGGACGCATCGCCCAGCAGCCGGGCATAGCTGATCAGCGCCAGAAAGCGGGCGCGTTCGGTCACATTATAGGCGCCCACCAGATTGATGCTGCCTTCGGAAATGGTGGATTTTGGCGTGAAGGTTTCCAGCCCGAAGGTGGATCGGGCCGCCTGCTCCGGGCTGACCCCGAAATTGGTGCGCATGGACTTGTCCGACTGCCATTTCAACCGGCCCGCCAGCCCGATGAACAACTTGCCGCTTTTATAAATGCCCTGACCGGCGGTCAGCCGGATCGTGGCGCCCTGACCGGCCCCCAGCGCCTGGCGCATTTCCAGATCCACCAGCGCCTTTTCGGTGCGATACTGCACGAAGCCGCCCAGTTCCAGCGTGGTTTTGATATCGCCCAGCCCTTCCAGCACCTTGTTGCGCCGTTCGTCCCGGCCAAAGACCAGATTGGCCAGCGGACCCGCGCTCCACGGGCCGTTGTGCCAGGCGAAATAGCTGAACTTGGTGTCGTTCAGTTTCCACACGTCCTTGTAGCGAAGCTGTATGAGCGGCAGGGCGCGCAGCCGCATATTGTTGGAGCCGGTATAATCCGGCACCAGCCCGGTGGCAAACCCCACACGGGCCTGAAGGCCGTCCACTTCCAGCGCATCGGGCCACAGGGAATCCACCCCTGATGTGATCGACTCGAAGGTGTCGGCCATGCGGTCCAGCGGTTCAAATTCCTGCGCGGAAGCTGCCTGAGGCACCGCCAGAAGGCCCCAGATGCCCAGAAAAACGCCCAGAAAAACGCCCGGAAAAACGCCCAGAACGGCGCCGGGCCAGGCGGCGCGAACAGTGCGGCAATGGGTGCTGGCGGTTGTCATAGGGTATAGCGTAGGCCCGCCACCGGGGCGCTTCAAGGGCGCTGGTGTGACAGGAATTGGGCGTGGCCGGTCACCGTCGCTGTGGCGGATGGCGCAGCAGCCATGCCAGCCTGAGCCCCTGAAGCGCCAGAGAGGTCAGGACACCGATCAACATGCCCTCTATCAGCCCCTGCAATCCGCGCCCGGCGGGGAAGGCCAGCAGATAGCAGGCGGGCAGCATCACCAGGCCGAAGCTGGTGCCCTGAAGGACGGTGGGCCACCAGGTTTCGGAAAAGCCCCGCAATATGTTGGACATGACCATCTGGCTGGCATCGAAAATGGTGGCGAACACCAGCAGCCCCAGCACCAGCATGACCTTTGCGATCACGCGCGGGTCATTGGTGAACAGCGACAGGAACAGATCGCCCGCCAGATAGACCAGAAGTGCCAGCAGGCTGACCGTAACGCCGTTCAGCCCCAGCCCGGCCATGACCGCGCGGGCCGTGTCCGCCCTGTCGCGGCGGGCCAGCGTGATGCCCACGCGGACACTGGTGGCCACCCCGATACCCACCGCGATCATCAGCGGCAGATTGATCACCTGAAACACCACGCCGTGGGCTGCCAGCGGCAGGGTGCCAAGCCAGCCCGCAAAGATGGCCAGTCCGGCGAAGGCCGCCACCTCCGCCGCCAGCGACAGGGCGCTGGTATAGCCGATGGTGCGTTGCAACGCCCAGTCCCGCCAGCGCCCACGATAGGGCCGGTGAACGCCGAAACGCCGGATGGACGGGGCGAACCAGACAAAGGCGAAGGCCATGGCCGCCATGGTCCAGCGGGTGATGGTGGATGTCCAGGCCGAGCCTTCCGCCCCCAGTTCGGGGGCGCCCAGGGCGCCATAGACCAGCACATAATTGCTGGCCGCATTGATCAGATTGGCGCCCAGGATCAGGAAAAAGGGCACTTCATTGCGCTTGATCCCTTCAAGGAAAAAGGTGCAGTTGACGAAAAACAGATGCCCCGGCAAGCCCAGCGCCAGAATACGGATCAGCATGGCCGCGCGCTCCGCCGTTTCGCCGGTCTGGCCCAGCAGGTCCAGCCACAGCCCGGCGGGCCAGAGCACCGCGACCAGAATCACCGAGATCAGCGCGGTAAAGCGCAATGTGCGGCGCCATATGGCCCCGCATTCCAGTGTCCGATCGGCGCCGTAAGCCCCCGCCACCTGAATGAGCGTGCCCAGCAGAAGCCCCAGCCCCACCACCAGCGCGAAGATGAATACGGACTGGTTGGCCAGGTTCAGCCAGGCCAGATGGGTGGTGGCATAATGGCCCACCATGGCCGTATCCACCACGGCCAGCCCCATCAGGCCGAGTCGCATACCGATGGACGGCACGGCCAGCCGGATCAGTTCGCTCAGATGCCGCCGCATCCGGGCCCCTTGGGGCGCACCCGGCCCGTCACCCGGCGGCGGGCCGGGTGGTCGGTCTGGCTGATCCGGCCTTGGGGCGCTGGTCATGGGGTGTCCTTTGGGGGCTGTCTTTCACGCTCGTTGGTCGGGCCTTTCCCGGTGGGGCGGGTCATGGTAAAGCAGTGGGGACAGGTTTAGGGGCCGTTCAGGCCCCGGCGCAAGGGGCAAAGCGTCGGGGCTGGCTGTCGGGCCGGTTGCGCCGGGGGGCGAACGGGCGGGCGGCCCTGTTCAGGAGGGGGATCAAGGTGTCATCATCCATGTCAACGGGGGGCAGTGTGCCCCCGGTCATTCACGGTGCCTACCCGGAACTGACACCGCACGCGGTGCTGGTGGGTTATTTTCTCGGTGCCATCATCGCGCTGTCCATCGGCTATGCCGCGCTCAGGCTCGGCTTTTCCATCGAAGGGTCGGAACTGGCGGCGATCCTGGGCTTTGGCATATTGCGCGGCATCTTGCGCCGCCGGTCCATCGTGGAAAACAATGTGGCCCAGACGGTGGCGAGCGCCATCAACGGCGCTTCCAGCGGCATGATGTTTTCCGTGCCCGCCATTTTCATTCTGGGCTACGGGGCGGATTTCGACCCGGTGGTGCTGACCTTCGGCGCCATAGCCGGGGCTTTCCTGGGCATCGCCTTCATCATTCCCCTGCGCAAGCAGATGATCGATTTCGAGCGGCTGACCTATCCCGGCGGGGTGGCCGTGGCCTCCATCCTCAAATCTCCGGGCGCGGGCGTGGAAAAGGCCCGGCTGCTGATTCTGGCCATGCTGGTATCCGGCGCGGTGCACGCGCTCAGCCTGATGGCGGGAGTGGAAAACCTGCCGCTTTTCGCCCATCTGGGCCTGCCGGAATATCTCAACGGCACTTGGTATCTGTCGCTGATGACGGTGGGCGTGGGCTTTATCGCCGGGCGCGGCGGGCTTGCCTTCGTGGTGGGCGGCTTTGTCTGCTATTGGGCGGTGGCCCCGCTGCTGGACCTGACCGACCTGCTGCCCATGGGCGCGGCGGGGGTGCCGGTCACGGACCCCAACAGCCTCAGGCTCGCCCTGTTCCGGCCCACCGGCATCGGCATGTTGATCGGCGGCGCTGTGGTGGGCGTGGCCTTTGCCTTTCCGCTGATCCGTTCCGCCGTGCGTTCCATGCAGCAGGCGGGCAAGGTGCAGAGCGTGGCCAGCAGGGACGAACTGCCCATCAAGCTGCTGTACGTCGCCATTGCCGGTGCCACCGTGCTGCTGATGGTCATGGCGGTCACATCCACCGAGCAGGTGGGGTTGTGGCGCGGCCTGGGCATGGCGGTGCTGGGCACGCTGTGGATATGGATGGCGGGCATCATCCTGTCGGAGGCGATCGGGCGCACCAACTGGTCGCCGCTGTCGGGCATGACGCTGATCGCCGTGACCATACTGATCCTTGTGACCCAGGCGGGCGAGGCGATGGACGACGGCCCCGCCATCATCGCCGCCATCACGGTGGGCGCGGCCACCTGCGTGGCCATGTCCCAGGCCACCGACCTGATGCTGGACCTGAAGACCGGCTATCTGGTGGGCGCCACGCCGCGCCAGCAGCAGCTTGGCCAGTTCTTCGGGGCGTGGCTGGGGCCGATCCTGATCATCGTGCTGATTTTCGTGCTGCATGAAAGCTATGGCCTGGGCAGTGACAAGCTGCCCGCCCCGCAGGGTCAGGCGCTGGCCTCCATGGTGGATGGCATTCTCGGCGGCGATGTGCCCACCGAGAAATATCTGGCGGGCGCCCTGATGGGGGGCCTGCTGTCGGCGCTTTCGGGCGGGCTGGGCATCACGGTGGGACTTGGCTTCTACCTGCCGTTCAATATCGTGCTCACCTATGCCATCGGCACGGCGCTCAGGGAACTGGCGGATCGGCGCAAGGGCACGGACTGGTCCGACAACCGGGGCATCCCTATCGCCGCCGGGCTGATCGTGGGCGAAGCGCTGGTGGGCGTGGGCGGTGCCGTTACCATCATTCTCGGCGCCTGATGGAAGGAGACGTGACATGACCGTGCTGACAGCCAGACTGGTGGTGGCGTTTTCTTTCATTGCCGCCGCTTTTCTCACATCGTTGGACCCGGAGCGGGTGGACTGGCCGGTTTTTCTGCCGGTAATCGCCGTCGGGGCGTTGGCCGTGTGGGTGCTGCATCGGGGCAAGGCCACGGCGGCGCGGGAAAGCCATGTGCTGGACCGGGATCGCGCCGCGCTGCATGACAGCCTGGACCGGCTGATCGCCGCGCTGGATGATCTGGTGACCCGCAAGGACAGCATTCCCACCCACGATATGCGCTTCGAGATCGATGCCCGCCTGCGGGACGATCTGCGCCGATTCGCCGATGCGCGGGACAGCCTGAAGCATCTTTACGGGCTGGAAGCCTATGCGGATATCGTCTCCAGCTTTGCCGCCGGGGAACGCTATGTGAACCGGGTCTGGTCCGCATCCGCCGATGGCTATGTGGACGAGGTTCGCGCCGTGGTGGACAAGGCGCGGGACCAGTTCGGCCATGCCCGCGACCAGTTACGGGCTGTCATGGCCACCGGCACGGGAAACAGCAGGGGGGAGATGGCCCATGAATAGGCGGCATTTTCTGGCGGGCGTGGCTTCCGGCGGGGTTCTGGCCGCCACCGGCTTCGGCGTGTGGGGCGGCAGGGCCCGCGCCGCAGAGGATGACATACCGGTGGATGGCCTGTCCCCCATGACCGGCGCGGCGCAACCCGTTACACAGGCGGAACGACATGCCCGTCTGGAAAAGGCGCGGGATCTGATGGACCGCCACGGTCAGGATGCGCTGCTGATCGAGCCGGGCGCCAGCCTGATCTATTTCACCGGCATTCACTGGTGGCGCAGCGAGCGTGTCACCGCGGCGCTGATCCTGCGGGACGGGGGCATTCATGTGGTCACGCCCGCCTTTGAAAAGCCCAGCGTGGCGGAAAGCCTGGATGTGGCGGCGGACATCCATGTGTGGCAGGAGCATGAAGATCCCTTTGCCCTGATCGGCCGCCTGCTGGCCGGGGCGGGGGTGAGCACCGGCGTGCTGGGGATCGAGGAGTCCACCCGCTATTTCATCGTGGACGGCCTGCGCCGGGAAGCCCCGGCCATGCAGCAGATCAGCGCCTGGCCGGTGGTGCAGGGCTGCCGCCTGTTCAAGACACCGGCGGAACTGGCGCTGATGCACACGGCAAATGCAGTTACGCTGAAGGCGTATGGCCATGTGATCCCGCGTATCGCGCCCGGCATGACCGGCGGCACCATCAAGGCGGCGCTGAACCGGGCGCAGACCGCGCTGGGCGGGTCCGCGCCCTGGGCCATGGCGCTGGTGGGCCGGGCCAGTGCCTATCCCCACGGCACAAATGAAGACAAGCCCGTGGCCGAAGGGGACGTGGTGCTGATGGATGTGGGCTGCCAGGTGCATGATTATCGCTCGGACATCAGCCGCACCATTGTGGTGGGCGCCCCCGACGAGGCACAGCAGGCCATGTGGCGCACGGTGCGTCAGGCTCAGCAACTGGTGATGGAAACCGCCCGGCCCGGCCTGCCAGCGGGTGATCTGGATTCGGCGGTGCGCGGCTTTTATGAGGGGCTGGGCTATGGCCCCGGATATGAGACGCCGGGCCTCAGCCACCGCACCGGCCATGGCATCGGGCTGGAAACCCATGAGGGCATCCATCTGGTGAAGAACGAGCGCCGGGAACTGGCGCCCGGCATGTGCTTTTCCAACGAACCGGGCTTGTATGATTTCGACCGTTTCGGGGTCAGGATCGAGGATTGCTGGACCATGACCGCGGACGGCCCGCGCTGGTTCACCCAGCCGCCTGAAAGTCTGTCGGACCCGGTGGGGACGCTGGCGCCCATGCCTGCCTGATCCCGTGTTCAGGCTCGCCCAAACCGGTCTGGTGCGTTATAATGGGCGCCATGAAACCGGTTCGGGCATGGCTGACCGCCTTTGCCCTGCCACTGGCGGGGCGGGGATGGTTTTGCCTGTTGCTGGCGCTGTCTGTGGCCGCTTTGCCGGTGGCGGCCCGCGAAGGGGACCCGCTTTCCCTGTTTCCCTTTTCCCGAAGCGATGACAGCCGCTGGGTTCAGGTGGAAACGCCCCATGTGCGCATCATCAGCCAGGTGGGTGCCGATCGCACCCGGCGGATGGCCCGCTCGCTGGATGCCTTTCGCCAGTATCTTCAGGCCCTGTTTCCCGGTGAGTTGAGCGTGCCGCTATCCCCGGTAACGGTGGTGGTGGTGGATGATGACGCCCGCTTCGCCGACCTGACCGGGATCACCGCCACGCGCGGCGTGTATCGCACGGCGCTGGATGGTACCTTTGCCGTGGTCAGCGCCGAGCGGCGGGATTCCATGTTCAGCCGCAGCGGCGAGCAGGTGTTGCGGCATGAATATGTGCATCATTTCCTGCATCACCGCTATCAGCGCACCTTTCCCCTGTGGTTCGAGGAAGGGCTGGCGGAGTTTCTCGCCGGTTTCCGGGATTTTGACGGCTCGGCCCGCTTTGGCGGCATGAACCGCCCCTTCTGGGCGGTCCTGCGGGAAGGCGTGGTTTCCAGCCAGCCGGTGACCACGGTGAATGTGGCCATGCCCCGTGCCGCCCCGCGCTGGGCCTCTTTCGATGCCCTGATGACGGCGCGGACCCGTGAACTGGACGGGTTTCGCCCGCGCATGGGTCGGGCGCTTTTCTATGCACAGAGCTGGGCACTGGTGCACCATCTGATGGGGAACGGCTGGGACGACCCCCGCTGGCGGGCGCTGCTGGACCGCCTGCAAAAGGGGGAGACACCGCAGGCGGCGATGCAGGCCAGCTATGGTTTCGGGATCGCCACGCTGGACAGCCGGGTCCGGGCGGATTTCCGCCGGGGCCGGGAGAGCCGGCACAGCATCGGCGTGGAAGCGCGGATCACCCCGCCGGATCTGAGCGTGCGCACCCTGAAGGACGGGGCCGCGCAGGAAATGCTGGTCAAGGTGGCCGTGCTGTTCGCCCGGCCCGGCAGCACCCATCTGGGCCGTCTGGCGCGCGCCCTGTCGGCGGCGGCCACCGCCGATCCGCGCAATCCGTTTCCGCTTGCCATGCTGACCCGGCTGCTGGCCCGCGCCGGGGCGCTGGACGAGGCGGCCACGCTGATCGAAGGCGCCCGCGACAAGCTGGGTGACAAGCTGCCGCTGGTCCGGGAATCGGCGCTGCTCACCGTGCGCCGTCAGCGGGATCGCTGGGCGAACGAGGGGGCGGACGGCGTGGATAGCGCCCGTCTGCGCCGTGCCATCCGCGATCTGGACCGGGTGCTTGAATCGGAACCCGGCCCCCGGCACCAGTTTCACGCCGCTTTTGCCCGTGCCATTCAGCCGCCGCGCAAGCTGGCCGATGCGGCGCCACTGGTGCGCCGGGCCTATCGCGCCAATCCGGTGGACCCGGATATACAGGTGCTGATGGGCCAGGTTCTGATCAGCGAGGGGGATTATGACGCGGCCTGCCGGGTGCTGCGCCCGGTGGCCTTTCGCGCCGCGACGGAGGTGGGCCGCGCCCTGGTGCGCCGCCTGATCGACGGCCTGCCGGACCCGGCGGCCTGTCCGATGGTGCCGGACGGCCCCATCGCCGGGCTTGAGCCGGAGGGCCGTGGCGGTTAGGCATGGGGGGTCCATCCATTCGGGGCCATCGGGCAGGCCCCTTGTCGGCCCCTCCTGGCCATTTCGAACTGGAGCTCTCATGACCTCGACGGACACAGCCGCCTTGCACAGCCTTCAGGTGGAGGTATTGCGCGACGACACCCCGTTTCTCGAAGGCCGGTTCGATGTGACGCCGCAGGATTACCCGGCGGTGAAGATGCTGCTCGGCGAGATCGACATGACCGCCGAACAGGCCGCCGGTATTCTATCCGGCTATATGCACGCGCGGGAAGCCGCGGAACTGACCGAGGAAATGGGCAAGATCGCGCTGGTGGCCACCGTTTTCATGCTGGAGGAAGGCTGGCAGCATGTGGTGATTCCGCTCAATGATCGCGGAGAGGCTGAGGCCCCCCGCACAGGCTGAAGCACGGATGATCATGCCGCGATAACGGGATTGTGTTCCCGTTTGAGGTGTAAAAAATAGATAAAATATGATTAAAAATCACCTCGTCGGGTAAGTTTGTTCTGGGGAGGTGCTGAGTTATGATCTTTTCTTCTGTTAAGCGTGGTTCGTTCGGTGTGGCGGCCCGCATTGCGTCCCTGGCTGTATCCATGGCCCTGTTGGCCGCCGCGCCCGCCGGGGCGGAAGATGCGGCCCTGTCGCCGGAGCAGGAATGGCGGTCCAAGGCCGCCCAACAGGTTCAAAACGACCTGTATTTCCCGCCCAGCGTGTGGAGCAAGGGTGTGACCGGCAAGGGCAAGCTGGCCCTGACCGTCAGCCGGGACGGCACGGTGACAGCCACCGAAATCATTGAAGAGCCTGAGCATCCGGCCCTGAAAAAAGCCATTCGCATGATGCAGAACATGGTGGAAACCCTGCCCGCCCCGCCGCAGGCGGTAAAAGGGGATGCCATTCGGATACTGGCACCGCTTGACTGGACCATGTAGGCTCTTGGCCTGGGCGGATTGCGCTCCACATCCCTTGTAGGGGCGTGGTTCGCCTCTGCTGATGATGGAGCCCGCAACCCATGAGCACGGTTGACCGTCAGCCCGGTGGCGATACCGGGCTGACACCTGAATACAGCCTGGCCGAGGAAGTGACCCATGCCGTGACCCACGGCGTTGGCGCGCTGGCGGCCCTTGTGGGCGGTATCGCGCTGGTGGTGCAGGCCAGTCAGGGTGCCGGTCAGGGGGGTGGTGTGCTGCCCATTGCGGCGGTGAGCATCTATGCCATCTGCATGGTGGCCATGTTCGCGGCCTCCACCCTGTATCACAGCCTGGCCTTCACCCGCCATCATGCCTTTTTCAAGCTGCTGGATCATGTGGCGATCTATTTCAAGATCGCCGGAACCTATACGCCTTTCGCGCTGATCACCCTGCCATTGGGGCCGGGCCTGGCCATTATGGGGGGTGTGTGGGGGGCGGCCTTTACGGGGCTTGCCTTCAAGGTCCGTCGTTTTCTCAGCGACCGGCGCGGCAGCACACGCCCCCGCCGGTTCAGCCCGGTTTCGCTGGCGCTCTATCTGGTGATGGGCTGGGCGGCGGTTTTCGTGATCGATGAACTTTATGTGCGGCTCAGCGCCTCCGGCTTCATGTGGCTGGTGCTGGGCGGCGCCTTTTATACCATCGGGGCGATCTTCTATGCCCTGAAACGGGTTCCCTATGCCCATGCCATCTGGCACCTGTTCGTGCTGGCGGGCAGCGCCAGCCATTTCGTGGCGATCTATGGGATTGTGTGACGGTTTATTGACCGCTCACGCTTGTTCGCTGATTTTTATCGCTCACGCCTGAGCGCTGCGCGCTGCGGCTCCGCGAGGGCGCCGCACTGGCGGCGGGCCACGGTCGTGGCCTCCGCTCATCCCGCGTGTGCGGGATGGCGGTAGAGGCGGCGTGGGTGCGAGCGGGAAGCTGTTTTTTTACCGCTCACGCAAGCGCGCTGGCGCACGCGCTCCGCTAGGGCGCCGCAGGGGCGGCGGGCCACGGTCGTGGCCTCCGCTCATCCCGCGTGTGCGGGATGGCGGTAGAGGCGGCGTGGGTGCGTTCGGGGTTAGCTGGCTGCCGCGGTGGCGGCCTTCAGGCCGGCCTGGATGCGGCTGGCAAAATCCGATCCGCCGCCCAGCGGGCACAGCCGTTCCAGTGACTGGGCATCATAGTTGAAACGGGCATGGTTGCTGCCCGGCACCCGCTCCACCTGAAAGCCCATGCCGTGCGCCGCGGCGATCAGCGGGCCCACCGCCACCTTTTCGCGGGACCAGCGAAACACATAACTGGCCAGCGATGCGGTGGACAGGGCCGCGGGCTCCACCGTCGGGGTCTGGTCCAGCTTGCGCAGAAAGCGGCAGCAGGTGAAAAACTGCTCCAGATACAGGTCTTTCAACAGGGCGTCCCGCTCCCATTGCCATTCCTTGCTGTTCAGGTCCTGCGGGCGATAGGGGCGGTGGCAGTGCCGGGCATTGCCATAGCCGTGAAGCCCCAGTTCGGGGTGTTTCTGGATCAGGGATTCAAGCAGTTTGCGTGCTTCCATCATGGACATGACAACACTCATCGGGTTCACATGATCAGACCATGAAATCGGCCATCGGTGGGCCTTGAAGGTGATTATAGCGCCACCGCGCGGGAATGCCAGTGGATAGATGAAATCCGGTGCGTTTCGGCTTTTGCAAGGTCGCTGCCCAATTGCAATATTCCGGGCAAGGGTTTACGATTTTGACCAAGGGCTTGCGCGCCGTCCGGCGTGGCGGGCCCGGTCAATGGCCCGGCCCATGGCGCTGCCCATGGTCCGCATCAGCCACTTGAGGGTTTCATGCCGCTTTACCTGCCCATTGCAGAAATGTCGATGAACGTGTTTCTCGTGATCGGCATGGGTGCGATGGTGGGGTTTCTTTCCGGCATGTTCGGCGTGGGTGGCGGCTTTCTGATGACCCCGCTTCTGATCTTCGCCGGGGTGCCGCCCGCCGTTGCCGTGGCGACGGAAGCCAACCAGATCACCGCTGCCAGCGTTTCCGGCGCGCTGGCCCATTGGCGGCGCGGCGGGGTGGATCTCAAGATGGGCTGGGTGCTGATCGCCGGTGGGGCGATGGGGGCGGTGCTGGGGGCGGTGATCTTCACCTATCTCAAGGCACAGGGCCATGTGGATCTGATGATCTCCCTGATGTATGTGCTGTTCCTTGGCTCGGTGGGTGGCCTGATGCTGTGGGAAAGCGTGCGCGCCATCTGGCGCAGTCGCCACGCCCCCGCCGGGCAGCCGCGGCGAAGCGCCCGGCACCGAAGCTGGCTTCATGCCCTGCCGTGGAAAATGCGGTTCCGCAAATCCCGCCTGTATATCAGCGTTCTGCTGCCGCTGGCGGTGGGGATGCTGGTGGGCGTTTTGGCCGCGATCATGGGTGTGGGCGGTGGCTTTGTCATGGTGCCCGCCATGATCTATCTGTTGGGAATGCCGACCAATGTGGTGGTGGGCACCAGCCTGTTCCAGATCATTTTCGTTACCGCGCTGACCACGGTTTTGCACAGCGTCAACACCCAGACGGTGGATATCCTGCTGGCGCTGATGCTGTTATTGGGCGCCGTGGTCGGGGCGCAGGTGGGCGCCGTGGTGGGGTTGAAACTGAAAGGGGAGCAGTTGCGCGCCCTGCTGGCCTTTATCGTGCTGCTGGTCTGCGCCGAAATGGCCAGTGGGCTGCTGGTGAAGCCGGATGACCTCTATTCCCGGTCGGTGGAAAGCCAGGAGCGCCTGAATGGCGCGCCGGAGGCCCGCTGATGCGCTGGTGGGCGCGCTCGGTGGTGGTGGCGCTGATGGCGCTGGCGGGGGCCATGGCGTTGGACCGGGGGGCCGCCCGCGCCGTGATCACGGACCTGTCCAATGACCGCATCGAGATACGCTACAGCTTTCGCGGGGCCGACCTGATCCTGTTCGGGGCCTTTGGCGATACCCGGCTGGACGACCCCCAGACCGGGGATGTGGTGGTGGTGGTGCGCGGGCCGGAATTGCCCACAACGGTGCGCCGAAAGGGTGAGGTGGGCGGCATCTGGATCAATCAGGACGAGATCCACTTCCCCGCCGCGCCGGGATATTATGCGGTGGCATCCACGCGCCCGCTGGAAGAAATCGCCGCGCCGGACGTGTTTCGCCAGGCGGGTATCGGTTTTCACAATCTGCGGCTCGCCATCAGGGGCGGCCCCGGCACGGAGGCGCAAAAGCCCGCCTTCCGCGATGCGCTCTATCGCCTTGGCACGCGGGATGGGCTGTATCGTCAGGGCCGGGACCGTGTGCACCTGTTGGGGGAAGGGTTGTTTCGCACCAGCGTGACCCTGCCCAGCAATGTGCCCGTGGGCCGCTTTCAGGTGGAAGCCTTCATTTTCGAGCAGGGCACCATGAAGGCACGCCACGGCATTGAACTGACCGTCTATAAGGAAGGGTTCGAGCGCGCGGTGTTCGCGTTCGCGCATGATCGTCCATTCCTGTACGGGGTGACGGCGGTGATCATCGCCCTGTTCGCCGGCTGGCTCGCCAGCGCGGTACGGCGCCGCCGCTAGGCGTGGTGCGCGCCGGGCAAATCAGGTGCCGCTGTTACCGGGCCGGATGCGAAAGATGAACAGGCTCTTCCGTCGCTCCGCCATCATCAGACGGTGGCCCGCCATGCGACAGAAGGCTTCCATGGTGGGAACGCTTTCGGGGTCGGTGGTTGTCACTTCCAGCTCCATTTCCGGTGAAATGGTTTTCAGCGCCCGACGGACTTCCAGAATGGGTTGCGGCCCTTCAAGGCCCGTTGCATCCAGGTGATGGATGATGGGTTTTCCCGTCATATATGCTTTTCCGGCAAGGTATGGTTGATATGCGACATGATAATGATGTCCCTGCCTTCTGGATGCCAATGCGGGCCACTATAGAAGGGCAATATTTACCAAGCCGTTAAGACGGCGTCCGGTGTTTTGATCTTGTCGGAAGCGCCGCGCCGCCCCACTGTCAATCGGGTATTGTCAAACAGGGACGGGAGGAAAAGCATGTTTCAGAAAGACCTGATGAAAGGCCAGAAAATCCTTGTTACCGGCGGCGGCAGCGGGCTGGGCAAGGAAATGACACGGCGCTTCATGGAACTGGGTGCCGAAACGGTGATCTGGGGCCGCCGGGCCGCCACGCTGGAGGAAACCGCCGCCGAACTGATGGAAAAGACCGGCGGCACCTGCCACACGGAATCCGTTGATATCCGGGACCCGGATTCCATCGAGGCGGGCGTGGCCCATATGTGGGAAAAAGGGCGCCCCACGGGGCTTGTGAACAATGCGGCGGGCAATTTCGTCTCACCGACGGAGGACCTGTCGCCCCGCGCCTTCAACGCCATTGCCAGCATCGTACTGCACGGCACCTTCAATGTGACCACCGCCTGTGGCCGTCGCTGGCTGGAGGAGAGCGCAAAGGCCAGCGTGCTGTCCATCGTGGTGACCTGGGTGTGGACCGGCTCGGCCTATGTGGTGCCATCCGCCATGTGCAAGTCCGGCGTGGCGGCCATGACCCAATCCCTGGCGGTGGAATGGGGTGGCAGGGGCATCCGCTTCAATGCCATTGCGCCCGGCCCGTTCCCCACCAAGGGCGCGTGGGACCGCCTGATGCCCGGTGGCGGCGGCAAGGATTATCTGGAAACCGTGCCGATGAAACGTGCCGGGGAGTATGACGAACTGGGCAATCTGGCCACATTCCTGATGGCGCCGGGGGCCGACTATGTGAACGGCCAGGTAATCGCCATTGATGGCGGCCAGATGTTTACCGGTGGCGGCACCTTTTCCATGCTGGAAGAGCTTTCCCGCGAACAGTGGGATGCCATGCGCGATCAGGTGAAGGCCGCCAATCAGGCCAGCCGGGCTGAGCGCGGTCAGGGGTGAAGGCGGGCCGATCGTCAGCCGGGCAAGCGCGGCATATGTTACGGGCCCGAAACGGCTGATGGCCCGCCCCCTGGGTGAGAGGAGGCGGGCCATTCGACCGGGCTGGGTGAGGCCCGGTCAACGGACGGGGTTGGGTGCCGGGTGCTGAGTGATGACCCCGTCCGATTCCTGAATTTCGTTAGTGCAGGGTGACCCCTTTGGGCCGGAGCGCGTCCGCCGCCTTGGTGGTCAGGTGGGCGTGGATTTCGAGCCAGAGGGAGAAGCCTTCGTCGTCGCCCAGCCGCTTCATTTTCTTCAGCGCTTCATCCGCATAGCCGAGCGCTCTGGTGCCCAGATTGCTCAGCAGGTTTTCCGCCACCAGATCGAAATAGAAATCCGGGTCGAAGTCCTGGGCGGCTTGATGCAGGCGGGGGCTGTAATGCATGGCGCTTCTCCGGGTGCGATGAACTCTTGCCCGGAAAGAAGCAATCGTTGTGCCAAATGTGTTTTCGGCGGAAATCCGCCCTTTTGGCGGGTGGCCCCGGCGCCCGGCGCGGCGCCCCGCGACAGGGGGTTCATTTTCTGCCGGGCAGGTTCACTCCCAGGGGGAAACCCTTGCCGCCCATCCCGCCCATACGGACCTATCCGACGGCCACGACCGTGGCCCGCCGCCCGTGCGGCGCCCTCGCGGAGCCGTAGCGCGAAGCGCTCAGGCGTGAGCGGCAAAAATCTTACCGCCATCCAGCATTTGCTGGATGAGCGGAGGCCACGACCGTGGCCCGCGGCAAGTGCCGCGCCCTCGCGGAGCGCGTGCGCAGCACGCTTGCGTGAGCGAAAACAAAGCCGGGCGCAAGCCGCCCGGCGTGAGCGGCAAAAATCTTAACCCCGATCAAATATCCAGCAAATCCACCGCCCCTTCGCCGGTGCCGTCTGGCAAACGGGGCTGGGTGATCACGGGCGTGTCGGTCAGGCCCCTGAGCGTGGCCGCTGTTTTTTCCAGATCCGGGTGATCCGGCCCGGCGCTTTCGCTTACCACAATGGCGCGCACCGGCAGGCCACGATGGTGCATGGCCTCCAGCGTGGCGAGGGTATGGCTGAGCGTGCCCAGATAGCTGCCGGTGACCAGCAGGCTCGGCAGGTTCAGGGCCTTGATCCAGTCCGCCACCAGCCAGCGGCCCACCACGGGCACAAGGGCACCGCCCACGCCTTCGATCAGCGTGAAGGGGTGGTCGGCGAGC
This sequence comes from Yunchengibacter salinarum, assembly GCF_037658235.1. Taxonomy (NCBI): domain Bacteria; kingdom Pseudomonadati; phylum Pseudomonadota; class Alphaproteobacteria; order Kordiimonadales; family Kordiimonadaceae; genus Yunchengibacter; species Yunchengibacter salinarum. Next base: position 156,767 of record NZ_JBBJLN010000001.1, on the reverse strand, counting down.
GCGGCCCGGCAGGGGGCCAGAACCTGTTCCGGGCTGAGCGTGCGCCCTTCCCGGCGGGCGGCCATTTCCGGCGCCAGCGGGGCGCGGAACTGAAGCGGGCTGATGCGATCAAAGGCCGCCTTGCCGCTTTCGCCCAACGCCTGCATCAGCACGTCCGTATCGCTGCCGCCGGGGGTGTGCGGGTCCAGCCCGCTGATCACCGGCTTCAGGGCGGTGACGGGCAGGCCGCGCGCCCGGCGCTGCCGGATCAGGGCGGCGGTGATCAGGGTCTTGCCGATATCGGTGCCGGTGCTGGTGATGAAAAGGCCGGTCATGCGGTCTCCTGCGCAAGCGGGGACAGGTTCAGCTCATTCAGTGCCGCGATCAGGCCGTCCACGTCCGCGTCCCGGTGGGTGGCGGAAAAGCTGAAACGCAGCCGCGCCGTGCCCGGCGCCACGGTGGGCGGCCGGAAGGCGATCACGTCAAAGCCCCGCTCCCTCAGGGCGGCGGCGCCGTCCAGCGCCCGCTGTTCGCTGCCCAGGATCAGCGGCACGATGGGGCTTTCCGGCGCGGGCAGGCCCAGGGCGGTGCAAAAATGGCGGGCCAGCGCCATGGGGCGGGCTATGCGGGCCTTGTCCGTTTCGATAATCTCCAGCGCCTTGTCCGCTGCCCCCAGCACGCCGGGCGGCAGGCCGGTGGTGTAGATCAGCGATCGGGCGCGGCTTTTCATTAGCTCGATCACCGGCGCCGGTGCCGCCAGATAGCCGCCATAGGCGCCCGCCGCCTTGGACAGGGTACCCATTTTCAACGGCACCCGATCGGCCACGCCGCAGGCATGGGCGGCGCCGCGCCCGTCCCCCACCGTGCCGAGGCCGTGGGCGTCGTCGCTCATCAGCCAGGCATCATACTGGTCCGCCAGATCGGCCAGGGCGGCCAGCGGGGCCATGTCGCCGTCCATGGAATAGATGCCGTCCACCACAATCAGCACATGGCGCGCCGCGCCGCGTTTTTCCGCCAGAAGCCGGGCCAGATGGTCCGTATCGTTGTGGCGGAAGAAGGTCGCCTCCGCCGGGCTCAACCGGATGCCCGCATGGATGCAGGCATGGACCTTTTCATCCGCCAGGATCAGGTCACCCCGCCCGGCCAGCGCCGGGATGATGCCGCTATTGGCCAGATAGCCGGAGCCGAAGACGATCGCGGCCTGGGCCCCTTTCAGCCGGGCCAGGCGCTCTTCCACCGCCGTATAAAGCGGGTGATTGCCGGTGACCAGCCGACTGGCGCCGCTGCCCGCCCCATAGCGCTGCGTGGCGGCCACGCTGGCGGCGACGGTTTCCGGGTCCGTGCTCAGGCCCAGATAGTCATTGTCCGTGAAGCTGACCCGCCGCGCGCCGGATACCCGGCTTGTCATGGCCGGGCCGCGCGCCGTTTCCCTGAGGGCGCGGCGCTGGTGGCGTGCTTCAAGCGCGGCCAGCTTGGCATTGGCAAAGGCGGTCAGGCTATGGTGGGGATCATGGCTCATGATCGATGGGTCTAGGCCGGGCGCGGCGCGGGGTCAAGGGCATCCGGGCGCGGCGCCGTTTTCCCTTGACTTCAAGCGGTGTGACGGCAAGTCTCGCCCCGGTTAATCCCGTTTTTTCCTGGCTGAGAAGGAGCGTTGCATCTCATGAACGCACCCGTGACCCCGGAACCCGCCCCCCGGCAATCATCCGAGCCGACGGACCACCCGGCACCCGTGCGGACGGACTGGACGCGCGCGGAGATTCTGTCCCTGTTCGACCTGCCGTTCATGGACCTGGTGCACCGGGCGCAGTCCGTGCATCGCGCTTTTCACGATCCCAACAGCGTGCAGCTCAGCCAGCTTATGTCCATCAAGACGGGCGGTTGCGCGGAAGACTGCGCCTATTGCCCGCAGTCGGCCAAGTTCGCCAAGGAAACGGGGCTGAAGGCCACCAAGCTGATGGAGGTGGAGCGCGTGCTGGAAGATGCCCGCCGCGCCAAAGCCGCCGGGGCCAGCCGCTATTGCATGGGCGCCGCCTGGACCCGGCCCAAGGACCGCGATCTGGATGCCATCATCCACATGATCAAGGGCGTCAAGGCCGAGGGTCTGGAAGCCTGTGTCACGCTGGGTATGCTCGAACCCCATCAGGCCGAGCGGCTGGCCGAAGCCGGGCTCGACTATTACAACCACAATGTGGATACCTCGGAAGACTATTACGAAAAGATCATTTCCACCCGGTCCTATGCCGAGCGGCTGGAAACGCTGGACGAGGTGCGCAAGAACGGCATCCATGTGTGCTCCGGCGGCATTGTGGGCATGGGTGAAAGCCGCGAAGACCGTGCGGCCATGCTGGAAACACTGGCCACACAGCCGGAGCATCCGGGATCGGTGCCCATCAACCGCCTGGTGCAGGTGCCGGGCACGCCGCTTTATGGTACGGAGGAAATCGACCCCTTCGAATTCGTGCGGACCATCGCCGTGGCCCGCATTCTGATGCCGAAAGCCGCCGTGCGCCTGTCAGCAGGCCGGGAGGACATGAGCGAGGAGATGCAGGCGCTCTGTTTCCTGGCGGGGGCCAACAGCATTTTCTATGGTGAAAAGCTGCTCACCACGCCCAATCCCGAAGGCAATCGGGACATGCAGCTTCTGGACAGGCTGGGGATGCACCCGGCCTGACAGCCGCTCTTGTCACACAGGCGCGGCGGGTGCGGCCCGTCGCCGCCGCTCATACCCTGTTTCGATTCTGATGGAGGCATGACCCATGGTCGGCCAGACCTTTGCACGCGCCCACACAATGACCCTGCCGGACTGGTACGAATCCGGCATGAATCACATCTGGCTGCCCTATAGCCAGATGAAAACCGCCACGCCGCCTTTTCCCGTGGCCAGCACGGAAGGCGTGCGCATCACGCTGAGCGACGGGCGGGAACTGATCGACGGGGTCAGCAGTTGGTGGGCCGCCACCCATGGCTATAACCATCCTCGCATCATTCAGGCCATGCAGGATCAGGTGGCCACCATGCCCCATGTGATGTTTGCGGGCCTTGTGCACGAACCGGCCATGCGGCTGGCGACCAGCCTGGCGGACATGCTGCCCGGCGACCTGAACCACGCCTTTTTCGCGGAAAGCGGCTCCGTTTCCGTGGAAGTGGCCATGAAGATCGCGTTGCAATCCTTTTTCAATCGGGGGGAGCGGCGCACCAAATTCGTTCACTTCCGGGGCAGCTATCACGGGGATACGCTGGGCACCATGGCGGTATGCGACCCGGAAGAGGGGATGCACAGCCTGTTTGCCGGGGTCGTGGCGGAAAACATTCTGGCCGACCTGCCGCGCACGCAGGAAGACGCCGACCGCTTTGCCGAGATGCTGAAAGCCCGCGCGGGCGAGGTGTGCGCCGTGATCACCGAGCCCCTGGTGCAGGGCGCGGGCGGGATGCTGTTCCACGATCCGCAAACCCTGCGCTGGCTGCGTCAGGCGTGCGACGCGGCGGGCGTGCTGTTGATCGTGGACGAGATTTTCACCGGCTTCGGGCGCACGGGTAGCCTGTTCGCGGTGGAGCAGGCAGGCATCGTGCCGGACGTGATCACCCTGTCCAAGGGGCTGACGGGCGGCACCACGCCCCTGTCGGCGGCGGTGGCGCGCACCGAAGTGTTCGAAACCTTCCTGGGCGAGGACAGCAGCAAGGCGCTGATGCACGGCCCCACCTATATGGCCCATCCGGTGGGGTGCGCGGCGGCGCTGGCGGCGCTGGACCTGTGCCGGGAGGAGGACCGCCCGGCGGACGCCCGCCGCATCGGCGCGCAGATGGAAGCGGAACTGTCGCCGCTCAGGGACCATTCCAATGTCTCGGATGTGCGGGTCAAGGGTGCCATCGCGGCGGTGCAACTGAAGAACACCAGCGGCATGGAGGCCATGCGCCCCAAATTCGTGGCGCGCGGCGTGTGGATCAGGCCGTTCCGCAATGTGCTCTATCTGGCCCCGCCGCTCATCATCGGTGAAGACGACCTGACCCGGCTGACCGGTGCCATCGCCGCGGTGATCCGGGAAGACGGCTGACCGCCGCGCGGATCAGGGCTCATTGAGCGGGGTGGTGACACCGCCGCAGCCGGTGAGCGCGCTGTTGGCCCCGTTTTCATTGAGTGTGACCGTCACCCGGTGGTCATGGTGCGTGCCGTCCATCGGATCGGTGCAGGATTCCGGCGTGATGGTGGCCGTCAGCCGGATGCCGTCGCTGGCCGTTTCGTAATGCCAGGCCCCATCCGCCCGCTCCACCGGTGGCTTGGGCAGGGTCAGGGGGTCCGCGCCATGGTCGCGGATCAGGGTCAGTTTGTCCGTGGAAACCGTCAACGCCCATCCCGGTTCCTGCCCCCGCGCCTGCCATATGGCCGTGCGCGCCTCTTCCCGGCAGGGGGAAAGGGATACGCCGTCGCGGGTGATCCGGGCGCGCACACCCTTGGACCACACCATGGCTTCCGGCGTGCTGCCCTCGTTCGTCACATAGCGTTTTCCATCCTCGCTGGGCTGGCGATGAAGGGTCAGCGGCGCCATGGCATCGGGCCGGGGCGCGGTCAGGCTCAGGGCGTCGCCGTTATAGGTGACATCCACCGGCTCCGGCCCGCAGAAATAGCGCACTGTGCGCAATACCTGCGGGGGGGCATCCGTCCGCGCATTGAAACTGGGGGCCGTGGGGTCGGTCTTGGCCGTATTCTCAAGCCGTGAGGGGGTTTTCCCGCCCTGCGGCCCGCCGCAAGCGGCCAAAATGGCCGTGGTGAGCAGGAGAGCGGTGCCTGTGATGGTCCGTAAGGTCAAGAGTACCCCCTTCGTGTGCGTCTCAGTGTTCGAGCCCCCTGGCAGCGGTGCCCGCAAGCCCGTGCAGACAGAGATTGGTATGCAGGGTGCCATCCCGCTTCACGGCCCCCAGCAGAAAGGTGCTGCCCGGCGCCAGATGGCGTTTGGGGAGACCGCAATTGGCGCCGTTTCCCTTGATGGTGCGGATGTCCCACGGGCCATCGAATGTGCCTTTGAGCGGCCTGCCGGTGGGGCGGACGGTCAGTATGACCGACTGGTTCTGCCAGGGCAGGTTCTGTCCCGGCGCATAAACGCTGGCCGCGACGGTGACATGGGCCACCAGGTCCAGTTTTCGCAGCGCGGCCGCGGGATTGCTTTCCGCCACGCAGCTACAGCCATGGGCGGCGGACAGCCCGGCCAGAACCCAGACAGCGGCGATCAGTGGCAAGCGCATCATGGTGTGGAGCCTAAAGCACTTCTGCGTTTGCTGAAATCACAAAATGCCCCGCCCCGGCAAAGCCATGGGGCGGCATCCTGAACAAAAACAGGCCCGGCTGGCGTACCAGCCGGGCCAAAGGGTCCGGTTCGTGGTCCCTGTCCTGGTTCCTGGCGCCTATTCTCGATTGCCGAGGAACTGGAGCAGGAACATGAACAGGTTGATAAAGTCCAGATACAGGGCCACGGCGCCCATGATCGCGCCCTTGGCCACCGCTTCCCCGCTGGACATCATGTAATAGCTCTGCTTGATGCGCTGGGTGTCAAAGGCGGTCAGCCCGGCGAAGATCAGCACACCGGCCACCGAAACGATGAACTGCAACATGCTGGATTGCAGGAACAGGTTCACGATTGAGGCCAGAATGATGCCGATCAGCCCCATGAACAGGAATGTGCCGAAGCCGGACAGATCGCGCTTGGTGGTGTAGCCATACAGGCTGAGCGCCCCGAAGGAGGCCGCCGTGATGAAGAAGGTCCGCGCAATGCTTTCCCCGGTATAGACCAGGAAAATGGACGCCAGCGACAGCCCCATGGTTGCCGAAAAGGCCCAGAAGATCATCTGCAATGTGCTGGACGACATCTTGTTCACGCCGAAGCTGAGCACCATCACGAAGGCCAGCGGCGCCAGCATGACGATCCATTTCAGCCCGGTGCCGAAGATCGCCCCCATCAGGGCATCCGACTGGCTGGCGAACATGGCCACGATGCCGGTCAACAGCACACCGGAGGCCATGTAGTTATACACCTTCAGCATGTAGGCGCGCAGCCCCTCATCATAGGCCGCGGACTGGGCGCCGGGCGCGGTGCGGGCACCAAGGCCCTGCTGCATCCCGCCGAAATTACGTCTCATTATGTGTCTCTCCTCACCGTCTGACGTGCGTTCAGATCATTCGTAATATGGGGTTACACGGGCACGGGTGCAAGGGATTCCGGGTGCTGCGTGAAGGCGATCATTCATCCCGCAGCACCCGGCCCGGTTTCACGGACAGCGCCTGCCAACTGCTGAGCAGGCCGAAGCCCACCGTGACCAGCAGCGAGACGCCCACCGTGATCGCCATGGGCACGGGCAGAAAGGCGAAATCCATGTCCCAGACCGCGGTGACGACCACATAGCCCGCCAGACCGCCCAGGCTCAGCGCGATCAGGGCCGTGATCAGGCCGATCAGGGCATATTCCAGCAGATAGGCTTGCAGAATCTGGCGGCGCACGGCCCCCACCACCTTCATGATGACGCTTTCATAGACCCGCTGGCGGAATCCGGCCGCAATGGCGCCCGCCAGCACCAGCACGCCCGCCACGATCGCCACCAGCGCGGTGGCGCGCACGGCGGCCCCGATCTGGGTCAGCAGGCCGTTCACCGTGGACAGCACCTCCTTCATGCGGATGGCCGTGATCGAATCGAAGCGGCTGGTGAGAATGCGGTGGGCGCGCTGTTCCGCCGGGCCGTCCGCCTTCAGCGTGGCCATATAGGTATGGGGCGCCGCCTTCAGTGTGTGCGGGTCGAACAGAAAGACGAAGTTGAAGCCGAAGCTGCCCCAGTCGATCTGCCTGAACGAGCGTATTTCCGCCGTGATCTCCCGGCCCAGAACGGACAGGGTGATGGTGTCCCCGATCGTCAGTCCCATGGCCTCGGCGGCTTCCGTGTCCATGCTGATCTGGGGCGGCCCGTCATAGCCTTGTGGCCACCACTCCCCCTCGACCACCCGGCTGCCGGCCCCCAGTTCGGCCTGATAGCTGATGCCCCGGTCGCCGCGCAGCACCCATTTGTGACTGTCGGCCACTTCCGCATCCTCGGCGGGCACCCCGTTCACCGCCACAACGCGGGCCCGCAGGCTGGGCACCGTGACCACATCCTCCACGCCGCGAATGTCCCGCGCCGTTTCCTCGAAGGGGGTTTTCTCTTCGGGCTGAATGTCCAGAATGAAGAAGGCGGGCGCCTCGCTCGGTACCTGCTCTGAAAGCTGGCCGCGCAGATTGCCCTCGATCAGGGCCAGGGCGGCGAACAGGGTCAGCCCCAGACCAAGCGAAATGACCACCGCGCCGGTGGCCGCGCCGGGGCGGTGCAGATTGGCCACCGCCAGCCGGGTCAGCGCCCCTTTGGGCCGTGGGGCATGGGCGGCGCCCCGCTCGATCAGCCAGCTTGTCAGCCGCAACAGCATCAGCGCCCCGGCGGCGCCGAGCATGAAGCCGCCCGCCAGTTTCCAGTTGTCCGCCAACCCTATGGCCAGCGCGGTGACAACAGCCGCCGCCCCGCCGATCAGCGCCAGATAGAGCGGTCTGGGTGCTTTGGTCTCCGGCGCCACAATGGCCCGGAACAGGCGCACCGGGGGCAGGTCGCGCGCCTTGCCCAGCGGCCAGGCGGTAAAGGCCACGGTGATCAGGAGGCCATAAATGGCGGCCAGCGCCATCACGCCGGGATACAGGCTGGCCTTGGGCGTGACCGGGATGGAGGCGGGCAACAGGTCGCCCAGGAAAAAGGGCAGGGCCGCGCCCAGCGCCAGCCCCACCGCAATGGCCCCCACGGCGATCAGCAGCACTTGCGAGAAATAGGTGGTGAACACCGTGCCGCCGCTGGCGCCGAGAATTTTCAACGTGGCGATGGTGCGGGTCTTGCGATCCATATAGCCGCGCACGGCATTGCCCACGCCGACGCCGCCCACCACCAGCGCGGCCAGCCCCACCAGGGTCAGAAAGGTGCCCATGCGGTCAATGAAGCGGCGCAGGCCGGGGGCGGCGTTCTGGAAATCCCGCACCCGCCAGCCCGCGTCGGGCCAGCGCTCTTTCAGGGTTTCGCGGGCGGCTTTCAGCGTGGTGTCGGGGCCCAGCTTCAGCTTGTAATAGTGATTGATCAGGCTGCCCGTGGTCTCAAGCCCTGTTTTGGCCACCGCGTCCTGGCGGATCATCACGCTGGGGCCAAGCTGGAAGCCCAGATTGGCCTTGTCCGGTTCGTTTTCGATAAAGGCGCGGATTTCCGCCGTTATTCCGCCAAAGACAAGCCGGTCGCCCAGCGCCACGTCCAGCCGGTCGGCCAGAAGCGGGTCCACCGCCAGCCCCCACGCGCCCTTGCGCGGGGCGAGCAGGCTTTCATGATCCATGGCGGGCCGGGTGCGAAAGTCGCCGTAAAGCGGATACAGGTCATCCACTCCCCGCAATTCCACCAGCGTGGCGCCGCTGCCGTCCTCGATGCGGGCCATGGTGCGAAAGCGGGTGGAGGTGGACAGCTCGCCGACGCTGCGCGCCCAGGCGATGAAATCCTTGGGTGCGCGCTGCTGGAACAGGCGCACTTCCAGATCGCCGCCCAGAATGGCGCGGCCCTGGTCCTTCAACCCTGCCTCTATGGCGCGGGTCAGGGTGCCCACGGCGGCAATGGCCGCCACGCCCAGCACCAGGCAGGCGATGAAAATGCGAAATCCCTTCAGCCCGCCGCGCAATTCGCGCAGGGCGAAGCGCAGCGCCGGGGGCAGGCTGGCATGGCGGGTGATCATGTGCGCCCCTCCCCGCGATTGCGGGAAACCGCCGGGCGGGCGGGGTCGCTGCCATTGATGGCGCGGGTGTTGCCGGTGTCGTCCACAATGGTGCCGTCGGCCATGGAAATCACCCGGTCGCACCGGTCGGCCAGGGCCGGGTCGTGCGTGACCAGAACCAGCGTGGACCCGCGCCGGGCGGACAGATCAAACAGCAGGTCCACAATGGCCCGCCCGGTGCGGGTGTCCAGATTGCCGGTGGGTTCGTCCCCGAACAACAGGGGCGGTTCCGGCACCAGCGCGCGGGCCAGCGCCACGCGCTGTTGCTCGCCGCCGGAAAGCTGGGCGGGGTAATGGTCCATGCGATGGGACAGGCCCACCGCGTCCAGCTCCCGCGCGGCGCGGTCAAAGGCATCGTTCACCCGCGCCAGTTCCAGCGGCACGGCCACATTTTCCAGCGCGGTCATGGTGGGTATCAGGTGAAAGGCCTGCATCACGATGCCCACGCGGGACAGACGGTGGCGGGCCAGCGTATCCTCGTCGGCGGTTTCAAGCGCCATGCCATCCACCAGAATATGGCCGTTGGTGGCCTGCTCCAGCCCGGTCATCAGGCTCATCAGCGATGACTTGCCAGAGCCGCTTGGCCCCACAATGCCGACGCTTTCACCGCGAGAGATGGAAAAACTGACGTCTTTCAATATATTAACGGGCCCCGCGCCGGATTCCAGCGTCAGGGATACATGCTGCAAGTCTATGATCGGGGTCTCGGCCATTGTTTTTTCGGTCCCTGACTGTCACTGTTGAAATCAAGCGGCGGGTCTTGCCGCCATGAGGCTAGGAGCGACGGCTATGCCGGTCAATGCACACCTCCGTTCACGTTCTTTCACGCCTTCATTTACGCACCCGGTCGCGCTTTGGGTCAAAGCGGGGGTTCTGCTGTGCCTGCTGGCCCTTGGGGGCGGGCTTCACGCCGTGGATGAAACCGCGGCTGCGGGCGGCGCCACATCGCCTGAGAGCGGCCCGGCGCGGGTGCTGGCGCTGGGCGACAGCCTGACCGCCGGATACGGTCTGGCGCCGGGCAAGGGCTTTACCGATCAGCTTCAGCGCTGGCTGGCCGAGCGGATGGCGCGCCCGGTCAGAGTGATCAATGCCGGCGTGTCGGGGGATACCTCCTCCGGCGGATATTCGCGGCTGGACTGGGCGCTCGGCTCCGTCGAGGGCAAACCGGATCTGGTGATCGTGGAACTGGGCGCCAATGACGGCCTGCGCGGTGTTGATCCCAGGGTCACCCGCCGCAAGCTGGATGCCATTCTGCAAGACCTGACGGCGCGGGATATTCCGGTGCTGCTGGCCGGTATGCGGGCACCGCCCAATCTGGGGCCGGATTATGCCGCCGCCTTCGATCCCTTGTTCAAGGCGCTGGCCGAAAAGCACGACGTGGCCTTTTACCCCTTTTTCCTTGAAGGGGTGGCGGCGGACCCGGACCTGAACCAGGACGACGGCATCCACCCCACGGCAAAAGGCGTGGCGGTGATCGTGGACAATATCGGCCCCCATGTGCTGGATGCCCTGAGCGGGGTGGCCGATCAGGCCGGGGGCGGCGACTGACGGCGCCTTGTGGCGGATGGAGGAAGGTAACCATGCAGCGCTTGTTTGTGGGCCTTGAACTGTCCGATCCCGTGCGCCAGGCCCTTCTGGCGCCCCGCGCGGGCGTGGAGGGCGCGCGCTGGCAGCGGGATGATCAACTGCATCTGACGCTGGCCTTCATCGGCATGGTGGACAGCCACGCCCATGCGGAAATCGTGGGCGAACTGAGCCGCATTCCGGTGGCGCCCTTTGAAATGCGCCTGACCGGCGTGGGTTTTTTCGGCAAGCCCGGCCAGCCCAAGGCGCTGTGGGCCGGGGTGTCGGACGATGGCGGTCTGACCCGGCTGCATGAAAAGGTCTGTCGTGCGCTGGACCGGGCCGGTGCCCCATATGAGAAACGCAAGTTCAAGCCGCATGTGACGCTTGCCCGTTTCAGGCGCGGCGCCGGGGCGCGCATCGGCAACTGGCTGAATGCCAATGAACAGCTTGCCTCGCCGGTGGAAACGGTGCAGCATTTTACGTTGTTTTCCAGCACCCTGACGGATGAGGGCAGCGTGTATCACACTCAGGCACGGTTCGGGCGCGCGCCGGGGCTGGACGCCGAGGATGAGACGCTGGAAGCGGCGGGGGAGGCGATGGCGGCGGCCTTCAACCGGTAGCGGGCGCGGTCAATAGCCCAGCCGGTCCAGCGTGCTGGACAATTGCTGCTTGTACATGCCGCCGAACAGCCGCACATGCACCAGAAGCGGCCATAGCTGATACACCAGTCGCCGGGTGCGGAAAAAGCCCGCCCTGATCGGATAGGCGGCGTCATATTCTTCGAAAAAGGGGTCCCCAAGGCCGCCCATCAGGTCGATCATGGCCAGGTCCATTTCCCGGTGGCCGAAGAACAGCGCCGGATCGATCAGGCCAGCGAGCCGATCCCCGTTCAGCAGCATGTTTCCGGCCCACAGGTCGCCGTGCACCAGGCCGGGGGCGGGGCGTTTCGGCAGCAGGCGGTCCAGATCCGCCATCAGGGTCTCCAGCCGCTCTGTCAGCCCGTCGCTCAGGCGGCCCTCAGCGCGGGCATCGCGCATGACCGGCATCAGGCGCCGGGCGCGAAAGAAGCCGGGCCAGTTTTCCAGCCAGCCATTGGGCTGGGGCAGCGGGCCGATCACCGTGTCATAGGCATAGCCATAGTGCACCGATCCATCCGGCGGCCCGACCCTGTGCAGCGTGGCCAGCTTGTGGCCCATATCGGCTGCCGCGTCGGCGCTGGCGCCGCCCCGATGGGGGATATGGGTCATCAGCAGCAGATCGGCTTCGGCATGGATCACCCTTGGCACGGGAACCGTCTGCGTGGCCGCCAGATCCCGCAGCATGGCCCCTTCCACCGCCAGGGTGGCGCGGTCGCCCGGCCTTGCCAGCTTGACCACGCACCTGCTGCCGTCCGACAGGGTGGCCAGGCGCACATCGGCCACATCCCCGCCATGCAGGGGTGCCAGTTGGGCGACCGCCTGCCCGGTGATGGCTTTCAGCCGTGCCGCGAGGGGGGCGGGATTCGTGTCGTGGGGCATTGGTTCCATGCAAACCTGCGCTTTCGGGCGGCGAAAACGCCCGCCACCCACGGGACGGGGCGGGCGCCGACAATGCCGAAAGGCTAGCAGGTCTGTACTGCGCGGTCCATGCGGCAGGCCTGCCGGGTGTCGGGGTGGGGGGTATCCTCCAGGGTGTCCACCATGGTCATGATGGCGTCCAGCACGGCATCGGTGCGGTTCCAGGGCAGGAAATGATTGGCCGATTCCAGCCGGGTCAGGGTCAGGCTGCGGGCCTTGGTGAAACGGGCCTGCATGAAGGGCACATTGTCATAGGGCACCAGTTCGTCCGCCGTGCCATGGACGATGTGCACCGGCTGGTGAATCTGGGCAAGGCGCGGGGTCAGGCGCCGTAATTCCCCTTCCAGGGCTAGCAATTCCCGGTTGGCGTGGTTCGCGGCGGCGGGCAGCAGCCAGCGAAAGGGCGGGATGCGCCCCAGATACTGGATCAACCAGCGTTCTTCCAGCGCCGGGTCCAGCGCCGCGGCAAGCTGGATCAGGCCGTCCACCCGGTTCGGATAGTCCAGCGCGGTCTGGGTCACCACGGAGCCGCCCAGCGAATGCCCCAGCAGGATGGGCGCCCGGCCATCGCGCACCACCAGCAGGGGCGCCAGCGCGGCTGCCTGACCGGCCAGGGCGGTCATGGCCTTTTTCGGGCGCGTGTGGCCGAAGCCGGGCCGGTCGGGCGCGACGAATTCCAGCCCCTTTGGTACCCGTTCCATCAGGGCGCGGAAATTGGCGCCATTGCCCGGCGTGCCATGCACCAGAATGACCCGTCGCCTGGCGGGGTCCCCGGCGCGGAGATAGCTGATCTCCACCGGTTTGCCGTCAATTTGGGCGGTTACGCTGTGTCGGCTGATCTGCTTATTGGCGATGAAGTCGCTTTCAAAGTCCAGAAAGGCGGGCGCGCAGGCCATCAGGGCCACGGGCAAGGCCAGCAGGAGCAGACGACGCCAGCGGCGCTTCATTTTCGGCAGGGAAATGGTCGCTTTCATGGCGCGAGTATAGGGTGCGGTGCCGCTTGGGGGCCAGCGGCGTTTCCATCCGCTCACGCGCTTTTGACCGGCCTGTGTTGGCCCGCTTCCAGCGCGTCCAGCAGGCCGTCCGCTGCCTGAAAGGCGGCATTCAGGCAATAGGTGAAGCCGTCCGCCCCGCCATAATAGGGGTCCGGCATGTCGGTGCCGGCCAGATCGGGCGCGAAATCCAGAAACAGGCGCACCCGGTCGGTGCGATCGGGCGGCGCCATGCGGCGCAGATCGGCCAGATTGTTGCTGTCCATGGCCAGTAGCAGATCGAAGCGCTCGAAATCCGCCAGTTCAACCTGTCGGGCGCGCTGGCCGCTGATTTGGATGCCCCGTTCCCGGCAGGCGGCTTCCGCCCGTCGATCGGGCGGGCTGCCCGCGTGGAAGCCCGTGGTGCCCGCGCTGTCCACCCGCAGCAGGGGCGCCATGCCGCGCTGCGCCGCCCGATGGCGCAGAACCCCCTCGGCGGTGGGGGAACGGCAGATATTGCCAAGGCAGACCAGCAGGACGGCGGTTTCGGGCATGGGCATGGGCATGGGGCGGTTCTCCTGTTGTGTGGTGCGTGTGTGAGCCTTCCTCCCCTTGTCAGCGGCTGTCAAGCCATGTGAAATGGCCACCATATGGCGGGCAGGCGAACGGCGGGCCCGATGGCATCGAACGGCAAAACGAGAGATGGGGAGGTGTGCGTGACGCCGGATCATATTGTCGTGCTGACGGGGGCGGGCATTTCCGCCGAATCCGGGGTGGCCACCTTTCGCGATTCCGGCGGGCTGTGGGAAAAGCACGCCATAGAGGACGTGGCCACGCCCGAAGGCTTTGCCCGCGACCCGGACCTGGTGCACCGTTTTTATAACGACCGACGGGCCCAGCTTGATCAGGTGGACCCCAACCCGGCCCATCAGGCGCTGGCCCGCCTTCAGCGGGCGCATCCCGCCACGGTCACGGTGATTACCCAGAATGTGGACGACCTGCACGAGCGCGGCGGCGTGGTGGAGCCCATCCACATGCACGGCGCACTCCGTGAAGTGCGCTGTATCGCCTGTGACCGCGTACATGACTGGACCGGCCCCACGGGCCGCGATACCATCTGCCCGTCCTGCAAGATGGCCGGTACGATAAGGCCCAATATTGTCTGGTTCGGGGAAATGCCGTTCCAGATGGACCGGATTTTCGATGCCCTGCGCGCGGCGGACCTGTTCCTGTCCGTGGGGACAAGTGGCACGGTCTATCCGGCGGCGGGCTTCGTGTCAGAGGTGGCGCGCCTTGGCCGGGCCCACAGTATCGAGATCAATATGGAGCCGAGCGACGGCGCCAGCCTGTTCCGGGAATGCCGCCATGGCCCGGCGGGCACGCTGCTGCCCGCGCTGGTGGAGGAATTGCTGGATCGGGCCGAATAGGAACGGATCATCGGTCATCATCGGCCCCGTGCCGGTGCCCGATATTGCTGAAGGGGGAGAGACGATCATGAGCGACAAGCCAACCCTGCTGAGTGCAGACGAGCGGGATCATGCGGTGCAGGAACTGACCGGCTGGGATTTCGAGGACAATAACAGGGCGATCAAGCGGACCTTTGAATTCGCCAATTTCTCGCAAGCCTGGGCCTTTATGAGCCGATCCGCCCTGCTGGCGGAAAAGATCGATCACCACCCTGAATGGTTCAATGTGTTCAACCGGGTGGCGGTCAAGCTCAGCACCCATGATGTGGGCGGCCTCACCCGCCTGGATGTGGATATGGCCCGTGCCATGAATGCATTCGCCGGTGAATAGGGGTGCGTGCCCGTCAGCCCGCACCGGCCCCGGCCTCATAATGAGTGCCATGAATGCATTCGCCGGTGAATAGGGGTGCGTGCCCGTCAGCCCGCACCGGCCCCGGCCTCATAATGAGTGCCATGAATGCATTCGCCGGTGAATAGGGCGTGTGCGATTTACACGGTCATGCCATTGCACCAGGCGCGGATCAGCGTGCCCGCCACGGCCAGCGTGGGTGGCAGGCTGAAGGATGCCGTGCCCGCCAGGGCCGCTTCCGCCTCGGCCCGGTCGATCCAGAAGGCATCCGCCAGTTCGGTTTCGTCCAGAGCTATGGTGTCGCCTTCCACGCGGGCCAGGGATGCCAGCATCAGCGAAGACGGCCAGGGCCAGGGCTGGCTGACCACATAGCGCACCGAGGTTACCTGCACCCCCGCTTCTTCATGCAGTTCCCGTGCGGTTGCCTCTTCCAGCGATTCGCCCGGCTCCACAAAGCCCGCCAGCGCTGAATACAGATCTTCCGGCCAGCCGTGCCCCCGGCCCACCAGCACCTTTTCGTCCGCGCCGCGGCCATGAACGGCCAGCATGATGGCCACCGGGTCGGTGCGCGGGTAAAAGGGCCGGTCGCAGGCGGTGCAGGCCCGTTCATACCCCGCAAGACGGCTTCGCGTCGGCGCGCCGCAATTGCCGCACTGGCGATGCACGGTATGAAAATGCAGCATGGCGCGGGCCTGCGCCATGACGCCCAGGTCCGGCACCGGGGCGCCCCGCTTCGCGGCCAGGCCGCGCAGTTCCCGTGGCTTGATGCTGTCCGACAGCATGTGGGCCACTGGCGGGGGCAGGGTGCTGTCCGCTGTCAGCCCCATGGCATAGCGCGGCGCGGTGCCATCCAGCCCCAGCAGCACCGGGCCGTTGGTGGTGGCCCCTTGTGCCGTGGCGGCATCCGCCAGCGCGGCGGTTTGCGGAAACCAGAACGGCTCCCCCGTCGGGTGGGTGACGGGCTTGCCGTCCAGCAACAGCAGAGCATGGGATTCTGGCCGGGAAAGCCAGGTGCCCAGCGCTTCGGGATGGCGCCGGGGATCATCCCCCCGATCCAGCGGATTGCCGGAAAAAAAGGGTCGGGGCACATGCCCCAGAAGATCGGGCATATAGGCGGGTCCATCCGGCGGGGTGGTGTTTTGCCGCTCAGCGGGGTCAAAGAGGGATGTGGGGGTCCGGGTCGCCATGGCAGGCCCTTTTCTGACTGATTCTGACTGCGGGTTTTCAGCCGGATGGTGCCGTGCAATCATCGCACTGGCAAGCATCCCCTGTCGGGCGCGATGTTCCTGGGGCGGTCAGTTGCCCGCTTCTGCGGCGGCCAGATGTTGTTCAAGCGTGACCAGCAGATCATCCATCTTGAGCGGCTTTGACAGATAGGCGTTCATGCCGGCATCGAGCCCTTCCTGCCGGTGATGGGCCATGGCGTTGGCGGACAGGCCGATGATGGGGATGCGGCTGTGCCTGCCGTCCTTCCGGCGGATGGCGCGCGTGGCGGTCATGCCGTCCATCACGGGCATCTGCACGTCCATCAGGATCAGGTCATAATGGCCGCTTTCCGCCGCCCGCACGGCTTCGCGGCCATTATCCACGGTGTCATGGCTGTATCCCGCCGCGTCCAGATAGATTTCCAGCAGGCGGGTGTTGTTTTCATTGTCTTCCGCGATCAGCACATGGCCGCCGGGGCCCTTTTCCACGCCGGACAGATGCGCTTCATCCGTGCCTTCGGGCGCGGTGGTGGCGTCCGTGCTGTCCGCCTGGCCGGTTGTGTGGTCTTCATCCGTGCCTGTGGTCAGCGACGGGTGCGGCGTGTTCCTGATGGTGCGCACGCCGCTGAGCCGGGCGCCGCTGTTCTGGCCGTACAGATGGGCCGGGGGGTTGTCCAGCACGTCCACCTGATCCGGGTCCGCCGCGGGCAGGTTCAGATCCAGAGCGAAAACGGACCCCACCCCCACCGTGCTGCGCACCGTGAGGCTGCCGCCCATCATGTCCACAAGCTGGCTGGAAATGGCCAGCCCCAGCCCGGTGCCGCCAAAGCGCCGCGTGGTGCCCGCATCCGCCTGTGCGAAGGGCTCGAACAGCCG
Organism: Yunchengibacter salinarum; assembly: GCF_037658235.1. NCBI lineage: Bacteria > Pseudomonadati > Pseudomonadota > Alphaproteobacteria > Kordiimonadales > Kordiimonadaceae > Yunchengibacter > Yunchengibacter salinarum. The sequence goes on along the minus strand of NZ_JBBJLN010000001.1, from coordinate 139,993 downwards.
TTCCATGGTTTCGGGGGCGATGCCGATGCCGGTATCCTGCACTTCGATATGGATGGTGGCGGGTGTGCCGGTGGGTACCGGTTTTTCGGTGCCGGTCACGGCCAGGGTGACTTCCCCTTCATAGGTGAATTTCACCGCATTGTTCACCAGATTGAGCAGCACCTGTTGCAGCCGGGTGGGGTCGCCCAGCACATAATCCGGCACATGGCCGTCATGTTCGAAGGTAAGGGAAACGCCCTTGCGATCCGCCGCGGGGATCGATTGATCCACCACATGCTGGCACACATCCGAAAGCCGGAAGCCGATGGTTTCCAGTTCCACCCGGCCCGCTTCGATCTTGGACAGGTCCAGCAGGTCATTGAGAATGGTGGTGAGCAACCGCCCCGAAGAGAGAATGGAATCCACATATTTGTGCTGCGGCTCGCTCAGCCTCGTGCGGCTGAGAAGGTCCCCCATGCCCAGTATGGAATTCATCGGCGTGCGCAGTTCGTGGCTCATATTGGCGAGAAAGCGCGATTTGGCCCGGTTGGCGTTTTCCGCCGCTTCCATGGCGTTGATCAGGCGTTCCTCGCTTTTGCGGCGGTCGGTCACATCCTCCACGATGCCGCAGACGCTGACCACCTCGCCATTCTTGTCCAGAACGGGAACGCGGGTGGCTTGCAGATATTGTGTTCCGTCCTTGATATCCCGCTCGGTCTCCAGCCGCCCGCCAATGCCGGTCTTGATGGTCTGGATGTCTTCCGACCACAATTTCTTGAATGTGGCATTCAACAGGAAGCCTTTTTCCTCCCCCAGGGTGGTCAACTCGTTTTCGGACAGGTCGAAAATCCGCTTGAATCGCAGATTGGCCCGGATGATGCGGCCCGTTTCATCCCGCAGATAAAGGCCCACGGGGATATTGTCGAACAGCACATCCTGCTGGCTGGTGACCTCATCCAGCCCGGCCACCAGCCGCCCGCCAATGCGTCGCACCAGCACGATCGACCCCAGCAGCGCGGCGAGCAGGGTACCGCCCAGCATCATCCCCGCCTGAATCAGCGGGGCATAAAGTTCCGAAATGTCGATCTTGGCCACGATGCCAAGCTGGGCATCGGGAATGTATTCATAGGCCGCCAGAACCTCATTGCCGCGATAGTCCAAAGCGCGGGTGGTGCCGGTCTCGCCGCTCAGCGCGCGGCGCATGGGCTCGGCGCGGGTGCCGTCCATGGGTATGGGCGCAATGGTTTTCCCGGTGAAGCGGGACGGCAGCATGAAGCGAATCATGCCGTTTTCCCGCTCCCCCAGTGTGAATTCACCGGTATCGCCGAAAATCCACTTGTCCGACCGGGCGGCCAGCACCTGGCGAATGGTAGCCTGGTGGGCCGCCTGCTGCGAGGCCGGCGCCCCCATGGCCGACTCGCGAGCCAGGTTGGATTGGGCGACGGAGGAAATCAGCCGCGCCTGATTGTGCACGAAGGCGGTCATGTGGCTGCGTTGGCTGTTCAGATTGGCGCGGTACACCACCCACAGCGCCACGGCGCCGCTGATCACGATTCCCAGCGTGAAAATCAGCATCATGATCGTCAACTGCCGCTGCCCTTCGCGGCGGTTGCGCGTTATGTGATCCCGGCGTGACACATGGTCTCCCGATCTGCGTTCCCGGCTGCCATTCGGGTAGGGATGCCCGGATCGACAGCCCCTGTTCACGGCCCCATGGGCACAATGGCCCCACCCCTCATCATGCGTGCATGAGGTTAATAAAACCCCAACACAGCCCGGATTTGCGCCGTTTTTGCGGGGGTGGGCGGGCTGCGGGGCAAAACAGGGCTTGAAAAAGCTGTTTTTGCGTCCCATAAGCCGACCCGGGAGTGCCAGCGGACGTGCCGCCCGCCAATCCGGTCAGGCCCGAAAGGGAGCAGCCGTAACGGGTCCGGTGCGGGTCGTCTGGCCTCCCACCCTTTTCCCCTTTCCCGTATCTGTCGCCGCGGTTCCTTTGCTGCCCGCTGATCATGCATGGCCTTTTTTTGCCGCCGGGGAGGTGCTAGGGATAGGCAGGCGCCCGCCCCCAAGGGGGTGTCGGTCGCCATCCCGCCGTCCCAAGCTTGAGAGCACGCATGACCGAGTCCCACGCCGAGGCAGCAGAATACCGTGTGCTGGCACGCAAATACCGGCCCAGCGATTTTGCCACCCTGATCGGGCAGGAAGCCATGGTGCGCACCCTGTCCAATGCCATTTCGGCGGGGCGGCTGGCCCATGCCTTCGTGCTGACCGGCGTGCGCGGCGTGGGCAAGACCACCACGGCCCGCATCATCGCCAAGGCGCTGAACTGCACCGATCGCGCGCAGGACAGCGTTAATCCCTGCGGGCGCTGTGAAAGCTGTGTGGCCATTGGCGAATCCCGCCATGTGGACGTGATGGAGATGGATGCCGCCAGCCGTACCGGCATTGACGATATCCGGGAGCTGCTGGAAGGGGTGCGCTATGCGCCCACGGCGGCGCGTTATAAAATTTATATCATCGATGAAATCCACATGCTGTCCAAGCACGCCTTCAACGCCCTGTTGAAGACGCTGGAAGAGCCGCCGAGCCATGTGAAATTCCTGTTCGCCACCACGGAAATCCGCAAACTGCCGGTGACCGTGCTGTCCCGGTGTCAGCGCTTCGACCTGAAGCGTGTGCCCGCCGAGACCCTTGTGGCCCATCTGGGCGGCATTGCCGAAAAGGAAGGCGCCAGCCTGACGGACGGCGCGCTGAAACTGATCGCGCGGGCGGCGGAAGGCTCGGTGCGGGATGCGCTGTCGCTGTTGGATCAGGCCATGGCCCATGGCAATGGCACCGTGGATGAAGACCAGATGCGCGCCATGCTGGGATTGGCGGATCGCGCACAGGTGCTTGATCTTTTTGAAACCGTAATGAAGGGTGATGCCGCCGGGGCGCTGGCCCAGTTGCGCCAGCAGTTCGATCTGGGCGCCGAGCCGGTGGTGATCCTGAACGACCTTCTGGAAGTGACCCACTGGATCACCCGCACCAAGGCCGCGCCGGAGGTGAGCGATGACGCCCTCGCCACCGAAACCGAGCGCAGCATGGGCAAAGACATGGCGGCCCGGCTTTCCATTCCGCAACTGGCGCGGGCCTGGCAGGTGTTGTTGAAAGGCGTGGGGGAGGCGCGCACGGCGCCCAGCCCCATGGCGGCGGCGGAAATGGTGATGATCCGGCTGTGCCATCTGGCCCCGATGGAGCCCCCCGCCGATCTGGTGAAAAAGCTTCAGGCTGGCGCCCCCGCTGGCGGGCCGTCCGCGCCTGGTGGCGGGGCCGGTTCGCAGGCGGGCGGTCAGGCACAGGCCGGCGGTGGCCGGGCGCCCGCCACCGGTGGGGGCGGCGGCGCCACCGCAACGGCGCGGGTGCTGGCCTTTGATCCCGACACGCAGGCACAGAGCCAGCCGGGCGACCCGGTGCCCGCCGACTTCGAGGCGCTGGTGGCGCTGTTCGAGCACAAGCGCGAAGCCCAGCTTGCCTATTATCTTTCCCACAATGTGACGGTGGCCCGATATGAACCGGGCCGGCTGGATTTCACACCCACCACGGATGTGCCGCCCACCCTGGCCGGGCGCGTGCGGGACTGTCTCAATGCCTGGACCGATCGGCGCTGGGCGGTCAGCGTGGTTCGCGGTGGTGGCGGCGAGACGTTGCAGGACAAGCGCGATGCCCGGCAGGAAGCCCTGCGCGCCGAAGTGATGCGCGATCCCATGGTGAAAGCGTTCATGGAAACCTTTCCCGGCGCGCGGCTGGCCGGGCCGGTGCGCGATACCACCCTTGAGGAGGCCGCCGAGCCCGTGCCCTTCGACCCGGACGCCGAAGAGGCGGTGGACGCGGAAGCGGACCTGCCCCAATTGTTGGATATATGATCCAGGCCGGGCAACCGGTGCCCGAAACCCGTTGAGGAGAGAGCCCCCATGAAGAATTTGTCCGAGATGTTGAAGAAAGCCCAGGAAATGCAGACCAAAATGGGCGAAATGCAGGACGGGCTGGACGAGATCGAGGTGGAAGGCAGCGCGGGCGGCGGCATGGTGCGCGTGACCATGACCGCCAAGGGCGTGATGAAAGCCGTATCGCTGGATGACAGCCTGTTTTCAGCCGAGGAAAAAGACGTGGTGGAGGATCTTATCGTCGCCGCCCACAATCAGGCCAAGGACAAGGCGCAGGAAAAGGCGCAGGAAAAAATGCAGGAACTGACCGGCGGGCTGGACCTGCCGGAAGGCTTCAAGATGCCGTTCTAGGCCGCCTGTCATGCCCCGCAGTCATGCTACGGATATTGACCGCCTGATCCAGTTGCTGGCCCGTCTGCCTGGGCTGGGGCCGCGCTCCGCCCGGCGATCGGTGCTGCATCTGCTGAAAAAGCGGGACAGCGTGATGACCCCGCTGGCCGATGCCTTGCACGATGTGGCGGCCCGCGTGGTGCTGTGCGACCGGTGCGGCAATCTGGATACCCAAAGCCCCTGTCAGGTATGCCGGGACCCGAAGCGGGATCACGGCCTTGTCTGCGTGGTGGAGGACGTGGCCGACCTGTGGGCGCTGGATCGGTCGGAAACCTATCGCGGCGTTTATCATGTGCTGGGCGGCACGCTGTCGGCGCTGGACGGGCTGGGGCCGGAAGACCTGAACATGGCGCCCCTGATGGATCGGGTGGCGGATGGCGGCGTGCGGGAAGTGATTCTGGCGCTGGCCGCCACGGTGGACGGCCAGACCACCAGCCATTATCTGGCCGACCGGCTGGCGGACAGCGGCGTGCGGGTGACGGCGCTGGCCCACGGTGTGCCGGTGGGCGGGGAACTGGACTATATGGATGACGGCACGCTCACCGCCGCCCTCAATGCCCGCCGCGCCGTGGGCGACGGCGACTGACACCCCGGTCGCCGCGCGCCGGGGTATCAGCCCGCCTTCAGCAGCCGGGTGATCACATCTTCATAAATGTCGGTCAGGGCCTCGATATCGGCGGTGGCCACATGTTCGTCCACCTTGTGCATGGTGGCGCCCACAAGGCCGAATTCCACCACCGGGCAGAAGCGGTGGATGAAGCGGGCGTCCGACGTGCCGCCGGTGGTGGAGAATACCGGCTCCCGCCCCAGACGGGCCGTTACCGCATCGCGCACCGCATTGGCCAGCGGCCCCGGCGGGGTCAGGAAGCTGTCCCCCGACACCCACCAGTCCACATCATGGCGCACGCCCGCGCGGTTCATGCGGCGGGTCAGTTCCTCGCGCAGGCTGTCCGGCGTGTATTCATTGTTGAAGCGCACATTGAAACGGGCCGTGGCTTCCGCCGGGATCACATTGTGGCTGTCATTGCCCACATGGATATCGACGATTTCCAGATTGCTGGGCTGGAAAAGATCGTTGCCCGCATCCAGTGGCTCCCTGTCCAGTTCGGCCAGCACACGCACCAGATCGGGGATCGGATTGTGCGCCTTGTGGGGATAGGCCACATGGCCCTGAATGCCGCGTACTGTGATGGTGCCGTGCAGGCTGCCCCGGCGGCCCACCTTGATCATTTCCCCCATTTCCATGGGGTTGGTGGGCTCCCCCACCACGCAATAATCCAGTTGTTCCCCCTGTTCCGCCAGCCAGTCCAGCACCTTGCGGGTGCCGTTGACGGCGGGGCCTTCCTCGTCGCCCGTGATCAGCAGGGACAGGGAGCCGCGCCCGTCAAGCCGGGTCCGTGCCCGCTCGGCGGCGGCCACGAAGGCGGCGATGGCGGATTTCATGTCGCTGGCGCCGCGGCCATAAAGCTGGCCGTCCCTGATGGTGGCCTTGAAGGGGTCCACCTGCCAGTGATGCTCGGCGCCCGCGGGCACCACATCGGTGTGCCCGGCAAAGCAGATGTTGGGTGCCGTATCCCCCAGCCGGGCATAAAGATTGGGCACCGGGTCCGTGCCCGGTTCCTCGAACAGCAGGCGGTGGCAGCGAAAGCCCAGGCCGGTCAGCGTTTCTTCCAGCAGGTCCAGCGCGTCCCCGCTGTCGGGGGTCACGCTCTTGCGCTCTATCAGGCCGCTGGCCAGCCGGATCGGATCGATCGGGGTGCTCATGTCTGTGCTCACGCCTTTATCAGCCGCGCAGCAGGTCATTGACGGATGTTTTGGCGCGGGTCTGGGCATCCACCTGCTTGACGATCACCGCGCAGTACAGGTTCGGGCCCGGCGCGCCGTCCGCCAGCGGCTTGCCCGGCAGGCTGCCCGGCACCACCACGGAATAGCTGGGCACCCGGCCCCGGAACACCTCGCCCGTCTCGCGGTGGATGATCTTGGTGGAGGCGCCGATATAAACGCCCATGGACAGCACCGAGCCTTCCTCCACGCGCACGCCCTCGGCCACTTCGCTGCGGGCGCCGATGAAACAATTATCCTCGATGATCACCGGGTCCGCCTGCAAGGGTTCCAGCACGCCGCCAATCCCGGCGCCACCGGACAGGTGCACATTCCTGCCGATCTGGGCACAGCTTCCCACCGTGGCCCAGGTGTCGATCATGGCGCCGTCATCCACATGGGCGCCCAGATTGACGAAACTGGGCATCAGTACCACGCCCTTGCCGATGTGGGCCGAGCGGCGCACCAGCGCCCCCGGCACGGCGCGGAAGCCGGCATTGCGGAAGTCCCCGGCGCCCCAGCCATCGAATTTGCTGGGCACCTTGTCCCACCAGGGGGCGCCGCCGGGGCCGCCGCTCATGGTGGTCATGTGGTTCAGGCGGAAGGACAGAAGAACCGCCTTTTTCAGCCACTGGTTTACCGTCCAGCCGTCCGGGCCGGGGCTGGCGACGCGGGCTTCGCCCCGGTCCAGCAGGTCCAGCGCGGTCTCCACCGCCTCGCGGACGGCGCCGCCGGTTTCCGGGCCGATGGTGTCCCGGTCGTCAAAGGCTTGCTCGATGGTGCTGATCAGGGCGTCGTCGGTCATGGCGGTGCGGTCCTTGTTGAACGGGGCGAGGATATGTCTTGAAGCGCGCCGGAGCATAAAGACCGGCCCGCCCCTGTCAATGCCGGGACATGTCAATGCCGGGACTGCGGGCTGTGCCCTCTATTCGGCGGGCGCCCCCACATGGTCCAGAAGCCAGTCCGTCAGGGCGGGTACTTCCTGCATGATATAGTCGGGGCTGTGGTCCGCCTCCCCCCACACGGAGCCGGTATTGACCCAGACCGTGGCCATGCCGCGCTCAAAGGCGGGTTTCAGATTGCGGGCCATGTCCTCCACCATCAGGGCTTTGGCCGGGTCCACCCCGAACCGGTCCAGAAAGCGGTCATAGGCATGATCCTTGGGCTTGGGTTCGTAATCGGCGCCCTTGATGTCGAAGATGCCGTCGAAATGGTGACTGATCCCCAGCCGGTCCAGCACCCGGTCGGCATATTGGGCGTCGGCATTGGTGAAGACCAGCTTGCGCGCCGACAGCCGGGACAGGGCGCGATCCAGCGCCGGGTCCGGGAACAGGGGGGAGAAGTCTATGGCGTGAACCCGTTCCAGATAGCCTTCCGGGTCCACGCCATGTTCCGCCATCAGTCCTTTCAGCGTGGTGCCGTACCGCATCAGATAGTCTTTCTGAAGGCGCCGGGCGTCCCCGGCGGGCAAGCCGGTCAGGTCCGCCACATAATCGCCGATATTGCGGTCCACCTGGGAGAACAGGTCCGTGTCGGCGCTGTAGAGCGTGTTGTCCAGGTCGAAAACCCAGACATCCCGATCCAGTTCCGTGGCCGGGCGGGGGGCGGTGTGGGGCATGGAAACTCCTGAAAGCGGGTTCTTGCGGGCTGTCAATCGGGTGTAACGGGTGCGCCTGACCGGTGGGGGCTTCAAGTCCCCACATGATACTATTTGGCGCCATGGACTGTCACAATAGTGTGACAGATGCCTGAATTGAAGGGGCTGGAAAAGTGTGGCACCCGGCCAGTGCCTTCGCTAGTCTGAAACGGGTGCCGAGGTGTGGATCGCTCCCTGGGCGGTGGAACAGGGCCGGGCCGGTGTTCTCGCCGGTGTCGTCCGGGTGGCGGATAGGCAGGGATTGTATGTTGGCATTGTTCAAAAACGCCGAAGCGCGCCGTAATGAGCGCGTGACCGCTTCTGAAAGTCTTGCCATCCGCGTCAGCGCATATGGTGATCTGCTCGCCGTCAGCGAGCCGGGCCGTCTGTTGGCCGACCTTTGGGGCGCCGGGGATGAAACCCTGAAAACGCTGGTGAACCGCGCGCTTGAGAGCGGCAGCCCCGTGGATGACCGCTACCGCGTGTCGGAAGTGACCAAGCTGTGGTTGTGTGCCGTGCCGGAAGGCGAAGCCTGCACCGTGATGGCGCGGGATACCACCCTGATGGACAATGTGACCGAAGCCCTGATGACCAGCCGTACCCTGCTCAAGCAGTTGCTGGATCAGAGCGTGGATCTCGCCTTTGAGGTGGACGAACGGCAGAATTTCACCTTTCTCACCCCGCCCATCGCGTTTTCCTACCACACCGAGGATTGGCTCGGCGCCCACGCCATTGATGTGTTCTGGCCCCGCGGCAATGCGCCCAGCCGCAACCCGTTCATGAGCCGCACGGAAGAATCCTTTGATGCCATACCGGTGCGCTTTCACGGCGAAAAGACCCGCTGGCTGCATTTCCATGTGAGCCCCATTCTCAGCGACGGCGGCGTGTTCATGGGGGTGCGCGGCACCTGCCGGGACGTGTCCGACAGCATCAAGCGGGAACGGGAAATGCGACAGACCAATCTGCGCCTGACCGTTCAGCAGCGCATCACCCACATCATCAATTCGGCGGCCTCCTCGGAAGACCTGCTGGATGAAGCCGCCTCCGCCATGCGGGATCTGTTGCGGGCCGATAGTGCCTGGATACTGGTCAGCTATGGCCGGGGCCTGGTGCCCGCCGCGGTGGAAGGCGGCCCGATCACGCTGGACGTGAAAAGCCTGTGGCGTCAGGTGAATGGCGCGCCGGGCCAGACCCTGTTCAAGCTGGGCCATCGCAGCAGCGATTTCGCCGGGCGCGAGCAGGGCCCGTTCGAGATCCCCGATACCCTGCCCGGCGCCGCGGAACACATGGTGCAGCCGGTTTCCAGCGCGGGGGAGGCGGCGGCCTCCGATACCGGGTTTCTGGCCGTGCGGCTGGGCAGCGAGGAACAGCTTGCTGGCGTGGCGATTCTGGGGCGCAACACCGCCATCTCGCCCTGGTCCGAGCAGGAAGAAGACCTGATGGCGGCGATCGCGGACACCCTGACCGCGGCGCTCGGAAAGGCTACGCTGACGGACGAGTTGCACCGGCTGGCCTCCCGCGATGAGTTGACCGGGCTGCTCAATCGTCGCGCCATCAAGGAGCAGGTGAACCGGCGCCTGAGCCATCAAAAGAAAACCGGCACGCTGGGCACGCTGATCTTCATCGATCTGGACCATTTCAAGGAAGTGAACGATACGCTTGGCCACAGGGCCGGGGATCGGGCATTGGAAATGGTGGCCCGCAGCCTGTCGGACGATATCAGAAGCTGCGATTTCGCTGGCCGGTATGGCGGCGATGAATTTGTTGTGTGGCTGGAGGATGCGGGCGAGGCGGAAGCGGCCCAGAAAGCCCGTGGCCTGATCGCGGACATGCCGCGCATTCGCGAAAAGCTGGGCCGGGCGGGATTGAAACTGTCGGCCAGCATCGGCATTTGCCAATCCAGCGCTGACGAGGAAGGCGATTTCGATACGCTTGCGGAACGGGCGGATCGCGCCCTGTATGCGGTGAAGGACCGGGGCCGGAGCGATTTCGCCTATGCCCGCGTTGACGGGATCACCCTCAGGGGGCGGCGCACCGGCGGGCTGGGTCGGCGCAGGCACGCCGACGGGGATGGCAATGGCGACCGGTCGCAGGATGCGGGAACGGCGGGCGGCGATACCCCGCCCGCAACCAGCGAAAGCGGGCACGCTTGAGTGTGAAAAGGCAGGAACGGCAATGTGGTCCAAGATCAAACAGATGCTGACAGGCGAAGACGCCGCCGAGGGCAGCAAGGCGAAAGGGTCGGGCAAGGGCACCAGCCCTGCGGCTGGCGGCGGGCAGCTCAGCCTGGCCGATCAGCGCCGGATTCTGGAGACCGGCGGCCATGAAGACCGCCTGGCGCTGGCGGGGCGTGACGATGTGCGGCCCGAAGTGCTCTATTATCTGGCCGAGGATGACTCCAGCGCCATTCGCAAGCTGATCGCCGGGAACGAGGCCACGCCGGTGCAGGCGGATGCGCTCTTGATGTCGGACGAGGATGACGAGGTGCGCAGCGAACTGGCGCGCAAGATCGGTCGTATCGTGCCGGACCTGCCCCCCAGCGAGAAGCGCGTGCTTCGGGATAAGGCGATCGAGGTGCTGGAAAGCCTGGCGCAGGACCAGTTGCCCAAGGTGCGCGCCATCATCGCCGAGGAAATCAAGTGCTCCGAAACGGTTCCCAAGCGGATCGTGGACCGCCTCGCCCGCGATGTGGAAGACATTGTCTGCGGGCCCATTCTGGAATATTCGCCGCTGCTTGGGGATGACGACCTGCGCGAGATCATCGCCGCCGGGGCCAGTTCCAGGGCGCTTCAGGCCATTGCCCGCCGATCCGAGGTGTCGGAGGTGGTCTCGGACGATATCGCGGCCACGCTGGATGTGCCCGCCATTGCATCGCTGCTGACCAACGAAAATGCCCAGATCCGAGAGGATACGCTGGATCAGATCATCGAGCAGGCGGAAAGCACCGAGGACCTGCACAAGCCATTGACCTTGCGCCCGCAGCTTTCCATCCGCGCCATGAAGCGGATTGCCACCTTTGTCGCCTCGTCGCTGGTGCATCAGATGGTGGCCCGATCCGATCTGAGCGAAGATCAGGCGGAAAATCTCCTGGAACGGGTGCGGGAGCGCCTGTCCAGCGAAAAGGTGGGGGAGGAGGAGGAAGCCCGCCTTGCCCAGACGGCCATGGATTATTACCGCCGCAATTTGCTGGATGATGCCTTTGTGGTGGAGCAGGTGAACGAAAATCGCCGTGAACTGCTGATCCAGTGTCTTGCCGTGATGGGGGACGTACCGCCGGACGTGGTGCGCAAGATCGTTCTGTCCAAGAGCGGGCGGGCGGTGACCGCGTTGGCCTGGCGCTGTGAACTGACCATGAAGACGGCCTTTGTCATGCAGACCGAACTGGCACTGGTGCCGCCATCACAATTGCTGCCCGCGAAGAATGGCACCGATTTCCCGGTGGATGAAAACGAGCTGGATTGGCACTTGAGCTATTTCCTCGACGAGGACTGACGCCAGCCCCCTTTCGCCGCAGCGCGCAGCGCGCAGCGCTCAGGCGTGAGCGCAAACATGCCCCGCCCGCGCGGGCACAGACCTATCCGACGGGCGCGACCGCGCCCCGCCGCCCCTGCGGCGCCCTCGCGGAGCGGTGAGCGCCAGCGCTCAGGCGTGAGCGGAAACCATGCGCGCGACCGCGCCCCGCCGCCCCTGCGGCGCCCTCGCGGAGCGGTGAGCGCCAGCGCTCAGGCGTGAGCGGAAACCATGCGCGCGACCGCGCCCCGCCGCCCCTGCGGCGCCCTCGCGATAGCGCGCTTGCGTGAGCGCAAACAAACCCTTATCCCCGGATGAGAGTCCCCGCGCCGCGTTCGGTGAAGATTTCCAGCAGCAGGGCGTGGGTGAAACGGCCATCCATGATCACGGCGCCCTTGACCCCCTTGTCCACCGCATCCAGGCATGTGGCCACCTTGGGCAGCATACCGCCGCTGATGGTGCCATCCGCGATCAGGGCTTCCACATCGGCGCGGTTCAATTCGGTCAGCAGCTCGCCGTCCCCGTTCAACACCCCGGCCACATCGGTCAGCAGGAAGAAGCGCCGGGCGTCCAGCGCGGAGGCGATGGCCCCGGCCATGGTATCCGCATTGATGTTGAAGGTTTCTCCCGCCATGCCCAGCGCAATGGGGGAGATGACGGGAATGATGCCGGAAGCGACACTGTTCTGAAGCAGGGTGGGGTCCACCTCCGCCGGTTCGCCCACAAAGCCCAGATCCACCGCTTGTTCAATATTGCTTTCCGGGTCGCGCCGGGTGCGTTTCAGCTTGGTGGCGCGCACCATCTGCCCGTCCTTGCCGGACAGGCCGATAGCCCGTGCGCCCGCCGCATTGATATTGGCGACGATTTCCTTGTTGATGCTGCCGGACAGCACCATTTCCGCCACTTGCACGGTGCTTTCGCAGGTCACGCGCAAGCCGTCCACAAAGGCGCTTTCGATGGACAGGCGCTTGAGCATGGCGCCGATCTGCGGCCCGCCCCCATGGACGATGACAGGGTGGATGCCCACCTGTTTCAGCAGGGCCACATCCTCGGCGAACTGGCGGGCGAGCGCCGGGTCCCCCATGGCATGGCCGCCATATTTGATCACGAAGATCGCGCCCGCATATTTCTTCAGATAGGGCAGGGCCTCCACCAGTGTGGCGGCTTTTTTCTGGAATTTCTTCTTGTCCTGGCTCACCGTTATCATCCCGCGCTCTGCCCCCTGGCCCTGGCGCTCGCCTTTTCAGCGGGGCCGTCTTCACCGAGGCCCGACCGGGCCGGTCACATTCCGATCCTCTCTTATTGGCCGCCGGGGGCGCTGTCAAATGCGCGCCGCCCGCCATCATCCAGCCACACCGCCAGCGCGATGGCATAAAGCCCGCCCACATAGAGCGGCCAGATGAAAAGCGGGATGACCCCCTGCACCGGCGCGGGCAGCGCAAGAAAGCGATCCGCCGCCAGGGCGGCATCGGACAGCAGAAAGGCCAGCGCCCCGAACCCGGCCAATGGCTGGGGGAAACGGCTCCACAGGGCGGTGATGGCCATGATGGCCAGAACCGCCAGATAGGCCAGCACCGGCAGGCGCAGCCCGTCCAGCACCGGCCACAGCACCACCGATGCCAACATGGCCCCGGCCACCACGGCCCCGGCCAGCCCCTGTGCGCGAACGGACATCCGGGTAAGCGGCGCGCGGTTCTGGATGAAGAGCAGGGTCAGCAGCACATGCGTTGCCCCAAAGGCGCCAAGGGCGTGAAGGAAGGCGCGCCTGCCGGGCAGGGTGATCAGCATGTCCCCCACGGCGGCAAAGGCAAGCGCCAGCGCCACCACCAGATGCGCCGGGCGCCGGGCGGCCAGAAGGGTGGCGAGCGCCAGCGCGCCCATCGCGCCCCCCTTGACCAGCAGATGGGATGGCCCGCCGGTGAGGGCGATGCCAAGCCCATGGGCCAATGCCGCGCCCAGCGACAGGGCGACGAGAAGCGCGGCGGGCCAGCGGCGCCAGGCGGGTAGCGGGTATGACGGCATGGGGCCTGCTCCCGTGGTTGATCCATCACTGTGCCGTGAACCGTACACTATAGCAAAACCCATGCTTGAAGGAGGCAAAACAATGGCATTTCAGGTGGCGAGTCGCGCTTTGCGGGGGGCATCCGCCGTTGCGGTCATGCTCGCCGGGCTGAACGCGGCGCCCGCGCTGGCCGCGACGGAAGCTGCACGGGACAGTGCCGCCCAGGATGCGGCGCAAGGCGCGGCTGTGCCGTCGCCCGCCAGCTTTATCCGCCAGCCCCTGTCCGATGACCCCGCCGCCATCGCCGCCCGCTATGGCGGGGATATCATCTTCGAGGTGCAGCGGGACGGCAACCGGGTTGGCCAGCATGTGACCCGCTTCGAGGGGCAGGAGGGCGGGATGGCGGTGTCGTCCGTCATGGCCCTGAAGGTGAAGTTCCTGTTCATCACCGCCTACAAGTTTCAATATACATCCCGCGCCGTCTGGGACGGTCGGGGCATGAAAGAGCTGCGCGCGCGAACCCGCGACGGGGGCGATACGCTGGCCATGTCCGGCGCGCGGGAAAGCGACGGGTTCCGCTGGCGCAGTTCCGATGGCGAAGCCTTTCTGGCCGAGGGCGGGATGCCCTATCCCACCAATCACTGGAACCCGGCTGTGTTGCGCCAGGCCATGGTGCTGAACACCATCACCGGCCAGGCCAATGACGTGACGATCACCCCCGCCGGGGTGGAGACCGTCGCCACCGGCACCGGGCAGCGGGAGGCGCTGCGCGTGGTCTATTCCGGCGAATTGAACACCGAGGCATGGTATGATCGGGAAGGCCGCTGGGTGGGGCTGCGTTTTGAAGGCAGGGACGGTTCCACCATTCGCTATGTGTGCCAGCAGTGCGGCAGCGATCAGGGTGTGGAACCCGATCTGGACCTGGCGGACGCCATACGCGACCTGAAGAAGGCAGAGTGATGACAGCAGGAAACATGCCCTGGCGCACCGCCTGGATCATTGGCGGCAGCAGCGGTATCGGCGCGGAAGCGGTCAATCAACTGGCGCGGGCGGGGGTGCGGGTAACCGTATCCGCCCGCCGGGCCGAGGTTCTGACCGATCTGGCCGAGCAGGACAATGTGACCGCCCTGCCGCTGGACGTAACGGATCGCGCCGCCGTGGCCGATGCGGTGGCGGGGTTCGAGGCCCTGCCCGACCTGATCATACAGGCGGCGGCCATCTATGAACCCATGGACCGCGCCAGTTACGACGCCGAAACGGCCAGCGCCATGATGCGGGTGAATTTTGACGGTGTGGCCAATTGCCTGTCCCCCCTGATGGCCCGCGCGGCGAAAGACCATGAGAGCGGGCGCGGCAAGCCCTGCCGGATCGCCGTGATCGCCAGCCCCAGCGGTTATCGCGGCCTTGTGGGCGGGGCGGGCTATGGCCCCACCAAGGCGGCGGTGATCAATCTGGTGGAAAGCCTGAAGCCGGAGATGGAGCCGTTCGATACCTGGCTCTCGCTGGTCAATCCGGGCTTTGTGCGCACCCAGTTGACAGCGAAGAACCGCTTTCCCATGCCGCAATTGATGGAACCGGAAGATGCCGCCCGCGCCATGCTGGCCGGACTGGCGAAAGGCCGCTTTGAAGTGGCTTTCCCCAATCCGTTCCTGTGGTTCCTGCGCCGCCTGCGCTGCCTGCCTTACGGCCTGTATTTCGCCCTGATGCGCCGTATGGTCTGACCGGCCCCCCGCACCACGCTCCGGCTTCCATTCCAGGCCGCGACCGCGGCCCGGCGATCGTTCGCCGCCCGGTCACAGGCATGGGGGAGACCATCCGACGTGAGACGATGCCGCCATGCTCGGACGCATCCTCTATTCCAGGTCGCGACCGCGGCCCGGCGATCGTTCGCCGCCCGGTCACAGGCATGGGGGAGACCATCCGGCGTGAGACGATGCCGCCATGCTCGGACGCATCCTCTATTCCAGGTCGCGACCGCGGCCCGGCGATCGTTCGCCGCCCGGTCGGAGGCATGGGCGAAGCCCATCTGCCGTGAGACGAAAAACGTCACGCCCCCGGCGTGCCCAGCTTGCGGAAAGACAGGGTGACGGTGCCCACATGGAAGCCCCATTTGGTGACCACGGCGCGGTTCAGCAGCACGCCGTCTTCCTGCAGGAACATCCAGTCATCGAATTTGACCCGGTAGGTGGTGTCGTCCACCGCCAGATCCATGACGTAGGACCAGTTCAACGCATTGCCCGCGATTTCACCATTGGCGACGCCCACAATGTCGCCCGCCGTGCCTTCATAGGTGCGCTTGCCGGTGCGCTTGATCCGCCAGACCCGCTTGTCCGTGCGGCCGCTTTGATAGCGGAAGCGCTCATCCAGCACCAGTGTTTCGCCGTCCATAGTGCCGGTGATGTCCACAGTGAACTGGGCTTTCACGTCTCCCGCCCGGTTGGTGAACAGGCCATAGGCGCGGCTTTCGCCCAGGAAATAGTCTTCCAGCGTCAGCTTGGGCTTGGTGCCGCGGAAATCCTCTATTTTCATATCGGCGCATCCGGTCAGGGTGATCAGGGCGAGCAGGGCAAGGCCCCAGCGCGGCAGAAGACGGGTCATGGCGGTTGTCCTTCAATCGGTGTGTTCGAGTTGATAGAGACCCACATCGATGGCGCCGCTGTCGAAGCCCGCCTCGCAATAGGCCAGATAATAGCGCCACAGGCGGCGGAACTGGGCGTCGAAGCCCATGGATTCCAAACGGGGCCAGGCTGTTTCAAAGGCCGCGCGCCACCGGCGCAGCGTTTCCCCGTATGAACGGCCAAAGGTCATGTCCCGTGTTACGGTCAGCCCGGCGCGGGCGGCGTGTTCGCGGAACACCGTGGGCGAGGGCAACATGCCGCCGGGAAAGATGTATCGCTGGATGAAATCGGCGCTTTTGCGATAGGTCTCGAAGCGGGCGTCTTCTATGGTGATCACCTGAATGACGGCCCGGCCCCCATCCGCCAGCAGGCTTTTGACGCGCTCGAAATAGGTGGGCCAGTGCGCTTCGCCCACCGCTTCAAACATTTCGATGCTGGCAATGCCGTTATAGCGGCCCGTCACATCCCGGTAATCCTGAAGACGGATGCTGTTCTCGCGGCCCAGTGGCGCCAATCGGGTGCGGGCATAGGCGTGCTGGGCTTCGGAAATGGTCAGCGCTGTCAGCGCCGTGCCCTTGGAGCGGCTCAGATGTTCGGCAAAGCCGCCCCAGCCGCAGCCGATTTCCAGCAGATGGTCGCCGGGGCGCGGGTCCAGCCAGTCGGTGATGGTGGCGTATTTGCGCGCCTGCGCCACTTTCAGCGGCTCGTCCAAATGCTGAAACAGGGCGCTGGAATAGGTCATGCTGCGATCCAGCCATGCCTCATAGAAGCTGTTTCCCAGGTCATAGTGATAGGCGATGTTGCGCCGGGCGCCGCGGCGGTCATTGTCCCTGAGCAGATGCCCCAGCCGGGCCAGCCGCGCCATCAGCCAACTGCCACGGGTGGGCGCATCCAGGGCGGCTTCATTCTGGATGAACCAGTGAAACAGGCTGGTGGGATCGTCGATCCCAAGATCGCCGTTCACATAGGCTTCGGCAAAGCCCAGTTGCCCGGACAGGATCAGCCGCCGGGCGGCACGCGGATGGCGGATCGTCAGGCGCGCTTCCGGCCCCTTTGTGCGTACCGGCTGATAGAGCACGCGGCCATCCGGCAGATCGACGCTCAGCGCGCCGTGTCGCGCCCTGTCCAGCAGGGTGGCAAAGACCCGCTCGCACAGGCCGCGCGGGGCGATGACAGACCGGGCCAGCGGCAGCAGGCCGCGCTTTTCTGACGACACGGAAGTCTGGGTCATGGCAGCGTTCTTCCTGTTTCGGGGGTGAAGCCGTGCGCCGCGCCGTCGGGCCGCGCGGGTGATGGCTTGTGGGGTGGCGTTGGGGCGGGCGACGGCGCATCGATGCCGGTCGGCCCCACCGTGAAGCGCGGCGCCGGGCTGTGGCGATGAACCCGCAGCCCCTTGCGCCACAGCCGGAAGGCGTGGCGATGAATATCGGCCATGATGGCGAAGGTCATCAGCGGATGGCGGGCCATGGCGCCCATCAGTGCCGCGTCGCCAAGCGGGGCATGGCGGCCTTCGAAATGGGCGGTCAGGTGGCCCCCCGCGCCGTCATCGGCGGCGATGGACAGGCTCAGCCGGTCGCCGGGGCGGTTGAGCCGGAACCGGTAATCCCCGCCCGTTGCCTGAAAGGGCGAGACATAAAGATCCTTCGCCGTGCCATGGGGGGCTGGTCCGTCCGCGCCCTCATGGACCGGCAGCACATAGCAGTGCCGCTCCCGGAAGGTGTTGGTGACCTGATAGATCATGGCACCCAGCCGCCCATCCGCGCGAAAGCCATAGAACAGGCTGATGGGGTTGAAGCCGTATCCGAACAGCCGGGGATAGGCTTTCAGCATCACATGGGCGCCGCAGTCCGCCAGGCCGAAGCGGGCGAACAGGGCGCGTGACTGGGTGAGCAGGCTGGTGCCGCTGCCGTCCAGATGGTCCCGCGCCAGCAGCGCCATGGGCCACCAGGTCCGGCGGGTGGACAGCAGCCTGAAGGGGCTGGGCCGGTCCAGCCGGGCCACATCCACCAGCAGCGCAAAGACCCGGTGCGACAGGCTGTGCTGCACCGGGCTGGCGCGGTGATGGCTGACCAGTCCTTCATACAGCCCTTCGCGGGGGAAGCTGTGTTGGGGCCGCGGCGCCGTCATGCCACTGCCTCCGCCTTGGGTGTGTCCAGGCTCAACGCCAGAATGCGGCCATCCTGTTCCGGCGCGTGCCAGGGACGGCTCAGATTGCCCAGTTCTTCCGCCACACGCAGGCCGCTCTGGGCGCCATCCTCGTGAAAACCAAAACCGAAGTGCGCCCCACAATACCATGTATGCCGCTGCCCCTGAAGGGACCAGAGCTGCTTTTGCGCCCGCAGCGCGCCGGGGTCGAAAATGGGGTGGGTGTAATCCACCTCATATAGCGGCTCCTGCGGCTCCACTACGGGATTGAGCGTGACGAACAGATTGCTGCGGGTGGCCAGCGGTTGCAGCCGGTTCATCCAGTAGCTGACGCACAGCGCGGACCCGTCCCCATCCGATCGGGACAGGAAATTCCAGGCGGACCAGGCTTCCCGCCGATCGGGCATCAGCCGGGGATCGCCGTGCAGGACCGCCCGGTTGCGGCTGTAGGAAAAGGCTCCCAGCAGGACGCGCTCGTCATCGCTGGGTTCCGCCAGCAGGCTGAGCGCGGTGTCGGCATGGGTGGCGATCACCACATCGTCGAACACATGGCGTTCGCCGTGCGCGTCATGCAGCACCACACCATCGGCATAGCGGGCGATGCGCCGTATGGGGGTGCCGGTGTGAATGGTGCCCTTGATCCTGTCCGGCGTGGCGGGATGGGTCAGGTTGCGGGCGATTTCGTCCACATAGGCGCGGGCGCCGCCCACAACGGTGCGCCAGGTGGGGCGGTCGGTAAGCTGCATCAGGCCGTGATGGTCGCAGAAGCGGGTGAAGCTGCGCATGGGAAAGGCATCCACCTGCGCCTGCGGGGTGGACCAGATGGCCGCCGCCATGGGCAGCAGATGATCGTTGATAAAGGCGGGGCCATAGCCGTTCGCGGCCAGATAGGCGCCCAGTGTCATGCCGGGGTCCGCCGCCGCGCCGTCCGCCGGGGCGTATTTGTAGAAGCGCATCAGATCATGCAGCATGGACCAGAAGCGGGGCCGCAACAGATTGCGTTTCTGTGCTAGAAGGCCCTTCAGATTGCCGCCCGCATATTCGAAGCGGCGCCGCCCGTTGCCCACCGACACGCCAAAGGACATGTCCGTGCGCACGGTGGCCACGCCCAGCGCGTCGAAAAGCCGGGTCAGATTGGGATAGTTGCGATCATTGAGAACGATGAAGCCGGTATCCACATCCACGGGGCCTTCGGGCATGGTGACGCGAACCGTGTTGGCATGGCCGCCCAGGCGGCTTTCCGCCTCGAACAGGCTGACCCGGTTGTCCTGCCCCAGCAGCCAGGCGGCGGACAGGCCGGATATGCCGCTGCCCACCACGGCGATGCGCCGGGGGCCGCTGCCGGGAAAGGCTTCCCCCCCGATGGAAATGACGTGCGTGCTCGACACCTGCTTTTTCTCCTTGTCGTTCGACAGGAGAATACGACCCCCGGTGCCGGATGGATCAGGGGCGCCCGGTTGCCCGTTCCAGAGACAGGCGGCCATCCAGCCTGAGCGCGGGATACAGCATCAGCAGATTGACCAGCCCGGCGGCGGCGAGTACGTCCAGCGCGGCGGCGCCCATTCCCACCGCCCAGGCCGCGACCAGGGAGCCGCCGGCCATGAACAGGCTGTTGACCACATTGTTGGCGGCGATCATGCGGGAGCGGGCGGTGTCGTCGCTGCGGTCCTGCAAGATGGCGTATAGCGGTACGATCACGCTGCCGCCCGCCGCGGCGATCAGCAGAAACAGCGCCAGATAGCCCCAGCCCAGCGGCTCGGCCAGAAAGGCCACCAGCCCCATCAGGTCGGCGCTGGCCCGTGGCGGTGGCACGCTGACATAAAGCGCACCGCTGGCGGCCAGCAGCACCAGCAGGCCGGGGGCCACCAGCCGCGCGGAAATAGCCCCCTTCAGAAGCCGGTTGCTGGCCAGCGCGCCCGCCCCGATGCCGATGGAAAACACCGACAGGATCAGCGTGACCACCTGTTCATTGCCGCCCAGATGGTCCTTGGTCACCACCGGAATCTGGGTCAGATACAGCGAACCGAACAGCCAGATCCAGCTTATGCCCAGTATGGCGGGCCGGGCGATGGGGTGGGTGAAGGCGGCGACAAGCTGATCGCGGGTGGAGGCCACCACATTGCGCCGCACCCGCAGCCCCGGCGCGGCACCGTGATGGCGCGGCATCAGCCCCGCCAGCCCCAGCCCCGCCACCGCCGCGCCGATGGTCAGGGCGGAGACCATCATGCCGCCGCCGGTGCGCAGGACCAGAAGCCCGCCAATGATGGTGCCGAGCAGGATGGCGAGAAACGTCCCCGCCTCGATCAGGGCGTTGCCCGCCAGCAGTTCCCGCCGATCGAGCTGTTCCGGCATGACGGCATATTTGATCGGCCCGAAAAAGGTGCTTTGCAGGCCCAGCCCGAACAGTACCGCCAGCATCAGCACGATGTTTTCCAGATGCAGGGCCAGCGCGCCGGTCAGCATCAGCAGCACTTCCCACAGCTTGATCCAGCGCACTTGCGGCGCCTTGTCATATTTGTCGGCCAGTTGCCCGGCCAGCGCGGAAAACAGCAGATATGGCAGGATGAACAGCGCCAGCGCGGCATTGTTCAATACGCCCGCGGGGATGCCGATGCCCTCGGCCAGCCGGTAGGTGATCAGCATGATCACCGAGGCGCGGAACAGATTGTCGTTCATGGCACCCAGAAACTGCACGCCGAACAGGGGTGCAAATCGACGGGTGGTGAGCAGGCTCAGCGCGGATCGCTTCATGGGCGGTTTGTCCGGTGGGGCCTTACTCGGCGGCCTGATTGCGGTGGGCGCCGCTCTCGGCGCGGCGGGCGAATTTCAGTTCCATGCCGGCCTGGCGGATGATGGCGGCGGAGCCCCACAGGAACAGGCCCGCCATGAAGCCCGCCACGATCAGGTCGGGCCAGGGGGTCTTGCTGGCCCAGACACCCGATGCGGCGCCGATCAGCAGCAGATTGTTGATGGCGTCATTGCGGCTGCACAGCCACACGGAGCGCACATTGGCGTCGCCGTCCTTGAAGCGGATCAGCAGGGCCACGCTGGCCAGATTGGCCGCCAGCGCCGCCACGCCGATGCCGCCCATCAGCCCGGCGGACGGCTGGCCCTGAACAAACACCGCATACAGCGTGCCGCCCATCACCCACAAGCCCATCAGGCCCAGCGAAACTCCTTTGACGAGGGCGGCGGTGGCGCGGCGGCTCAGGCTCATCCCCAGAACCGCCAGGGACAGGCCATAGGTCAGGCTGTCGCCGAGAAAGTCCAGCGCATCCGCCTTCATCGCCTGGCTGTCGCCCACGAAGCCCAGCGGCATTTCCACCAGGAACATCACCGCATTGATGGCGATGACCAGGTAAAGCGCGCGTCTATAGCGCGGGTCCAGCCCTTCGAAGCGGGTATTCTGACAATGGCAGTTGCCACCCATGACGCCCTTTCCAGGTCATTCCGTCCGACTGATTTCCTGATAACACAGGCGCTGCCGGGCGACCAGTGGGTGCGGTATCTGGCCGCTCTTGCCTGCGCGGCGAAAGCGTGCCAATGAAACGGCATGATGAAGATGATGTCCTTCCCTCGGTGGTGTCGCGGTGTGTTTTTCTCTGGCCTGATCGTGCCCTGTTTTCTGCTGGGTGCGGCGGTTCTGGCCGTTTCCGCTCCCGCCGCGCTCGCCGCTCCTGCCGCGCGCGCGACAGACCTGCCGGGCACGCCCCTGCCCGCCAGCCTGTTCGGCGATGCCGACCGGCCTGTGCGGCTGGTGGACCGGCTGGATGTGTCGGTCCTGCCGCCGGGGCGCCACCACTTCGCCTTTTCCGGCGGGGCGGACAATACGGGCATGGCGTCTCTGGTGCCCCTGATCGTGGTTCGGGGGGCGACGGACGGGCCGCGACTGACCCTGACCGCCGGGGTACACGGGGATGAACTGAACGGCCTGCGCGTTCTGCATCGGCTGGCCGACGTTCTGGACCCGGATCACCTCAAGGGCAGCGTGCTGATGGTGGCCGGGGTGAATCGATCCGGGCTGGCGCGGGGATCGCGCTATTTCCAGTCCACCAGCAGCGGTGGCCATGATGTGGACCTGAACCGGCTGGCGCCGGGCCGGATCACGTCCGGCGACGCGGCGGAGCGGTTCATGGCGCGCCTGTGGCGCCGCGTGCTGGCGGACAACACCTCGCTTGCCATCGATCTGCACACCCAGACGCGCGGCACCGAATACCCGCTGTTCGTCTTTGCCGATTTCCGGCGCCAGGCGGTGCGGGACATGGCCTTTCAACTGGCGCCGGACATGATCAAGAATGATGGCGGCCAGGACGGCACGGTGGAAACCGCCTTCATGGATCTGGGCGTGCCCGCCGTCACTTTTGAAATCGGCGCTCCGAAGCGCTTTCAGGACCGGCTGGTGGGCCGGGCGCTTGAGGGCATCCGCAATGTGATGCGTGGTCAGGGCCTGCTGGACGGGCCGGTCACGCGGGCGGAACAGCGCCCCGTCACCGGCGACAGTTTCACCAATGTGACCACGCCCACGGGCGGTATTGTGGTGGTGGATGTGGCGCTTGGCCAGAAAGTGGCGCGGGGCGATCGGCTGGCCCGCCTGTTCAACCCCTTTGGCGAGGAAATTCGCACCTTTTCCGCGCCGGTGGCGGGCCATGTGGTGGCCCGCGCCACCGATCCGCTGCGGGAGCCGGGCGCCATGTTGGTGCGGCTGCTGCACTGATCCCGAAGGGGGGCGATCAGACTGATCGGGATTTTCGCCTGCGCCGGGATTGCTTCAGGCCCGTATCGGCATAGTGTGGAAGGGTGACATCAGGCCCTCAACATATGGATCAGCGCCATGACAGACTCCACCCACGCCACAGACCCCGCCGCAAACGGTGATCCGCTGCCCCACGCGCCGGACGGGCACCCCGCCATACGCCAGGGCCGCACCGGTGTGCTGCTGATCGCGCTGGGCACGCCGGATGCGCCCACCGTGCCCGCCGTGCGCCGCTATTTGCGGGAATTTCTGGGCGACCCCCGCGTGGTGGAACTGCCGCGCGCCCTGTGGCTGCCCATCCTGTATGGGCCGATCCTTACCTTTCGCCCGCGTAAATCAGCCGCCGCCTATGCCCGCATCTGGGATCATGAACGCGATGAGAGCCCGCTACGCACCGTTACCCGCGATCAGGCCGACGGGCTGGCGGGCCGCCTGGGCGATGATGTGATGGTGGACTGGGCCTTCACCTATGGCACGCCGTCCATCGACGAGCGCCTGCGCGCCATGCGTCAGGCGGGTTGTGACCGGCTTTTGCTGTTTCCGCTCTATCCCCATTACAGCGCCACCACCACCGCCGCCGCGCTGGACCGGGTGTTCCTGTCGCTCAGGCATATGCGCTGGCAGCCCGCCATCCGCACCATGCCCGCCTTTCATGACGACCCGGTCTATATCGATGCGCTGGCCCGAAGCGTGCGGGCGGAACTGGACGGGCTGGACTGGACGCCCGACCGGATCATCGCGTCCTATCATTCCATTCCGAAGGATTACTGGGACAAGGGCGACCCCTATCCCTGCCAGTGCAAGAAGACCAGCCGCCTGCTGCGGGAGGCGCTGGGCTGGTCGCCGGATAATTTCCTGACCACCTATCAAAGCCGGGTGGGGCCGAAGGAATGGGTCAGCCCCTATACGGACAAGGCGGCGGAACAACTGGGGGCCGAGGGCGTCAAAAAGATCGCCGTGCTGGCGCCCGCCTTCACCGGGGACTGCCTGGAAACGCTGGAAGAACTGAATATGGAACTTCGGGAAACGTTTGCGGAAGCGGGCGGCACCCACTTCCACTATATCCCCTGCCTCAATGCCAGCGAACCGGGCCTGGATGTGCTGGACCACACCGTCCGCCGCGAATTGCAGGGGTGGGTTTGATTGCATTTAAGGTTGTAATTAGGTATATTTTTATCGTTGGCAAATTTTAGGAAGCTAAGTATGAAGAAATTGGCTATTTGGATTATCTCGGTTTCTTTATTGGTGCCTTTTGCATTTGCAAGTGCACAGGATGATAAATGGTATTCTGGGGGAACTTTGCACTCAAGTTTAATTTCAGAGTGGAAAAATTCTACCGATAGAAACAAGCTCGCGACCAGCGCTGATTTTGCAATGGTAGTTAATGAAATAAAAAATAAAGTTAAAAGTAGTGGTGATATGAACACATTAAAAATATATGCAGCGCAATTAAAGATATGCATTGATGAAGCGTCTGAGGACCAAAATTCAAACAATCTTACCGTAGCGGATATAGGGACGGCGTGTATTTCTTTGCTTGGGTGGCGATAAGAGACTTCCTCAAAGACCCGCCATGCCGGTGACGGTGACCATGATCTGCACGTCGCCCTTGTGCTCGAATGTCAGGGTCAGGGGGAAGTGCTCCCCTTCCGTCAGGGGTTTGCTCAGGCGCATCATCATGATGTGCAGGCCGCCGGGCGCGAATGTCACCGTGTCGCCTTCGGGTACGGGCACGCCGTCCTGTTGTTCCATCACCATGGTGCCGTCCCGCTCATAGCTGCGGTGGATTTGGGTCATGGCGGCGCGCGGCGTGCTGGCGGCGATCAGCCTGTCCGCGCCGCCCGCATTTTCCAGCGTGAAATAGACCGCTGCGGACTGGGTGCGGGTACCGGTGGTGCGGGCCCAGGGCTGGTTGATGGTCAACTCCGGCGCCGGGTGATCCCCGTGGGCGCGCACGGCGGGCGCGGGGTCGGTGGCGGGCAGGGCGATCAGAAGGCCGAGGGCCAGAAGCCAGGCGCGGCACATGGGCGTGATCCTTTCCGGCAGGTGTGAAGCCGTTATTCCGTTTCGGCGCTGAGATAGCCGCAACCGGGGGCGAAGGGCTGCCGGTTCACCACCCGGTCATACAGGTTCAGCCAGTCCTGTAGCACGGCCTTTTCTTCCTCCGCCAGCAGGAAACCGGCGGCTTTTTGCCGCGCCAGTGCCTGTTTCATGGCCGCTTCATATCCCTTTCGGTCGCCGTACAGGGCCTTAAGCGTGGGGCGCGGGTCACCTTTGTTGGCGGCTTCCGCGCCGGTGCGGGCCAGGGGTACGAAGCCCCCCAGCCAGCGGGACAGGGCCCCCGCCCCGCCGCGCTCCGGCGTGCGGGGGTTATAGCCCAGATGGCTGCCCAGCGGTGCCGCCAGCCAGGCCAGCGGCACGCCGCCGCGCGGGTTGCCGTTTGCATCCGTCAGCGGCACGCGAGCGCTAAATACCGGGCCCTGTTTCGGGGGCGTAATATCCTCGATGCCCTGATCCCAGCGCGGGCCATGGGTCAGCCGTGGCGGCATCAGCGGCTCGCCCGGCAGGGCCACGCCGTCAGGGGCGGAGAACCCGGCGCGGTAGGCGTCCGCCGTGCCCAGTTCGCCGTCTTCCAGGGTGGGATAAGCACTGTCCGGCGGTGTGTCGCGCCCGGCCACCCAGTCATCCAGTGCCAGCAGCAGGGCGCGGCTCACCGGGCGCTTGTCCGCCGGATTGACGCAGCTTTGCAGCCCCCAGCGATGCGGCCAGCGGGCGTGGAAATGCTGCGCGCCCAGCAGGGCATAAAGGCGGGTATTGTCGGCGGGGGCCACGTCCGCCTGCCCGGCGGGGTCGGTGTGCAGCAGGCTGGCGGCCCGCGCCCAGTATTCCGTGGCGGTATTGGTGAAAAAGATTTTTGGCACCGCCCCCGCCGCGCGCGCCCTGTCCAGCAGGCTGGCGGTCTCGCCGGTCAGCGGGTCCGTGGTGGGCCGGGTGGTGAAGGGGAAATAGTCCGTGGGATAGATCAGTTCCTCCCACTGGCTGAAATGCCGGGTGGTCTGGGCGAAGCGGTGGTTGAAGCTGCCCTTGCCGCCCCCCGCCACGCGGATATAGGCGCCGTCAAAGGCGCTGTTGCCGTCCGCCGTGATGTGCAGGCCGTCATGGATCATGGTGGCGATCAGGCGGCCCGACTGGCTGTGGCCATAGACCAGCGTGCGCCCAATGCCCCAGCGGTCCCGATCCCGGAAATGGGTCAGCGTGTCGCGGATCGCCGCCATGCCCAGCCCCACCACGCGGGGGTCTTTCGCGGTGATGACCAGTTCATAAATGCGATCGGTGCGGAAGCCGCCCTGGAGCGTGATGGCCTTTTTCGGCGCCAGCTTTTCGCCGTCCGGCCCGGTGCCGCCCAGATGCCAGCGATCACGCGGGATCAGGCGGCGTGTTCCGTCCGGGCGGTCGCGCACGGTCAGATGGGCGGTGGGGTCGTCCGGCACCAGCGGATAGCCTTCCGCCGCAATGCCCAGCAAGGATGCGGTTTCAGCCGGGGTGCGCACCTGTATTTCATGGGCGATCCGGCCTTTCAGGGTTTCCCCGTTCGCCCCGGTGGCCACCGGCAGATCAATGCCGATCAGGCTTTCATCATCCAGGGGAACATCCCAGTTCCAGCCACCCGCGATCACGGTAAAGCCCCGCTTGAACAGAAAGCCATTGCCCGCATCCGCCAGGCTTTCGGGGTCATTGCCGCTGCGCACCGAATTGAAGGCGCCGATGGCGGTCAGCCGCCCCCGGTTGGTCACGTCATAGATCAGGGTGCCATTGCCTTTGGCCGGGTCCCGCGGGGCGAAAATCAGCGCTTCGCCGGAAAAGTTGACCTTGCCGTCCGGCCCGGTGGCCGCCTTGTCCAGATCCACGATGGGCGCATTGTGCGCCGCCGCCGGGTTCACCGCGAAATGCAGGCGGACCCGTATCTTGTCATAGGGCCCCGCCGCGCCAAATGCATGGCCGTCCGCGAACGGGGTGCGCTCCAGAATTTCCATCGCCGTGACAGCGCCCCGCGCCGCACCCGTGGTTGCCGCCATCGCGGCCAGGACAAGCACGGGGAGCAGCATCACAAGCCGCAGCGCCGGGCGGCGCCGGCTGTCGTGGCGGGCGTGGATGGCCGAAAAGCGGGGCTGGGGCGCGGTCATGGGCGATCTCTCATTTTCAGGGGGCACGGGCTGGTTCGGGGGCCGGTTCAGGGGCTGGGGGGTCATCTGTCAAGGCTGGTGATCAGGCTGTTCATGGCCGAGATCAGGGCATCGGTCACCGGGGGCTCGAACGCGGAATGGCCCGCCACCGGCAGCATTTTCAGCGTGGCTGACGGCATTTCCCGTGCCAGCGCCCAGGCGGAGCGCGGCGGACAGATGGCGTCATAGCGCCCCTGTATCAGAAAGGTGGGAATATGGTTCAGCCGGTGCGCCCGCCTGATCAGATAGTCGTCCTCCCCCAGAAAGCCGAGATGGTGGAAATAGTGCGCCTCGATCCGGGCGAAGGCGCGGGCGAAATCCGCATCGATGCTGCGGGCGTGCTGGCCGTGGTCCGGCACCAGTGTCACCGTGCTGCTTTCCCACAATGTCCAGTGGCGGGCGGCATCCAGCGCTGCTTCGCGGTTTGAGTCGTCTGTCAGGCGCTGATGATAGGCCGATATGGGGTCGGCGCGCTCCGCCGGTGTCAGGGGGGCGAGAAAACGCTCATAGGCTTCCGGGAACAGGGCGCCGGTGCCGCCGCCATAGAACCAGTCCAGCTCCCGCTGGCTCATCAGGAAAATCCCCCTCAGCACCATGCCGGCGACCCGGTCCCGGTTGTGCAGGGCGTATAGCAGCGACAGTGCCACCCCCCAACTGCCGCCGAACAGCACCCAGCGGTCAATGCCCAGATGAAGGCGGATGGCTTCCATGTCGGCGACCAGATCCCAGCTCGTATTGGCGGCGAGCCCGGCAAAGGGGCGGGACTGGCCGCAGCCCCGCTGGTCGAACAGGATGATGTGGCAGCGCGCCGGGTCGAAAAAGCGGCGCTGGATCGGCGTGATGCCGCCGCCGGGCCCACCATGGACGAACAGCACCGGCAGGCCGTCCGGGTTGCCGCAGCGTTCCACATGGATCACATGCCCATCCCCCACCGGCAGCCGGAAGCTGTCGAAAGGCTCAATGGGTGGGTAGAGAACCTGCTCCTGACGGTCTGTATCGGCGCGCACGGAAATACCTTCTCTTCTTTGTAAAAGCCTAGAAGCGGGACCCGGACTTGGCAAGGATCGCGCGCGGTACGGTCTGAAACATTTGCAGGTGTCGTGGTCTTGTCCCTATGGTGTGCCTGTTAACCCTTTCAGGTGCGGGAACGGAATGACGCGGACGGACACGGACAGGGCGCCGGAAGGAAAGGCGCGTTCAGGCGATGCGGCCTTTCTCACCCTGCCGGCGGCGGATGGGGATGGGGTGGCCCGCTGTGGTGGCGACTGGGTGGTGGATCATGCCGCCCATATCGACCGCCTGATCCGGGACGGCGGCGCGGCTGGTCTGCGCGTGGAGTCGCTCGACCTGTCGGGTATCGGGCGCATGGATACCACCGGTGCCCTGCTGGTGCGCCGGGCCATCATGATGCTCGGCGGAAAGGGGGACCCGGCGCTTGTGGGCACCCGGAACACCCATCAGGCATTGTTGAACGTGGTCAAGCAATGCCCGCCGCCCACGCGGGTGGATGCGGACGATCTGCCGCCGCTGCTGCAACCGGTGGCGGATCTGGGGGATCTGACCTTTCGCGGCTATCGCTCCCTCGGCGGGGCGGTGGGCTTTGTGGGGCTGATTCTGGCGCGGCTGGCCCGGATGCTGCTGCATCCCGGTCGGTTTCGGTTTATCGCCACCGTGAATCAGATGGAAATGACCGGCGTGCGCGCCATGGGCATTGTGGGGCTGATTTCCTTCCTGATCGGCTCGGTGATGGTCAATCAGGGGGCGGTTCAGTTGCAGCGCTTTGGCGCCGATATACTGGTGGTGGACATGCTGGGCATCTCGCTGTTTCGGGAATTGGGCATCCTGCTGACCGCCATCATGATCGCGGGCCGGTCGGGCAGTGCCTTCACCGCTGAAATCGGCTCCATGAGCCTCAGGGAGGAGGTGGATGCCATGCGCACCATCGGCATGGACCCGGTGGAAGTGCTGGTGCTGCCCCGTTTTCTGGCCTTGCTGGTGGTGCTGCCGCTGCTGACCGTGTTCGCCAATGTGATGGGCGTGTTCGGCGGCGCGCTGATGGCCTGGTGGCAACTGGATATCCAGCCGGCCAATTTCCTGGTCTATTTTCAGGATGCGGTGGCGGTGGAACATTTTCTCGTTGGCATGATCAAGGCGCCTTTCTTCGGGGCGATCATCGCCGTGACGGGCTGCTATCAGGGGCTTCGGGTGTCGGGCAGCGCCGATGCGCTGGGCCGCCACACCACGCGATCCGTGGTGCAGGCGATCTTTTACGTGATCGTGCTGGATGCACTGTTCGCGGTTTTCTTTACGGCGGTGGGCTTATGACGGAACAGGCGGACAATGTGATCCGGGTGCGGGGCCTGAAAACCGGCTTTGGCAAACATGTGGTGCATGATGGCCTGGACCTGGACATGCGGCGCGGTGAAATTCTGGGCATTGTGGGGGGCAGCGGTACCGGAAAGTCGGTGCTGCTCAGGGCCATTGTGGGGCTGCTGAAGCCTTGGGCCGGTGACATCCGCTTCAATTGCCCCGGCATGGCGCGCGGCCAGCGGGACGGGCGCCGCCTTGGCGTGCTGTTTCAGGACGGGGCGCTGTTCTCGTCGCTGACCGTGGCGCAGAACATTCAGGTGCCGCTCAGGGAACATTATCATCTGTCCCGGCATTTGCTGGATGATCTGGCCCGTTCCAAGGTGGAAATGGTGGGCCTGCCGCTGGATGCGGCGCGGCAGTATCCATCGGGCCTGTCCGGGGGAATGCGCAAGCGCGCCGCGCTGGCCCGCGCGCTCGCGCTGGACCCGGAAGTGCTGTTTCTGGACGAACCCACCGCCGGGCTCGACCCCATCGGGGCCAGCGGGATCGATCGGCTGGTCAAGGAGTTGCGCGATAATCTGGGGCTCAGCGTGTTTCTTGTCACCCATGATCTGGATACACTGGTCAGCATCTGCGATCGCATTGCGGTGCTGGGGGAAAAGCGCATCCTGATCAATGCCCCGCTGGCGCAGGTGCGTGCCTTTGATCACCCCTGGGTGCAGGATTATTTCAATGGGCCGCGCGGGCGGTCGGCAGAAGAAGCCGCCGCGCTTGGCGCGACGAAGGAGTGAACCATGGAAACGCGGGCTTCACATATATTGGTGGGCAGCTTCGTGCTCTTGTTCCTGGTGGGCGCCGTGGCGATCGCGCTATGGGTGGCGAAGGCCGATCTGGATGCCGAATATGAGGAATACGACGTCTATTTCGACAGCTCCATTTCCGGCCTGCTGAAGAACAGCACGGTGTATTATATGGGCATTCCGGTGGGCGACGTGATCGATCTGGGGCTGGGCGCGGACAACCCCCAGCAGGTGCGCGTGACCGTCCGCATCGAAAAGCGGGTGCCGATCAATGAGGGCGCCTCCGCCCGGCTGGAGTTTCAGGGGCTGACCGGCGTGGCCTTTGTGGAACTGGATGGCGGCCCCGCCAATGCGCCGCCGCTGGAACCGCCAGAGGGCAAGGAAAACGCTGTGATTCCGGCCACGCAATCGGCGCTTCAGGCCCTTTATACGGAAACGCCGACCCTGCTGGACGCGGCGATCAAGGCGGTGGCGCAGGTGCAGAAGCTGCTGCGGGATGAAAACATTCAGGCGCTCAGCCGCGCGATCCAGAACACCGAAACGCTCAGCGCCAATATGGCGCGCGGCACCGAGGATCTGGAGGCCGTGATGTCCGAGTCGCGGCGGACCCTGATGGCCGTGGCCGGCATGGCCGGGCGGCTGGAGGATGCCGCGGGCAGCGCCGACCGGCTGATGAAGGAAGACGTGACGGCGCTGGTTTCGGATGCCCGACGCACCATGCAGACGGCGGAAACCATGCTGGCGCGGGTGGATGGTCTGGTGGCTGGCAATGAAAAGGCCATGACCCAGTTCGTCAATGGCAGCCTGCCGGAGATTTCCCGCATGATCACCGATCTGCGCCGCACGGCGCGGGGCCTGTCCCGGCTGGTGAAGCGGGTGGAGCGCAATCCCAGCGAAGTGATCTTTGGCGGCGAGGAAAAGACCTATGATCTGAAAAGCCGCACGGTTGAGGAGGATGAGCAATGACCCGTCATACCAGGCTGCCCGGCTGGGTGCTGCTGCCCGCGTTTCTGGTGCTGACCGGCTGCGGCGGGTTCAGCCTGTTGCCGGAAAATCCGGCGGAACGCACCTTTACCCTGGAATGGCAGGGAAGCTCCCCCTATCCCGGCGACGGGCCGGTGATCTATCTGGAAGAACCGGTGATGCAGGGCGGCCTGGGGGGGCGGGTCATTACGGTGGAAATGGCGGGGTTCGAGCGCAGCGCGCTGGGTGGTGTGCGCTGGGCGGCCAATCTGTCGGATCTCATTCGCGGCTATATGGTGCGGGCTTTGCGGACCAATTCCGGCGCGCAGACGATCGGGGAGGGCAGCCTTGACGTGGACGCCGCCTGTCGCATGACCCTGACCGTCTGGGCGTTCCAGTTCTCGCCGGGCGCCGAGGTGGCGCAGGACCGGGTGAAGATGGCGATCGAAACATCGCTGGTGCGGCTCAGGGACAATGCCCTGATTGGCCGCGCCACGTTCGATTCCGCCCAGCCCACGCCGGGCGACGGTGAGGGCGCCATCATGGCCGCCTTCAATGCGGGCATGGATGAAGTGGCCACCAATCTGGGCCAATGGTTGCTGGAGCGGCGCGCGGCCTGCGATGAGGCATAAGGCGCTTCCCGGTTCGTGCGCGCCGTGTGTGTGGTGGGCATTACCCGCCGCGTTCCCGGCCAATCTGGCCACTGGCCCAGGCCAGGATGGCGCAGGCCATCACTGACAGCACCAGAAAGGGCAGGGCCGGGGTGGCGGCGGAAAACAGGCTTCCCGCGCTGAGCGGCCCGGCTACCCGGCCCAGCGCCGACATGCCGTTGGCCAGGCCCAGCGCCGCACCCTGATCCCGGCTGCCGGTGCGCATGGACACGATGCTGTTGAGCGCCGGGAAGCCCGCGGTCATGCCGGTCATGGTCAGGGGGAAGCCGATTATGGCGGACCAGACCGTGCCGCCCCCGAAACTGATGATCGCGGCGCCCGCCAGCGCCAGCCCCATGCCGCCCATCAGGGCGCGGGCCTCCCCCACGGCGCGAAAGATGGGGCCGAGCGCGAAAGTCTGCACCGCCGCCACCATCAGGCCGACGGCCATCATCAGGAAGCCCACTTCCCGTTCGGACCAGCCAAGCGCGCTTTCCGCCCAGAAGGGGGTGATGGAAAAGGTGATGCTCTGGCCCACTGCCAACAGGGTGAACATGGCAAACAGCAGCCCGCGCGTCGGTGTGGTGAACAGCAGCGACAGCCGCATGGGGGGCGCGGCGGGGGCCACATCGGCGGCACCGGGCGCCCCCGTGCTGTCCGGGGTGATATCGGTGTCAGCCTTCAGCGGATGGCTTTCCCGCATCAGAACGGCGGTCAGGATGAAGGCGGTCAGTGACAGGCCAGCCGCCGTCAGGCCGGGAAGATAGATGGCCGGGCCGCTGCCCATCGAGCCCAGCAGCCCGCCAAGCCCCGGCCCCACGGCGAACCCCAGCCCGAAAACACCGCCAAGCCAGCCCAGCGCCCGCCCCCGGTTGCCTTCATGGGTGCGGTCGGCGATGGAGGCCATGACCACACCCACATTGCCCGCCATGGCCCCGGACATGCCGCGCGCCAGGAACAGCATGGCCAGGCTGTCCGCATGGGCCAGCGTGATATAGGAGATCACCGCCCCCATGAAGGTGAACATCAGGGCGGGTTTGCGCCCGATACGATCCGACAGCCGGCCCCAGATCGGGCCGGACAGAAAGGTCATTAGGGAATAGATGGAAATCAGCGCCGTGCCGGTGAAGGCGCTGCCGCCATACGCCTTGGCGATGAAGGGCAGAATAGGGACGATGATGCCGAATCCCACCAGGTCGATGAAAACGGCGATCAGCAATACCGGCATAACGGGGCTTCCCTGAAAACGGACTTCCCTTTAAGCGGGCGCTCCATGAAAACGGGCGCCCCATGAAAACGGCGACACGGGGCCGCGTCGCCGCGTTCATCAGCATCGGGCGCGGGGCGCCCCCCGTCCAGCCCGTTTAGCCGGAAAGTTTGTCCACCTGTGTTTGCAGGCGGGACAGTTGCTCCTTCAGGGCGCGGATTTCCTCGTCTTTCTGGTGGGTCTGCGAGTCGGCCCTGGCCCGCGCGGCGGCGGCGGCGTTTTCCCCGCCTTCGGCTGCCGGGTTGAACATGCGCATGGCATCGGAAAACAGCTTCATGTTCTGGCGGGTGATGTCTTCCATCATGGGCATGAAGGCCTGCGGCCCCTGCCCGGTCACCACCGCTTCCCGTACTTTTTCCTGATTGTTGGTCAGGGCTTCCATGGCGCATTGCAGATAGGTGGGAATCATGGTCTGCATACCGTCGCCGTACATGGCGATCAATTGCCGCAGAAAGGGCAGCGGCAGCATGGTCTTGTCTTTCGATTCCTTGTCGAAAATGATCTGGGTCAGCACGGTGCGGGTGATGTCGTCGCCGGTTTTGGCATCCCGGACCACGAAGTCTTCATCCTGCTTGATCATCTCCGCCAGATGTTCCAGCGTCACATAGCTGGATGTTGCGGTGTTGTAGAGCCGCCGATTGGCGTATTTCTTGATGATGATGGGCTCGCCTTCCTGGCGCCGTGTGCGGGCCATGGGCCTCTCCCCTTTCTGTTTATGCTGCGCAGCATAAAATCTGGAAATGGTCAAAAACGCAAGGGAAAACGCCAATTTGGCAGTCTTCACCCTATCTGTTTATTAAATAATTTTTGCGCCTGCAAAATCAATTCTTTTTGCGCACAAAAACCGGTTTATACTGCCGCCATGACGCAACGGAACGATCAGTCAGGCACGACGCCGGGTGCGGGCGGCGCGCCGTCAGGGAATGACGACCTGACGGCGCTGGCCGATCGCATTCTGGACCTGTGGGAAGACAATCTGCGAGCCCATGCGCGCATGGAGGCGGGCGACCACCACACGGCGGAGCGCGATGATGACCGGTCCTGAGTCCGGTCCCGAATCCGGCCCGGATGGGCCCTTGCCGCCCGGCCCGCATCCCATGCCGCTGCACATGGCCAATGCCCAGGCCATGGCGCTGGGTGCCCCCGCGGCGGCGCTGGCGCTGATGCAGGATGATGATCTGATGTGGCATCCGCATGTGAAGGCCGCCGCGATACCCCTTCGGGCCGCCTGCACCGGGTTGGACCGATCGGCCCGTGCCCGGCTGACAGCCACCGTCGCGGCGCGGGCGCAGGCCCGGCTGCAAGCCATGCTGGCCGGGGTGGCACGCTATCAGGCAAGCCGCCCCACCGGCCCGGCGCACGCCGCCACGCCGCTTGCCACGGTGGGCGGCGTGACCCTGCTGGACCATGGCCCGGTGGATGCCCCGCCGGTGATGCTGGTGCCCAGCATGGTCAATCCCGCCCGCATTCTTGATCTGATGCCGGGCCGGTCCCTGGTGGGCTGGCTGCGCGAACAGGGCTGGCGCCCGCTGCTGGTGGACTGGGCCGGGGATCGTTTCGAGCCGGACATGACCCTTGCGCGCGCCGTGCGGCAGCGCCTTTTGCCCTTGCTGGACCGGGCGGTTGCGTTGGCCGGTGGGCCGGTGCCGCTGGTGGGTTATTGCATGGGGGGCACGCTGTCGGTGGCCGCCGCCGCGCTGGCCCCGGAGCGGGTGTCGCGACTGGCCCTGCTGGCGGCCCCCTGGCGCTTTTTCATGGAAGACGAGGCCCCGGCCAGCGCCGTGGGCGGCGCGGCGGCGCGGCGCATGTCCGATCTGATGGCGTCCCTGCCCACCGGGTCCGGCGTGCCGGTGGCGCTGTTGCAGGGCTTTTTCGCGGGTATCGACCCCACGCTGATGGCCCGCAAGTTTCGCCGCTTTGCCAATCTGGCGCCCGATGATCCGGCGGTCGATTTCTTTGTGGCGCTGGAAAGCTGGGCCAATGACGGCGCGCCCCTGCCCGTGGACGTGGCGCGGGAGGTGCTGCGGGACTGGTACGGCGCCAACGCCCCGGCGCGCGGCACCTGGTCACTGGATGGCGCGCCGGTGGTGCCGGAATCGTTCGGCGGCCCGGTGCTGATCGCGGCCCCGGCCCGTGACCGGCTGGTGCCGCCGGAAAGCGTGCGGGCCCTGCTGGATGCCTTTCCCCATGCGCGAACACTGGCCCCGGCGAGCGGCCATGTGGGGATGATCGTTGGCAGCGGGGCACGGGCCGGTTTATGGTCGCCGCTTACGACGTGGCTGTCCGCCGCGTCGCCGAGCGATTAGGAAAGGCGCCCATGCACCCGGATATTCACCAGATGCGGCATTTTTACGGGCGTTCGCTGGGGCGCAGCGTGTCCGATCTGCTGGGGGGGCATGTGGCGGACCTGTGGTCCGATGCCCGTGACCTTCTGGTGCTGGGCATCGGCTATGCCCCGCCGGTGCTGGAGCCGCTGGCCGCGCTGGGGGCCAATACGCTGGCCGCCATGCCCGCGCGGCAGGGTGTGTGCCATTGGCCCCGCATGGCGGACAATCGCAGCCTGCTGGTGGACGTGGCGCGCCTGCCGTTCGATGATTCGGCGGTGGACCGGGTGGTGCTGCTGCACGCCCTGGAACACGCCCGGCGACCCGCCATATGGCTCAGGGAAATCTGGCGGGTTCTGGCGCCGGGCGGGCAGGTGCTGGTGGCGGTGCCCAACCGGCGGCGCACCTGGTCGGCCATCGAAACCACGCCGTTCGGTCATGGCCATCCCTATAGCCGGGCGCAGTTGATGGCCCTGATGCGGGACCAGCTTTTGCCGCCGGATTACTGGGATACCGCCCTGATGCTGCCGCCTGTGCACTGGCCCGGCGTGCGGCGAACCGCCGCTCTGGTGGAGCGCCCCGTGCATATGCTGGGTCGGGGGCTGGGCGGTGTGCTGCTGGTGCGTGCACACAAACAGGTTTATGGCGCGATCGAAAGTCCCGCAAAGGCGCCGCACGGCGTGCGAATGGCCACCCGGCCCTGACGATGCGGGGTCGCCGTTCCCGCGTGCCGGGGCTTTTCAATGCCGGAAACGGAAGAAATCTGTTTACAGAATGTTGAAATATATAATACGAATATACCTGTCTTATTGGTATTTTATTTCAATCCAATGAGCCTTTGCACAGACAGTCCGCTTGGGGGAGACACAGTATGAGCGATGACAAGACCGATACCGAAACCGGCGCCGACGATAAGGACGCCGCCATCCGCCGCATGGCCAATGCCTTGCACCGCCTGAACGATTCGGTCATCAAGGCGGTGGAAGCGGGCGTTACGGTGGAACTGATGCGCACCTCCCGCTATCACAATGAAGAAGGGGCGTGGGGCGACATGCTGGTCCCCATCATCCATAAGCGGGGCGAATGACGGCGCCCTTCGCGCTCAGGCGGGACGCGCACGAAAAACCCGTTGGCTGACAGGGATCATGCCAACACGGATCATGAAGGGGGCGCCCGGCGGGGCGGCCCCTTTTTCCTGCCGGTGTCGGCGGGGCCGCGCGGGCTGGTTCAGCTTTCCTTCAGCGCTTTCTTAGCAGCTTTCAGCGCTTTTCAAGGGTGAACAGGGCCTGTTCCGCCAATAGGTTGGCGGTTTTCGGCCCCACCGACAGGGGCCGGCCATCGGCCCGGTAGGGGCGGAAATCCACCACGCGGATATTGTCCGCCGCGGCCAGGTCCAGCAGGTCCAGAATCGTGCAGAAATGGATGTTGTCGGTTTCAAACCAGCTTTGCGACAGCGCCCCGGTAACCGGCATCCGCCCGGTGGCCAGCAGCGCCAGACGCACCTTCCAATGGGCGAAATTGGGGATGGTGACAATGGCCCGCCTGCCGATCCGCAGCAGGTGCAGCAGCACATCCCTTGGCCGCTGCACGGCCTGAAGGGTGCGGGACAGGATCACATAATCGAAGCTGTTGTCGGGATAGTCGGCCAGATCCCGATCCGCGTCGCCCTGCACCACGAACAGGCCGCGCGCCACGGCGCGGTTCACCCCGTCCTGGGCCAGTTCCATGCCGCGGCCATCCACCTGCCGGTTGCGGGCCAGATAGGCCAGTAGCGCACCGTCGCCGCAACCCACATCCAGCACGCGGCTGCTCGCCGGTATCAGCGATGCGATCAGCTCCAGGTCCGGGCGCAGATCGTCGGTCATGGCGCTTCCCCGCTTTTGGCCGGGCCGCCTTCGGTGGGTGCCATGCTGGCCACGGCGCCCTCCAGAAAACCGCACAGCATGGTTTCCATGTCCGGCGCATCCAGCAGAAAGGCATCATGGCCCTTGTCGGAATGGATTTCCGCGAAGCTGACCGGCACCCCCGCCGCATTGAGGGCGTGGACAATGGCCTTGTTTTCACCGGTGGGGTACAGCCAGTCGCTGGAAAAGGCGATCACGCAGGTGCGCACATGGGCGGCACTGGCAAAGGCATCCGCCAGTCGGCCCCCGTGGCGCGCCGGGATATCCAGATAATCCATGGCGCGGGTGATATACAGATAGCTGTTGGCATCGAAGCGGTCCACGAAGCTGATGCCCTGATGGCGCAGATAGCTTTCCACCTGGAAATCCGCATCGAAGCCGAAGGTGACGGCGTTGCGGTCCTGAAGGTTGCGGCCAAACTTGGCGGTCAGCGCGTCTTCGCTCAGATAGGTGATATGGGCGGTCATGCGCGCCACGGACAGGCCCTTTGCCGGTTGCCCGCCATCGGCCCAATAGCGCCCTTCCCGCCAGTCGGGGTCCGCCATGATGGCCTGGCGCCCTACTTCGTGAAAGGCGATGTTCTGGGCCGTATGGCGCGCGGCGGTGGCGATGGCCACGGCGCTGTGCAGGCGGTCGGGATAGGTGGTCAGCCATTCCAGCACCTGCATACCCCCCATGCTGCCGCCGATCACGCCCAGCAACCGGTCTATGCCCAGATGGTCCAGCAGGGCGGCCTGTACGCGCACCATGTCGCGGATGGTGATAACGGGGAAATCCAGCCCGAAGGGGTCGCCCGTTTCCGGGTTGATGCTGGCCGGGCCGGTGGTGCCGGAACAGCCCCCCAGCACATTGGAGCAGATGACATAAAACCGGTTGGTGTCTATCAGCTTGCCGGGGCCCACCAGCCGGTCCCACCAGCCGGGCTTGCCGGTGACGGGATTGGTGCTGGCCACATACTGGTCGCCGGTCAGAGCATGGCAGATCAGAATGGCGTTGTCTCCGCGGGCGGACAGCGTGCCATGGGTCTCATAGGCCACTGACACCGGTGACAGGCTGGCGCCGCTGTCCAGCCTCAGGGGGCTGTCCCGGAACAGGGTTGCTGTGTCATGGTGTGTCTGGCTCATCGGTGTTGACCTTGCCGGTACCCTTGCGGGCAAACAGGATGTTGGGTACGCCGGGCGGCCCGGCCTTGTCAATTTTCTCCGCATGAAGCGGGCAGGGGCAACCTCACAAAATCTTTGCCAAGCCCGGTCTGGGCGGCTACCAAATGGCCCGCACTCTTATAGCCTGGAGACACCCCATGACTGGCCCCGCGCCCAAGGACTGGATTCTGGACCTCGCCCCTTATGTGCCCGGCAAGGCGCGGGCGGACGGGGCTGACCGCCCGGTGGTGAAGCTGTCGGCGAACGAATCCGCCTATGGCCCCAGCCCGCGCGCCGTGGCGGCGGCCCGCGATGCCATGGATGGTCTTGCCCGCTATCCCGACCCGGAAAGCGCGGACCTGCGCGCGGCGCTTGGGGAACTGCACGGGCTGGATGCGGCGCGAATCCTGTGCGGCAACGGGTCGGACGAGCCGCTTTCCCTGTTGGCGCACTGTTTCGCCGGGCCGGGGGATGAGGTGATCTACAGCCGTTACGGCTTTCAGCTTTATGCCATTCTGGCAAAGACCGTGGGCGCCACCGGCGTGGCGGTGGCCAATGAGAACTGGGCCGCCAGCGTGGATGGCATCCTTCAGGCCGTGACGCCGCGCACTCGGCTGATCTATCTGGACAATCCCAACAATCCCACCGGCGCCATGCTGCCCTTTTCCGAGATCGAGCGCCTGTACGCCGGCCTGCCGGATCATGTGCTGCTGGTGCTGGATGCGGCTTACGGCGAATGTGTGGACGACCCGGCCTATGAGGCGGGCGCCCGCCTGGTGGACCGGGCGAACAATGTGGTGATGACCCGCACCTTTTCCAAAATGTACGCGCTGCCCGCGCTGCGGGTGGGCTGGGCTTATGGCCCGGCGGCGGTGATGGATGTGCTGAACCGCGCGCGCCTGCCTTTCAATGTGTCGGCGGCGGGGCAAAAGGCGGCGCTGGCCGCGGTGCGGGATCAGGATCATCTGGCGGCGGCGGTGGCCCGCAATAATGAAGAACGCGCCTGGCTGACCGCCGCGCTCGCCGCCACCGGCCTGGATGTGGTGCCCAGCCAGACCAATTTCGTGCTGGCGGGCTTCCCGGATGCCCCCGGCCAGACCGCGGCGGAAGCATACCGCGCCCTGATGGCGGACGGGTATATCCTGCGCCATCTGCCGGGGCAGGGTCTGGCGAACCATTTGCGCATCACCATTGGCACGCCTGAGCAGAACCGCGCCGTGGCCGCGCTGCTCACCGCCTTCATGGACGGTTCGGGTCTTGCCGAAGCCGGGGAGGCGCCGGCATGAGCACCCCGCCCATTACCCGCGTGGCGCTGGTGGGCGCCGGGCTGATCGGGTCCAGCATGGCGCTGGCCACCCGCGCTTATGTGGCGGATGGCACGGTCACCCTTACGGATCATGACCCGGATACGCTGGCGGCGGCGGAGCGCCTCGGTCTGGCGGATCGGATCATGGCGGACCCGGCGGCGGCGGTGGCCGGGGCCGATCTGGTGGTGCTGGCGGTGCCGGTGGGCGCCATGGCGGCGGCGGCCAAGGCCATCGCGCCGGGGCTGACGGCGGGCCAGATCGTGACCGATGCGGGCTCGGTGAAGGCTTCCGTTCTGGCGGATGTGGCCCCCCATCTGCCGCCGGGCGTGGCCTTTATCCCCGGCCACCCGGTGGCGGGCACGGAACAGTCCGGCCCGGCAGCCGGTTTCCCCGCTCTGTTCCGGGATCGCTGGTGCATCCTGACCCCGCCGCAGACCATGACGGCGGACGATCCGGCACTGGCGCGGCTGACCGCCTATTGGCAGGCGCTGGGGGCGCGGGTGGAGGTGATGGACGCCCATCACCATGACCTGGTGCTGGCCATCACCAGCCATGTGCCGCACCTGATCGCCTATAATATTGTCGGCACCGCCAGCGATCTGGCGGATGTGACGGAGCGCGAGGTGATCAGCTATTCCGCCGGTGGCTTCCGCGATTTCACCCGCATCGCCGCCTCCGACCCGGTGATGTGGCGGGATGTGTTCCTGAAGAACAAGGATGCGGTGCTGGAAATGCTGGGCCGCTTCAACGAAGACCTGATGGCGCTGCAACGGGCGATCCGCTGGGACGACGGCGATGCCTTGCTGGAGCTGTTCACCCGCACCCGCGCCATTCGCCGCGGCATTGTGGAAGCGGGCCAGGACGCGGGCGAGGCGGATTTTGGCCGCCATCGCGGTGATGACGTTCGGGACGACGACCCCGCCTTATAGGATTGGCGGCAGGGCGGTGAGCCGGGTGTTGCCCACCGTCACCTGCCCACCCTGCATCATGACGGACAGGGAGCCTTCCCCGTCGCTCAGAACCGGTGCGGCCTTCAGGCCGAAGGCACGGCCAAGCCCGTCCGCCAGCACGTCGCCGCCGCTATAGTCCAGGCTGAGGGTACCGAGCGGCCTTAAATCCTCATCCAGCGACAGGCTGCCATTGCCGGTGATCTGGCCGGTGCCGAGGCGCAGGGTCAGGCTGTCCAGTTCCAGAAGGCCGCCGCTGTCCCGCCAGCGGGCCAGCCGCCGCCGCGACCAGCCGAGCGGCCCCGCCCCGGTCAGGCGGCCCAGCATGTCCAGCCGCCCGCCGTCCCATGCGGCCACCAGCTTGAAATCCGCCAGCCGGTCGGCGAACAGCGCGCCGCTATCATCGCCGTCCCCGGTATCCGTGTCGGTGCCGTTCGCCGTGCCCCGGCCTTTCGCGGTTTGGGGCAGGCGCAGAAACAGCGTGGCATCGTGCAGATTGGCGGGCCCGGCCAGACCGGGAAAGCGGGTCAGCCTTGTGTCGTCCCGCACCCCGGAATCCAGCACCATGACCATGAAGCCGTCCCGCCGCCGCAGGCTGGCGCGCAGGCTGTCATCGGTGATGCGGATCTCGCCGTCAAACATATGCAGGGTCGTGCCGGTGGCGTCCGCCATCCAGTGTCCGGGGGTCCAGACATGGCTTATCAGGCGTGCCGTTTCGGATTTGAAACGAATACCGTCATTTTTGCTGTCCAGCCGCAGGTCGCGCAGGTCCAGGCGGATGCGATAGGGAAAGCCGCCAAGGTCCACTGCCCCGACGCGGGCGGTGGCGCCAGCCGCCCGCCAATCGGCCAGCCGGGCTTTCACCATGTCCCGCGCGTCGAACGCGATGGTGAACCAGATGGCGGAATAAGCGATGGCGGCGAGCACGATGGCGCCAAGGATCAGGCGGAAACGGGTCATGGTGTGCTGTCCTCTGCCGGATCGGGCGGTGGCGGAGACACCGACAGGTCGCCTGCGATCAGGGTTACGAGATATTTGTGATATTCCTGCATCAGATACGCCAGCGACACATCCGTATCAACCGCATGGGGAATGATCCGCACATTGGGCATGGCGCGGGCCAGCAACAGGCGGCTGCGCGGCATATGATAGTCGCTGGTGACCAGAATCACGCTGGCAAAGCCGTGGCGCCGGGCCCAGCGGGCGCTTTCCAGCGCATTGCCCACCGTGTTCAGCGCGTTATGGTCCAGATCCACGCAGCAATCGAACAGGGCCGCCCCCGCGCCGGTCATGCGGCGCAGCGTGGTGGCCTTCACGTTCAGATTGACCCCGCTGATCAACAGGCGCGTGCCGCGATCCGCTTCCAGCAGGCGAATTGCTTCTTCCATCCGGCCCGCGGCGCCGGTCAGCACGATGATGCCGTCGGCGTGATCCGGCAGGTCGCCCGTTGCCATGGGCACCCGTTCCAGATAGCTGATCAATCCCGCCAGCCACAGGCCCACAAGAACGATTCCCGCCCCTTTCAGCACGGTGCGCGGACGCAGGCGGGGCTTGGCCGGGCCGGGCACGGGCTCAGACCATCCGGGCCAGTGCCCGGCGCACGGTGACGCGGGCGGTGAGCATGGTCAGGCCACCGGCCAGGGGGGGCAGCAGGATCAGCCACCAGAGCGCGCCCATGCCGGGCAGCGCGGCGGTAAGCAGCCCTTCGCCCATGCGACCGGCCAGCGTGATGATGCCATAAAGCGCCAGCGCCGCCAGCGCCACGCCGATAATGCCGCCCTTCAGGCCGTACCACAGATAGCGTTCGTCAAAGGCGCGGGCGATGGTACCGTCCTCCGCCCCCATCAGGTGCATGATCTCGATGGCACCGCGATGGCTGGCCAGCCCGGCGCGGCAGCCGAACACCACGATCGCCACGGTGGCCAGCACCACCATGACCAGGCTTGCCAGAAGCACCATCTGCACCAGCCGGGCCAGGTCCAGCAGGCGGCTCAGCCAGGCTTTGTGATCGTCCAGTCGGGCGCCGGGGGCGATGGCTTTCAGCCGTTCCGCCAGCGCATCCGGGTTGATGGCGCCGGGTTTCTTCAGGGTCACGTCTATCAGGGTGGGCACGGGCAGGCCGCTGCCGCGGGGCAGGTCGCCCAGCCAGGGGCTGAGCATGTCCATCACCTGGCTTTCCGCCATCACGCGGGCCTGTTCCACCCCCGGCGTGGCGCGCAGCATGGCCAGCACCTCTGTTT
This sequence comes from Yunchengibacter salinarum, assembly GCF_037658235.1. NCBI lineage: Bacteria > Pseudomonadati > Pseudomonadota > Alphaproteobacteria > Kordiimonadales > Kordiimonadaceae > Yunchengibacter > Yunchengibacter salinarum. Next base: position 97,136 of record NZ_JBBJLN010000001.1, on the reverse strand, counting down.
TCTGGCGGTCATGAACCGCGCGATCCGGCTCCACCAGTTGCACGCTCAGCGTGGTGGCCAGCCCGCTGCTCCAGCGTTCCAGGCCGCGCCCCACGCCGGTGGCGAGCACCAGCGACAGGCTGGACAGGAACAGCATCACCGCGATCAGCCAGGGCAACAGGCGGTCCCCCGCACGGTTGGCGGGCAGAAAGGGGATGGTGCGGGCGCTCAGCATGGCGCTGCCCTGGCCGGGGCGATCGGTCATGCCCGCCCTCCCGGTGCCGGGGCCGCGCCCGATGATGGCAGGCCCGACGGCGCTGCATCAGACCCGGCAAGGGCGGACAGCGCGCCCGGACGGCCCGGATGCAGGGTCAGTTCCCCCTTGTCCAGCGCCATGACGGGGGCTCCGATGGCATTGACCAGATTGGCGTCATGGCTGGCCACCACCAGCGTGGTGCCGATGCGGTTCAGTTCCAGAAACAGGTGCATCAGCCGCTCGGCCATGTCCGGGTCCACATTGCCGGTGGGTTCGTCCGCCACCAGCAGGTCCGGCTTGTTGATGATGGCCCGCGCAATGGCCACGCGCTGCTGCTCGCCGCCCGACAGCGTGGCGGGGCGGGCGTTCATCCGGTCGCTCAGGCCCACCCAGCCCAGCAGTTCCGCCACATGGCTGCGAATCTGTTTGGGCCGTGCCCCCTTGATCCTGAGCGGCAGGGCCACGTTTTCAAAGGCGGTGAGATGATCGAACAGCCGGAAATCCTGAAACACCACGCCAATGCGCCGCCGAAGCGCCGGCAGCCGGTGGCGGGGCAGGCTGGCGAGGTCTTCGCCAAAGAAAGTGACCAGGCCGCGCGATGGCCGGTGTGCCAGATACAGCAGGCGCAGAAGGGATGTCTTTCCCGCGCCGCTCGGACCTTTCAGAAAATGGAAGGAGCCCCGCTCCAGCGTGAAGGAGATGTCGCGCAGCACTTCGCCGCCCATACCGTAGCGCATCCCCACATTTTCGAAGGTTATCATGGTCTCTCCCGCCCGCGCCGGTGCGATCATGGCATAAAGGCCGGGGGTGGTCCAGACTGTCCGGCCCGGCACAGGGATGCCTGATAAGCGCTGGTGGGGCAAGGGCTTTGCAGAACGGCGCAGGGCCACAGTGCGCTTGAGTTTGTCGGCCAAAGCGGGATAGACTGTGCCGCGCGCCGGGGGAAGTCCGCCGGGCGGTATTCAAAGGGGCCGAACCGCGCCCCCCGATCCAACCGGTGGAAAGTGTGAGGCCACTGCATGATCCTGGTCTGTCCATCCTGTTCCACATCCTTCAAGGTGCCCGACGGAGCCATCAAGGGGGCAGGGCGCAAGGTGCGCTGCGCCAGTTGCGGCCATGACTGGCACGCCACGCCCGATGAACTGCGGGAGGCGCCGCCCCCCAGCGCCCGCCGCCGTCCCGCTGGCGAGGGGGAGCCATCCCGTGACCGCGCCGCCGAGGGCTCCGGGGCAGCACCCGACCCCGAAACCGCCGCGCGCCTGCGGGCGGCCATGGCGGAGGACGACGATGACGCGCCTGCGCCCGCCCGCCCAGCGGCACCCACGGACCTCGGCGACGATGATGACGACGACGCCTGGGCCAGCCTGGATGACATCCGCCGGGAAGCCGCCGCCGAGCGCACGCCCCAACAGGGCGGCGCGGACGACGACACCCCGCACGAGGCGGACACGGCCCCGGCCCCGCATCCGTCCGGCGGCATGGACGATCTGGGCGAGGATGAAGGGGACGGGGATGGCCCCGCGCCTAAAGGGGATGGCCCTGACACCCCGGATCTGACCGCCGATACCGGGGACGGCGCAGAGCCGGGCGATGCCGTGCCGGATACGGACATGGACGATTTCGTCACCCGCGTGCGGGACCGCTATGGGGATGACAAGCCGTCCTTCCTTAATCAGGACGATTTGATCGGGGAGCCTGCGCCCGCGCGGGGCCGATGGCGCAAGGGGTTGATGACGGCGGGTTGGCTGTTGCTGCTGGCGCTCTGGCTCGGTGCGGGGGGTGCGTTTTTCCTGGCCGAAGACAAGGTACGCGCGCTGTGGCCCGCCAGTGCCCGGCTTTACCAGATGCTGGAAAGTGTGAGCGACGAAGCCCGCTTCCGTGAAGCCGCCCGCGAGGAGGGCGGGGAACTGAGCAAGCCCATCACGGAGCGCGTGCCCAAGGTGGCCGCTCTGTTGGAAAACACCCGCGTGGAAACGCGGGACGGGCGGGATGTGCTGGTGCTCAGCGGCTTCGTGCGCAATGAGGGGGATATTACCGCCAAGGTGCCCAAGGTGCGGGCCGATATTCTGGACCGGCGCGGCCAGGTGGTGGATAGCTGGGTGTTCAGCCCGCCCGCCCAGTTGATCCGGCGCGGCATGAAGGTCTCTTTCGAGGCGACCCGCCATCCGGTTCCCGCCGGGGCGGCCAATGCAGCGGTGTCGGTGGTGTCCGGCTCGCAGTCGGATCAATCCGCCACACAGGGCCAGTGATCATGGTGAACCGGTTATGACATCCAAACGCTCCCCCCGCCTTATCAGCGCCCTGCATGACTGGGGCCGCAGCGAACCCAGCGTGCACGGTGTGGAGCCGGTCCATACCGCTGCCGAAATCGCCGCGCGGGTGGATGAACTGGCCGCCAGCCTGACAAGCTGGCTGGAAGGGGAGCCCGTGGCGCAGGTGATCATGAACGGCGCTTTCATGTTCGCCGCCGATCTGACCCGTGCCATGTCCGCCCGTGGCAGCGTGGTGGAAATGGATTTCATCACGCTGGAAAAGGACCGGCGCGCGGGCACGGTATCCTTGCTGGCCGCATCCGACCGGCCCGTGGCGGATCGGGATGTGCTGATCATCGATGACATCTTCGAGACCGGCCACACCCTGTCCTATGCCCTCGACCATTATGAGCGGCTGGGGGCGGCATCCGTGACCAGCGTGGTGCTGCTGGACAAGTCCGCCGGGCGGGAAACGGTCTGTCGGCCCGATTTCACCGGCTTCCGGTGCGGTGACATGTTCGTGGTGGGCTATGGCATGGATGTGGGCCACCGCTTTCGTGAACTGCCCTTCATCGGGCGCATGGGCTCTGCCTGAGGCGGCGCCCCGCCGCCCCGCCAGCGGTTACAGCCAGTCCGGCAGCCGGTCCATGGCGATCAGGTCTTCCACTTCCACACGCGGGCGGACCACCTCGAACCGGTCGCCATTCACCAGCACTTCCGGCACCAGCGCACGAGTGTTGTAGCTGGATGCCATCACGGCGCCATAAGCCCCCGCCGATTTGATGGCGAACAGCGCGCCCGGTTCCTGGACTGCCGTGGCGCGGCCAGTGGCGAAGGTGTCCCCCGTTTCGCAGATCGGGCCGACGAAATCCACCGTCTGAACCGGCGCGCCGGGGGCGGCGGCCACGGGCAGTATGGCGTGATAGGCGTCATACATGGCCGGGCGGGCAAGGTCGTTCATGGCGGCATCCAGCACATAGAAGGTGCGCGCATCGCCTGTTTTCACATAGAGAAGGCGGGTGACCAGAACCCCGGCATTACCCGCGATCAGGCGGCCCGGTTCCAGTATGATGGCGCAATCCAGCCCATCCATGATGCGGCGGATCATGGCGCCATAAGCGGCGGGTTCCGGCGGTGTGTCCGCGTCCGGCTCATAGGGGATGCCGAGCCCGCCCCCCAGATCGATATGGCTGATGGCGTGGCCCTTGGCCTTCAGGTCTCGCACCAGGCCCACCACCCGCTTGAAGGCGGCCTCGAACGGGGCGAGATCGGTCAACTGACTGCCGATATGCACATCCACGCCCACGGCGCGCACATTGGGCAGCGCCCCCACCAGATCATAGATCGTATCGGCGCGGTTCCACGGAATGCCGAACTTGTTTTCCGCCTTGCCGGTGGAAATCTTGGCATGGGTGCGGGCGTCCACATCCGGGTTGACGCGGATGGAAACCGGCGCCGTGACGCCCATCTCACCGGCCAGCCGGTCCAGCGCGGTCAGTTCCGGTTCGCTTTCCACATTGAACTGCTTGATGCCTGCCGCCAGCCCGGCGCGGATTTCCGCATCCGTCTTGCCAACGCCGGAAAACACGATCCTGTCCGCCGGAATGCCCGCCATCAGCGCCCGCTTCAACTCCCCGGCGCTGACCACGTCCGCCCCGGCGCCCTCATTGGCCAGGGTTTTCAAAACCGCCTGGTTGGAATTGGCCTTCACCGCAAAACATACCAGGGCGTCCAGCCCTTCGAAGGACTGCTGGAACACCCGCATATGGCGCTGCAATGTGGCGGTGGAATAGACATAGACGGGCGTGCCCACTGTTTCGGCGATGGTGGCGAGCGGTACGCTCTCGGCCATCAGGGTGCCGTCGTGATAGTGAAAATGATCCATGGGGTCAGCCGATCCTGTGGGTCTGGGGGGCGTGCGCGTGCACCATGGGCGCTGCGCTCTGTTTCGGGGGTTGCGGCGGGCCTTTCTTGCCGCAACCGGCAATGAGGGCGGCGCCCAGCAGCAGGGCGAGCGCGGCGGTGAGCGCGCGGGGTTCGACGGGCGATGTCACGGCGTTTCCTCCAGATGGCGGCGGGCGGCGGTGATGGCCTCAAGCACGCGATCCGGCGCCGTGCCGCCAAAGGACTGGCGGCTGGCCACGGATTCGTCCACGCCCAGCACGGTGAACACATGCTCCGTAATGGCGGGTTCCACCGCCTGCATGTCCGCCAATGGCAGGTCCGCCAGGGTCACGCCCGCCTGCTCGGCCTTTTGCACAATGGCGCCCGTGACATGGTGGGCGCTGCGGAAGGGCATCCCCAATTCCCGCACCAGCCAGTCCGCCAAATCCGTTGCGGTTGAGAAACGATCGGCGGCGGCGGTGCGCATGGCGTCCGTGTCCGGCTTGAGATCGCGGATCATGCCGGTCATGGCCGCCAGGCTCAGTTCCATGTCCGCGGTGGCGTTGAACACTGGCTCCTTGTCTTCCTGCATGTCCTTGCTATAGGCCAGCGGCAGCCCCTTCATCACCACCATCAGGCCCTGAAAGGCGGCGGCGATGCGCCCCACCTTGGCGCGCACCAGTTCCGCCGCATCCGGGTTACGCTTTTGCGGCATGATGCTGGAGCCGGTGGAAAAACTGTCCGACAGGGTGAGAAAGCCGAAGGGCGCCGAGGCCCAGAGCACGATTTCTTCCGCCAGCCTTGAAAGATGAAGGCTGAGAATGGTCAGCGCCGAGAGATATTCCAGCGCGAAATCCCGCGCCGAGACCGCATCCAGCGAATTGGTCATGGGGCGGTCGAACCCCAGGGCCTCGGCGGTCATGTGGCGGTCGATTGGAAAGCCGGTGCCCGCCAGCGCCGCCGCGCCCAGCGGGCTTTCATTGGTCCGCTTGCGACAGTCCGCCAGCCGGGCGCGGTCGCGCAGGATCATATCCACATATGCCATCAGGTGATGACCCAGTGTGACCGGCTGGGCAGTCTGCAAATGGGTAAAGCCGGGCATCACCGTGGCCTTGTGGGTTTCCGCCTGATCGATCAGCGCGGCTGTCAGGTCCGTCAGGCTCTGGCGCAGCGTGTCGATCGCCTGGCGCACCCAAAGGCGGAAATCCGTGGCCACCTGATCATTGCGGGACCGGGCCGTGTGCAGGCGCGCGCCCGCGTCTCCCACCAGTTCGATCAGGCGCTTTTCGATGTGCATGTGGATATCTTCCAGCGCCGGATCGAAGGTCATTTCCCCCGCTTCTATTTCCGCTTCCACCCGGTCCAGCCCGCGGGTGATGGCGGTGGCGTCCTTTTGCGTGATGATGCCGCACGCCGCCAGCATGGCCACATGGGCGCGGGAGCCCTGGATGTCCTGACGATACAGAACATTGTCAAACCCGATGGACGCGTTAATTTCCTGCATGATCGCGGACGGGCCCGCATTGAAACGGCCACCCCACATGCTTTGCCGTCCGCTGCCTGGGGCGGGCGCCTCATTGCTTGACGGATGAGCGTGGGGGCTTTTGGATGAACTGGACATAAGGCGGCCTTCACCGTTGTAACAAATTGGAGACTGGCATGAGAAAATCGCTGATCATTCCGATTGGCATCGTTCTCGTCCTGATGGGCGCCGTAGCCTATCGGATGGTGGCGGGCCCGTCCACGTCAGATGCAGGGGGTCTTGCCCCCTTTCTGCGGGGGGAGATGACGCCGGTATCGGTGGTGACGCCGCCAGAGGCGTTGCCGCAGACGCTCATTCACCTGCCGGACGGTGAAAAGGCGCCGCTCGCCAGCCTTGAGGGCAAGGCGCTGCTGATCAATCTGTGGGCGCCGTGGTGCGCACCCTGCAAGGCGGAAATGAAGGAACTGGCCGCCTTGCAGAAAGAACTGGGCGACGCGGATTTCGAAGTGGTGGCGATCAATGTGGATCGCGGCGGCGTGGGGCAGGCCCGCGATATCCTGAAGGAATGGGGCGCCCCCAATCTCGCCCCCTATGCGGACCCCACTATGGCACTGGCCATGGATCTGGCGAAGGGCTCGCTTCCCACCAGCCTGATCGTGGACCGCAAGGGCCGCATTCGCGGCAAATATCTGGGCCCCCTGAAATGGGACGAACCGGAAGCCATCAAGCTGTTCACGGCGCTGAAAAAAGGGCGAATCTAGACGGCAACCGACGACCACCTCGCCGCCGCCAATTCCAGCCCCGCACCAGCGTTGCCCCTACCGCCATCCCGCCACTGCGCGGGATGAGCGGAGGCCACGACCGTGGCCCGCCGCCAGTGCGGCGCCCTCGCGGAGCGCGTGCGCAGCACGCTTGCGTGAGCGGTAATAAAGCCTATCCCGCGCTCAGATGGGTCTGGCCCTCGGCCAGTTCCTCGCTTTTCAGGATGGCGGTTTCCTGTTCCGCCGCCGCGCACCAGTCCAGCATGAAGGGGTGTTCCATGATGGTGGTCACATAGCGCCGGGCTTCCGTGCTCATGGGCAGGTCATAGGTCACGACGCGCGTGGCCACCGGCGCGAACATCATGTCGGCGGCGGAAAAGTCCCCGAACAGATAGCCGCCGTCGCCGCCGAAATGGTCCAGACATTCGCACCACAGCGTATCGATTCGCTCCAGGTCGCGGGCCACATCCGCATCCATGGTCAGCCCCGTATAGCGCTTGCGCAGATTCATCGGCGCGGCCCGGCGCAGGGCGGAAAAGCTGGAATGCATTTCCGCGGCGATGGACTTGGCATAGCCGAAGGCATCGAATTCGGAAGGCCAGAAAAAGGCATCCCGGTTCAGGCGGGCGCAATAGTCCACAATGGCCAGGCTGTCCCAGATGCGGGCGCCCCTGTGGTTCAGTGCGGGCACGGTGCGGCTGGGGCTCCAGCTTTCCACCTCGTCATAGAACTGGTCGGTTTCCAGCGGCAGGATCACCTCCTCGAAGCGGAAGCCGGTCTGGCGCACCGCCAGCCAGCCCCTCAGGGACCAGCTTGAATAGGTTCGATTGCCGATCACCAGGGTCAGCTTGCTCATGGATAGGCTCCTGTGGCCGGGAAGGAATGCGCGTCAGCGGGTGGGGCGGGGCAGTTCCCCCGCATAATCATAAAAGCCGCGCCCGGTCTTTCGGCCCAGCCAGCCCGCTTCCACATATTTCACCAGAAGGGGGCAGGGGCGATACTTGCTGTCCGACAGGCCATCATACAGCACCTGCATGATCGCCAGGCAGGTATCCAGCCCGATGAAGTCGGCCAGGGTCAGCGGCCCCATGGGGTGGTTGGCGCCAAGCTTCATGGCGGTGTCGATGCTTTCCACATTGCCCACGCCTTCATAAAGGGTGTAGATCGCCTCGTTGATCATGGGCATCAGGATGCGGTTGACGATGAAACCGGGGAAATCCTCGGCGGTGGCGGTTTCCTTGCCGAGCCGGTTGATGAAGGCCATGCAGTCCTGAAAGGTGTCATCCGCCGTGGCAATGCCCCGGATCATTTCCACCAGTTTCATCACTGGCACCGGGTTCATGAAGTGCACGCCCATGAAGCGTTCGGGCCGATCCGTGCTGGCGGCCAGCCGCGTGATGGAAATGGACGAGGTGTTGGAGGCGATCATGGCCCCGTCCTTCAGGTGCGGGCAGAGCTGCTTGAAAATACCGGTCTTGACGTGTTCGTCCTCGGTGGCGGCCTCGATCACCAGGTCGCGGTCCTTGTGGGCGGAAAGGTCGTCCGCCAGCGTGATGCGCTTGAGCGCCGCGTCCCGATCCGCTTGGCTCATGCGGTCCTTGGACACCAGCCGGTCAAGGTTTTTCGTGATGGTGGCAAGGCCCTTTTCCGCCTGTGCCATGCTCAGATCGCTCATCACCACCTGGAAGCCGGCCACCGCGCTCACATGGGCGATGCCATTGCCCATCTGTCCCGCGCCGATCACTCCGACGGTCTCAACCATGTATTGTCCCCCTGTTTGCCGTGATGCTGTTCTTCGGCGCGCAGTTTGGGGACAAATCCGCCGTCCGGCAAGGGGGGCGGGCCGTATCGGGTGAAAAAGTCCGCCCGTGGCGGGGCGTGCGCGGGCTGGTGCGGCGCGAAAAACGGGCGCCCCGGTGTCAGGGCGCCCGCCTTGTGTTTCGGCTATTGATGCGGCGGCGGGATCAGAGCTTTTCGGTCAGCTCCGGCACCGCGTCGAACAGGTCCGCCACAAGGCCATAGTCCGCCACCTGAAAGATGGGGGCTTCCTCGTCCTTGTTGATGGCGACGATGATCTTGCTGTCCTTCATGCCGGCCAGGTGCTGGATCGCCCCGGAAATGCCACAGGCGATATACAGGTCCGGCGCCACGATTTTGCCGGTCTGGCCCACCTGATAGTCATTGGGCACAAAGCCCGCATCCACTGCGGCGCGGCTGGCGCCCACGGCGGCGCCCAGCTTGTCCGCCAGCTTTTCGATGATGGCGAAATTCTCGCCGGAGCCAAGGCCCCGACCGCCGGAAACGATGATGTCCGCGCTGGTCAGTTCGGGCCGGTCGGATTTGGTCAGTTCCGCGCCTTCGAAGCTGGCATGGCCCTTGGGTGCCGGTGCATCCACCTTTTCCACGCTGGCGCTGCCGCCTTCGGATGCGGCCTTGTCGAAGGTGGAGCCGCGCACGGTGATCACTTTTTTGGCGTCCGTGCTTTCCACGGTGGCGATGGCGTTGCCCGCATAGATGGGCCGCTTGAAGGTGGTTTCGTTCACCACTTCGATGATGTCGGAAATCTGGCTCACGTCCAGCGCGGCGGCCACGCGGGGCATGAAGTTCTTGCCCGCCATGGTGGCGGCGGCCAGAATCTGGTCATAGCCGTCGGCCAGGCTCAGCACCGCTTCGGCCTGCTCCTCGGCCAGTATGTGTTCGAACTGGTCGCCTTCCATGTGCAGCACCTTGGCCACGCCGTCGATCTTCGCGGCGGCTTCGGCGATGGTGTCCGCGCCCTTGCCGGTGACCAGGGCGTGCACATCCCCGAAGGTCCGGGCGGCGGTCACGGCGGCCAGGCTGCTGTCGGCGATGGCCTCAAAGTCATGTTCGATGAATACGAGCGCCGTCATCACACCACTCCCTTTTCTTTCAGCTTGGCCACCAGATCGTCCACGCTTGCCACCATTTCACCACCCGCGCGCTTGGGCGGTTCGTCCACCCGCACGGTTTTCAGGCGCAGGCCCATGTCCACGCCGTAGTCGGCGGGGGTTTTCATGTCGATGGGCTTTCGCTTCGCCTTCATGATGTTGGGCAGGGCGGCATAGCGCGGCTCGTTCAGGCGCAGGTCCGTGGTGACGATGGCGGGCAGTTTCATTGTCAGGGTTTCCAGGCCGCCGTCGATCTCGCGGGTCACCTTCAGGCTGCCGTCTTCCGTTTCCAGCTTGCTGGCAAAGGTGGCCTGGGGCCAGTCCAGCATGTGGGCCAGCATCTGGCCGGTCTGGTTGCAGTCGTCATCGATGGCCTGTTTGCCCATGATCACCAGATCGGGGCTTTCCTCGGCCACGATGGCCTTGAGGATCTTGGCCACGGCCAGCGGCTCCGCCGCGTCGTCATGCTCCACCAGAATGCCGCGGTCCCCGCCCATGGCAAGGCCGGTGCGGATGGTTTCCTGCGACGCCTTCGGGCCGATGGAGACGAGTATGATCTCGTCCGCCTTGCCAGCTTCCTTCAAACGAACCGCCTCTTCCACGGCGATTTCGTCAAAGGGATTCATGGACATTTTCACATTGGCCAGCTCAACGCCGGAATTGTCCGACTTCACGCGGACCTTGACGTTGTAATCGACAACCCGCTTTACGGGCACCATGAGTTTCATGGGCTTCCCTCTCCCCTCCAGAAAAGGACGGTAACCGACCCGGCCCCGCCCGGTGTGTTCGCAAGGACCCTTTGATGGGGCAATGATCCTGCCCGCTTTATAACGGGTTCAGCCTAGCTGTGCGATAGCGAAAACGACTGGCCGAGTCAATGAATATTCATACTGATGAGTCCAGAAAAGGCCGTGGCCGGGCGTGCGCGCTCAGAACCGGGTCCGCCCGCAGGCGATCGGCCAGATCCGCGATGAACACCCGCACGCGGGGCGGTACATATTGATCATAGGGGATCACGAGGTGCAGCACATTGTCGCCGGGCATGTGATCGGCCAGCACTTCCACCAGCCGCCCCTCGGCCACGTCGCGGCGCACTTCCCAGTCGGTTTTCAGCACGATTCCCTCTCCGGCAACCGCCCAGTCGCGCAGCACTTCGCCATTGGTGCTGTCTAACGCGCCGTCCAGCGCCAGATCATAGGGGCCGTCCGGCCCGGCAAAGCGCCAGCGGAACTGGCGGGAGCCGGGATAGCGCAGCATCAGGCAGTCGTGGCGAGCCAGGTCCTGCGGGGTTTGCGGCCAGCCCCGTCGGGCCAGATAATCCGGGCTGGCATACAGGCCCCGGCGCACCGGCGCCAGAATGACCGTGCGGAAACTGCCCGGCACCACCGGCCCCATGCGCATCGCCAGGTCCAGCCCTTCCGCCAGCAGGTCCACCACCCGGTCGGTGATCTGTAGCTGCACCCGGATATGGGGATAGCGCCGGTGGAAATCGGGAATCTGCCGGGCCAGGAAATGGCGCCCGAAACTGCTGGAGGCCGTGAGCCTGAGTATGCCGCGGGGCGCCACGTCGCTTTCCGCCAGGCGGCTTTCGGCCTCTTCCACCCGGCGCAATATGTCCAGGCAATCCTCGTAATAGCGCCGCCCCGCCTCGGTCACGCGGACCTGTCGGGTGGTGCGGTTGAACAGGGTGATGCCGAGCGCCCCTTCCAGGCGCTTGATGCGCGAGGAGACCAGCGCCGCCGACAGGCGCAGATCCCGCCCGGCGCGGGAAAAGCTGCCCAGTTCCACCACGCGGATGAAGACGGCCATATCGTCCAGCTTGCTCATGACGGCGTATTATCAAATATTTTTTGAAAAACCTAAAATTTTTAGCCTATTCCAAAAAGGCGCCGCGCCGCCTATGCTGCGCCGCACGCGCGGTATGATACCGCCTTATTCGCAACGATCAGGCACAGCCATAAGGGGAATTCCCGTGACCATGCACACATTCGAGCGCGGCGGACTGACCATCAAGGGCCCTGAAGTGGCCGGGGCCGACAGCGTGCTGAGCGAAGGGGCGCTGGCTTTCTTCAAGGAGATCGAGACCCGTTTCGGCGCCCGTCGGCGTGCGCTGATGGATGCCCGGATGGAGCGGCAAAAGGCGTTCGACGCCGGGGAAAAGCCGGACTTTCTGGCCGAAACGGCGGATGTGCGCGCGGGGGACTGGACCGTGCGGCCCGCCCCGGCGGACCTTTTGGATCGGCGGGTGGAAATTACCGGCCCGGTGGACCGCAAAATGGTTATCAACGCGCTGAACAGCGGCGCCCAGTGCTTCATGGCGGACTTTGAGGACGCCAGCACGCCCGCCTGGTCCAACATGGTGAACGGCCAGATCAATCTGCGCGATGCCAATGCCCGCACCATCGATTTCTCGGATGCGGCGCGCGGCAAGACCTATGCGCTGGGGGACAGTCTCGCCACGTTGATCGTGCGCCCGCGCGGCCTGCACATGGCGGAACATCATGTGCTGCTGGACGGCGCGCCCGTATCCGGTGGCTTTTTCGATTTCGCGCTGTATCTGTTTCACAATCACGCGGCGCTGAAAGCCAATGGCTCCGGCCCTTATTTCTATCTGCCCAAGATGGAACACCATCTGGAAGCCCGCCTGTGGGAAGAGGTGATCGCCTTCGGTGAAGACCATCTGGGTCTGGCGCGCGGCACGGTGCGCTGCACGGTGCTGATCGAAACCATTACGGCGGCGTTCCAGATGGATGAAATCCTGTATGAATTGCGGGATCACATTGTCGGGCTGAATTGTGGCCGCTGGGACTATATTTTCAATTTCATCAAGCGTTTCGCCCGTGATCCGAACTTCGTGCTGCCGAACCGGGAACAGGTGGGCATGACGCAGCATTTCCTGCGGTCCTACAGCCTGCTGCTGATCAAGACCTGCCACCGGCGCGGGGCACACGCCATGGGCGGCATGGCGGCGCAGATTCCGGTCAAGGGCGACCCGGAAAAGAACGCCGCGGCCACGGAAAAGCTGCGCGCCGACAAGGAGCGTGAGGCCGGTGACGGCCATGACGGCACCTGGGTGGCGCATCCGGCCTCGGTGGAAACGGCGCGGGCCGTGTTCGATGCCTATATGCCCGGCCCCAACCAGTTGGATGTGGCGCGGGACGACGTGCAGGTCAGCGCCGCCGATCTGCTGGCGGTGCCGGATGGCACCATCACGGAGGAGGGCCTGCGCCAGAACATCAATGTGGGGCTGCTTTATCTGGGCGCCTGGCTCGACGGGTTGGGCGCGGTGCCCATCTATAATCTGATGGAGGACGCCGCCACCGCCGAAATCGCGCGCACTCAGCTTTGGCAGTGGCGCGTTCACAAGGCGGAAATGACGGACGGCACCCGCATGGATGACGCCCTGATGGCGAAGATGCTGGATCAGGTGGCCGGGGAAACCCGTGCACAGGCCACCCATATCGGCCATATGGACGACGCCATCACTCTGTTCCGGGATCTGGTGATGGCCGATACACTGGCCGAATTCCTGACCGATCCGGCCACCGAACTGGTGCTGGGGTATGAAGCGGCCTGATGGCCGGTCTGCGATGATGGAATAACGCCCGGAACGGGCAGGGAGTTGCCCCATGGAACTGGATATCGCGGCCTGGCTGGGCCTTGGCGTGCGCTGGCTGCACATGATCGCGGGCATTGCCTGGATCGGTGCCAGTTTCTATTTCGTCTGGCTGGATAATCACCTGCGCCCCACCGCGAAAGGCGGCGCCGACGGCGTGACCGGCGAAGTGTGGTCGGTGCATGGCGGCGGGTTCTATCACAAGCAGAAATATGCCGTTGCCCCCGCCCATATGCCGGATGACCTGCACTGGTTCAAATGGGAAGCCTATACCACATGGCTGTCGGGCATGGCCTTGCTGGGCATTGTCTATTACTGGGGCGCGGACCTGTTCCTGGTGGACAGCGCCAAGGCCGCGCTCAGCCCCGTGCAGGCGGTGCTTTTGGGGCTGGGTGTGATCGCGGGCGGCTGGCTGGTCTATGACGGGCTGTGCCGCTCTCCGCTGGGCCGCAACGGGCGGCTGTTCGGCGCGCTCTGGTTTCTGGTGCTGGTGGCGCTTTCTTACGGCCTTGTGCAGGTTTTCAATGATCGGGGCGCCTTCATCCATGTGGGCGCGGTGATCGGCACGGCCATGGTGGCCAACGTGTTCTTCGTGATCATCCCCAATCAGAAAAAGGTGGTGGCCGCGCTGGAACGGGGTGAAGAGCCGGACCCGGCGCTGGGCGCGGCGGGCAAGCAGCGGTCCCTGCACAATAACTACATGACCCTGCCGGTGCTGTTCATCATGATCTCCAATCATTATCCCATGGTGTTCAGCCATCCGTATAACTGGCTGCTTCTGGCGGCCATCGGGGTGCTGGGCGTGATGATCCGGCATTTCTTCAATCTGCGCCACCGGGAGGTGAGCGCGCCGGGGCTGGTCTTTGCCAGCATCGGGCTGTTCATCATCATCGCCATGTTCACGGCCCAGACCCGTTCAGCGGGTCGGCCCGACATGGCGGGTGGCGTGGCTGGCGCGGTGCCGTTCACCGAGGTGCGCGCCATCATGGAAACCCATTGCACAAGCTGCCACGCGACCAATCCCCGCCACCCCGCTTTCACCGAGGCCCCTGGCGGCGTGCGGCTGGACAGCCCGGCCCTGATCCGGCAATACGCCCCGAAGATCGAACAGCAGGCGGTGCTGGCCAATATCATGCCGCTGGGCAATGAAACCGGCATGACGGACGGCGAGCGCGCCCGGCTGGGCAAATGGATCGCCGACCACCGGAAGGACGGATCATGAGCGCGCGCCCCATCACCCTCACCGCCCGGCCCCTTACGGCGGACGCCTTCGCCCCCTTTGGCGATGTGGTGGAAGCTGATGAGCGCGCCGTGCAGAAACAGATCAATTATGGCCGCACCACCCGATTTCACGACCTGGCGGAGATCGACGTGCTGGGCGAGGTGGGCCGCGTGGCGGTGAACATTTTCCGCAGCCAGCCCGTCACCACGCCCTGGTCGGTTGCGGTGATGGAGCGGCATCCCCTGTCCAGCCAGCTTTTCATGCCCCTCGGTCCCCATCCTTATCTGGTGGTGGTGGGCGAAAAGGGGTCGTTCGATCCGGTGGCGCTCACCGCTTTTCTGGCCAGCGGCGATCAGGGCGTGAATTATCACCCCGGCACCTGGCACCATTACAGCCTGGCCCTTCAGGGTGTGAGCGATTTCCTGGTGGTGGATCGGGTGGACGCCCGCGACCATGTGGAAACGCCCAATTGCGACGAGGTGGTGCTGGACGATGCGGGCCACCCGCCGGTGACCGTCCACCTGCCCGGCGCGTGAGGGCTCAGGCTTTCGCCGTTTCCTGCCAGCGGCGCCCGCGGATATGGGTGCCGGAAACCATCCGGTCGTCCCCCATCATGATCAGCGCGAACAATTGTTCCCGCCAGTCCCGTGCCGCCGCCATGCGCGCCGCCATCAGGGGCGTGGCCGCCGGGTTCAGGGTCAGGAAATCCGCTTCCTTGCCGGGCTCCAGACTGCCCACCCGATCCGCCACATGGAGCGCCCGCGCCCCGTCCAGCGTGGCCATGCGCATCAGGGTGCCGGCGGTCAGGGCCTGTCCCTGAAGCTGTCCAGCCTTGTAGGCGGCGTTCATGGTGGCGGTCAGTGAGAAGCTGGTGCCCGCCCCCACATCGCTGCCCAGCCCCACGGTCACATCATGGCGTTCGGCGCGGTGAAAATCGAAGGTGCCGCTGCCCAGAAAGAAGTTGGACGTGGGGCAGCAGGCAATGGCGCTGCCCGCACGGCCCAGGCGGGCCATGTCATGGTCGGCCATGTGCAGGCAATGGGCGAACACGCTGCGCTCCCCCACCAGATCATGGCGGTCATACACATCCAGATAGCTTTGCGCCTCCGGGAACAGGTCGGCCACCCAGGCGATCTCGCCCTGATTTTCGCTCAGATGGGTGTGCAGCAGCACGTCGTCATGCGCGTGCAGCAGGCGGCCCAGTGCGGCCAGTTGCGCCGGGCTTGACGTGGGCGCGAAGCGCGGCGTGATGGCATAGCCCAGCCGCCCGCGCCCGTGCCACTGATCGATCAGGCGGGCGCTGTCCTCATAGGCGCTTTCCGGCGTGTCCAGCAGATTGGCCGGGGCGTGGCGATCCATGCAGACCTTGCCCGCGATCAGGCGCAGATCGCGTTTCAATGCCGCGCTGAACAGGGCATCCACGGAACCGGGGTGGACGGTGGCGAAGACCAGCGCCGTGGTGGTGCCCTGACGCAGCATCTCATCCAGAAACAGCCTGGCCACCCGATCCGCGTGATCACGATCGGCAAAGGCGGCTTCCGCCGGAAAGGTGTAGGTGTTCAGCCAGTCCAGCAACTGGGCGCCGAAGCTGGCGATCATCTCGGTCTGGGGATAATGCACATGGGTGTCCACAAAGCCCGGCACCAGCCAGTGCCCGCCAGTGTCCACCACATAGGCGGCTCCGGCGCGGGCGCGCACCGCCTCGAACAGTCCCACATCGCCGATCAGGCCATCCACCACCAGCAGGCCGCCGTCCGGCAGGTACAGCTCTGCCCCGTCCGCGCGGGGGGCGGTTGTGTCCAGCGGGGTGTAAAGCGGCCCGCGATACAGGGTGGGGCGGCTGTGTGTGGTTGCGGCCATAATGCGGGTCTCAGGGTGTTCCGGGCGGTCTGAATCTGACCGATCATTCAGTTTGCGACCGTAGCGGCGACCGCCCTTTTCCACAAGGGAAAACCGTTCCCGCCGATTGCACGGGCAGGTGCCTGCAAACAGGGCAGCCGGATGCCGAAATTTAAGGCATATTTGCGCTGGCAGGCGCCTGTTCCGCCGGTTTCGGGCCGTCCGGCTCTTGGCCCGGTGATTGCTATGATTCCCGTGACCTGACCAATTGGTTAGGAAAGCTGACCGCGTGCAACAGGGGATGTGCATGACCGCGCAGCCACAATGGCCCCGCTCTCACCATGCGCCCGATCCCGTTTCGGTGCCGGAACAGGCCCTGCAACGCACCTACGGCGTTCTCAGGGTGGGCTGGCATGAACGGGGGCTGAGCAGTCTCTATCAGGAAGGCGCCGCCAAGGCACGCTTTCCCCGCCCGGCCACGGCGGGCGTGGGCGATATGGTGCTGATCAATACGGCGGGCGGGCTGACCGGCGGTGACCGCTTCCAGCAAAGTGTGAACGTGGATGGCGGCCATCTGGTGGCCAGCACGCAGGCGGCGGAAAAGCTCTATCGGGCCAGCGCGGGCGTTACCCGCATCACCACGCGGGCTCGTGTGGCGACGGGGGCGACGCTGGAATGGCTGCCCCAGGAAACCATTCTGTTCGATGGTGCGCGCTGTCATCGGGCGCTGTCCGTGTCGCTGGCACCTGGCGCGCGCCTGGTGGCGGCGGAAGCCACAGTGCTAGGCCGCACCGCCATGCGGGAACGGGTGCGCCGCGGGGCCTTTTTCGATGACTGGCGCATATGGCTGGGGGATCGCCTGGTCTATGCCGACGGCACGCGGCTCGCGGCGGATGCGGATATGGACCTTCAGGATGTGCTGGCCCGGCCCGCCGTGCTGGGCGGCGCCGATGCTTTTGCCACATTGGTGGCCGTGACGCCGGGGGCCGAGCGCATGGTGGCGGATTTGCAGGCGCTTGGGCCGGTCGAAGGGGCGGTCATGGGCGCCAGCCATCTGCCTGCCGGGCCGGATGGGCTGGTGCTGGCGCGGATCGTGGCCCATGGCGGGGCCGCCCTGCGCCGCCAGATGCTTGCCGTGCTCGATCTGGTGCGGGGCGGCGCCGCGGCACCCCGCATGTGGGGCCTTTGATTTCAAGGAGAAACTGCAATGAACCTGACCCCCCGCGAAAAGGACAAGCTGATGATCGCCACCGCCGCCATGGTGGCCCGCCGCCGACTGGAACGGGGTGTGCTTCTGAATCACCCGGAAGCCATTGCACTGATCACGGATGCCATTCTGGAAGGTGCGCGCGATGGCCGCACGGTGGCGGACTTGATGGCGTTCGGCGCCACCGTGCTTGGCCGCGATCAGGTGATGGAAGGCGTGCCGGAAATGATTCACGACGTGCAGGTGGAGGCCACCTTTCCCGACGGCACCAAGCTGGTGACCGTGCATGACCCCATTCGTTGAGCCCGTTTCAGATGTGGAGGAGACAGACCATGACCCGACTGCTGACCCTGTTCGCTTTTGCCAGCCTGCTGGCCGCGTCGCTCCATGCGGGCGGGGCGCTGGCCCATCCATCGGCGGCGGCCCATGGCCACCCCCATGGTGCCAGCCCCCTTGCCGGGCTGGAATGGGTGCTGGTGCCCGTCGCCCTGCTGGCGATCGGCTGGGCCGTCTGGCGCCATCGGGGCCGGAAATGACACAGGCCCCGCTTATCCCCGGCGAACTGGTGAGCCTGCCGAACCGGCGGATCACCCTGAACGAGGGCCGCCCCACCCTGACGCTGACCGTGGCCAATACCGGCGACAGGCCGGTTCAGGTGGGGTCCCATTATCATTTTGCCGAAACCAATGCGGCGCTTGCCTTCGACCGGGAGGCGGCGCACGGCCACCGGCTGGACATTCCCGCCGGGTCCGCCGTGCGGTTCGAACCGGGCCAGGAGCGGGACGTGACCCTGGTGCCCTATGGCGGCGCCCGGCGCGCGGTGGGTTTCAATGGTCAGGTGATGGGCAATCTGGACAAGGGGGAAGGCTGATATGGCGGCGACACTTTCACACGCGGACTATGGCGGCATGTTCGGCCCCACCATGGGCCACCGATTGCGCCTGGCGGATACCGAGCTGTTCATCACCCCGGAAAAGGATTTCACCGTTTATGGTGACGAGGTGAAGTTCGGCGGCGGCAAGGTGGTGCGCGACGGCATGGGTCAAAGCCAGATGTCCCGCGCGGAAGGGGCGGTGGACACGGTGATCACCAATGCCCTTCTGGTGGACCATCAGGCCATTATCAAGGCGGATGTGGGCCTGAAGGACGGGCGCATCCATGCCATCGGAAAGGCCCGCAACCCGGACACGCAGGATGGAGTGACCGTCATCATCGGCCCCGGCACGGAGGCCATCGCGGGCGAGGGCTGCATCCTGACCCCCGGCGGGTTCGACGCCCATATCCATTTTGTCTGCCCCCAGCAGGTGGATGACGCCCTGATGAGCGGGGTGACCACCATGCTGGGCGGCGGCACCGGCCCGGCCACCGGCACCAATGCCACCACCTGCACACCGGGGCCATGGCATATTGGCCGGATGCTTCAGGCGGCGGAGTTTTCGCCGGTCAATCTGGCCTTTGCGGGCAAGGGCAATGCCAGCACCCCGGCGGCGCTGGAAGAGCAGGTGCGCGCCGGGGCCTGCGCGCTGAAACTGCACGAGGACTGGGGCACCACCCCCGCGGCGATCGACTGCTGCCTGTCTGTGGCGGATGCCATGGATGTGCAGGTGATGATCCACACCGATACGCTGAATGAAAGCGGCTTTGTGGAAAACACCCTGAAGGCCATCGGGGACCGGGTGATTCACGCCTATCACACGGAAGGCGCGGGCGGCGGCCACGCACCGGACATCATCAAGGTGGCGGGCAGCCATAATGTGATCCCGTCCAGCACCAATCCGACCCGGCCCTTCACCGCCAACACGCTGGAAGAGCATCTGGACATGCTGATGGTCTGCCACCATCTGGACCCGCGTATCCCGGAAGACGTGGCCTTTGCCGAAAGCCGCATCCGGCGGGAGACCATCGCCGCCGAGGATATCCTGCACGACATGGGGGCGTTTTCCATCATCGCGTCCGACAGCCAGGCCATGGGCCGGGTGGGCGAGGTGCTGATCCGCACCTGGCAGACCGCCGACAAGATGAAAAAGCAGCGCGGCGCGCTTTTGGGCGACACGGCGGACACGGACAATGAACGGGTCAAGCGCTATATCGCCAAATACACCGTCAATCCGGCCATCGCCCACGGCATGGCGGACCATATCGGCTCCATCACCCCCGGCAAGCGGGCGGATCTGGTGCTGTGGTCGCCGGAAATGTTCGCGGTCAAGCCCAAGCTGGTGCTGGTGGGCGGCAGCATCGCCGCCGCGCCCATGGGCGATCCCAATGCCTCCATCCCGACGCCGCAGCCGGTGCATTACCGGCCCATGTTCGCGGCGCTGGGCAAGGCGGTCACGGCGTCGAGCTGCACCTTTGTCTCGCAAGCCGGGCTGGATGCGGGGCTGGACCATCTGGGGCTGGACAAGACGCTGATCCCGGTCAGCGATACCCGGACCATTTCCAAGAAGTCCATGGCACTGAACGACGCCACCCCGCATATCGAGGTGGACCCGGAAACCTATGAAGTGCGCGCCGACGGGGAACTGTTGACCTGCGAACCGGCGGATGTGGTGCCCATGGCCCAGCGCTATTTCCTGTATTGAGGCCGTGATGGAAAAGGTGATCACCATACATGATCCCGGAACATGGCAGGCCGCCGCCGCGGACAGCGTGTCGCTGGTCTATGACGACCGCTATCGCCGCCGCCTGGTGGTGGAAAGCACCGCGGGCCGAAAGCTGTTGCTGGATCGGGACACGGCGGCCCCGCTGCTGGACGGCAGCGCGCTGGAAATCGCTGACGGCAGCCTGTTTCAGGTGGTGGCCGCGCCGGAAGACCTGCTGGAAATCCGCGCTCACGGTGTGGACCATCTGGTGCGTCTGGCCTGGCATCTGGGCAACCGCCACCTGCCCACCGAACTGGCGGCGGACAGGCTGAAGGTGCGCTATGACCATGTGATCGCGGACATGGCGCGCGGGCTCGGCGCGGATGTGAACGCCATACTGGAACCGTTCCACCCTGAGGGCGGCGCCTATGGCCATGGCCGGGTGCACGACCATGAGCACTGATCCCGCCGTCGCGCCCACCATCGATGCGCGGGCGCTCTATCGCCTGCTCAGTTGGCTGTCGCCCAGCTATCCGGTGGGGGCCTATACCTATTCCCACGGTCTGGAATGGGCAGTGGAAACCGGCGAGATCACGGATGCCCACAGCCTGACCCTGTGGCTGGAAGACGTGCTGTTGTTCGGCACCGGCTGGTGCGATGCCCTGATCTTTCACGAAAGCTGGGCGGCGGCCAATGTGCGCGATCGCGGGCGGCTGGTTCATGTGACATCCCTTGCGCGGGCCTATCAGGCGGGGCGGGAACGGCTGCTGGAATCCGGTGCGCAGGGCCGCGCCTTCATGGATGCCACCGGCAAAAGCTGGCCCGCCGCCACGCTGGACCTGCTGGACGGATTCCGCCCCGGCGACGTGGTTTATCCGGTGGCGGTGGCCGTGACCGCGGCCGGTCATGGCATCGGGTGCGCGCTGGCCCTGCACGGCTATCTGCACGCCTTTCTGGCCAATCTGGTCTCGGCGGCGGTGCGGCTGGTGCCGCTGGGCCAGACCGACGGCCAGAACGTGATCGCCGAACTGGAACCGGTGGTTCACGGCGTGGGGGATCGGGCGCTGGACAGCGGCCTAGATGCCCTTGGCGGCGCGGCCATGCTGTCCGACATCGCGGCCATGCGCCATGAAACGCAGTACAGCAGATTGTTTCGGTCATGAAACAAAAACGGGAGAGATGGATATGACATCCGGGAACGGCCCCTTGCGGGTGGGTATCGGTGGCCCTGTGGGGTCGGGCAAAACGGCGCTGATGGAACATCTCTGCCGTCTGCTTACGCCCCATTATGATGTGGCGGCGATCACCAATGACATCTACACCAAGGAAGACGAGCGCATCCTGAGCGAGACCGGCGTTCTGCCGCAGGAACGCATCAGGGGCGTGGAGACGGGTGGTTGTCCGCACACCGCGATCCGGGAGGATGCCAGCATCAATCTGGCGGCGGTGGCGGACATGGTGGAGCGCTTCCCCGGCCTTGAAGTGCTGCTGATCGAAAGCGGCGGCGACAATCTGGCCGCCACCTTTTCCCCGGAACTGGCGGACCTGACCATTTATGTGATCGATGTGTCGGCGGGTGAGAAAATCCCCCGCAAGGGCGGGCCCGGCATCACCCGATCGGATTTTCTGGTGATCAACAAATATGATCTGGCGGATCTGGTGGGCGCCTCGCTTGAGGTGATGGACAGCGATACGAAGCGTATGCGCGGCGAGCGCCCCTATGCCTTCACATCGCTGCGCAAGGGCGACGGCGCGGAAACCGTGATGCGCTTCATCGAGGAGAAGGGCGGCCTGATCCGCCCCGCCTGATCCCTCTGGCTCGCCCCCTCTGGTTCGTCCCCTGTGATCCGTGCCGGGCACAGCCCTTGGCGCGGCGGGTTGCAGTGCCTATGATGGGCGCCTGGTCCACACCCTATGGAAGGACGCACCCATGACAGAGCATGACGCCGACACTCCCGATTCCGACGACCCTGATCTTGATGCGCCATCGCCCGGTGGCTTCAGCATGACCACCCATGTGATGGTGGCGCTGCTGGTCAGTGTGGGCCTGTCACTGTTTTTCTGGGCGGTTCTGGATACCTTCGTGCTCATGGGCTTCCTGCTCTGGTCCGTGGTGGCCGCGGCGGCGGGTGCGCTGATCGGCGGTCGGCTTGTGGAGCGCCTGTGGGTCACGGTGCTGGCCACGGCGGTGATCCGCATTGCCATATACGGCCTTATGACCAGCCTGCCCGGTTAGGCGCCCGGCATGGATGACCCCGCCCCCGCCGATCTCATGCCCGCCCTGGCCGGTGATCCGGTCTGGCTGGTGCTGCTGGCCCTGGGGCTCGGCCTGCTGGTGGGGCTGGATCGGGGCTGGCAGGCCCGCGAACGGCCCGCGGGGCAGCGGGTTGCGGGCATCAGGACATTCAGCCTGATCGGCCTGCTGGGCGGCCTTGGCGGCGCGGGAACGGCGCATTTCGGCCCCTGGCTTTCCGGCGCGCTGGTGCTGGCGCTCGCGGCCGTGCTGGGCCTTGCATATTGGCGGGAAAGTGTCTCGCGCGGCACTCTCAGCGCCACGGACAGCGTGGCGGCGCTGGCGGTGCTGGTGGTGGGCCTGATGGCCGGTGCGGGGGCGGCTCTGCCCGCCGTGGTGGCCGGTGTTTCCGTGGCCGCCCTGCTGAATTTCCGCACATTGCTGCACAGCGGTTTGCAGCATCTTTCCGGCACGGACCTGACCGCCCTGATCCGGCTGGCCGTGCTGTCGCTGGTGGTGCTGCCCCTGTTGCCGGATCGCGGCTATGGGCCGTTCGAAGCGCTCAATCCTTTTCGCATATGGCTGATGGCGGTGCTGATTGCGGGCCTGTCCTTTCTGGGCTATGCGGCGATCCGGTTGGGCGGTGCACGGCGCGGCGTGGCGGGGCTGGCCCTGATGGGCGGGCTGGTCAGTTCCACCGCGGTCAGCATTAATCTGGCCCGCCTGTCCCGTCAGGCGCCGGGGCAGGAACGCCTTCTGGCGGGGGGCATCGTGGCCTCTGGCAGTGTGATGTTTCTGCGCCTGCTGCTGGTGATGACGGCGGTGGCGCCCGCCCTTGCCGGGGTTCTGGTCTGGCCGCTGGTCAGCGCGGGGCTGGTGGGGCTCGGCTTTTTCGCACTGGCCGGAATGCGCGGCGCGGCGCCGGACGAAACCATGCGGGACGCGCTGATACCGACCAATCCGCTGGCGCTGTCCGTGGCCCTGCCCTTTGCCGGGCTTCTGGCGCTTGTTCTGCTGGCCTCCCGTGCGTTGACGCACTGGCTGGGCACGGGCGGGCTTTATGGCCTGTCGGTGGTATCCGGGCTGGGCGATGTGGATGCCATATCCCTGTCGCTGGCGGACATGGCGGGCAAGGATGAGGTTGCGGTGACGGTGGCGGCCACCGGTGTATTGCTGGCGGCGGCGGCCAATTCGCTGGTCAAGCCGCTGATTGTTGGTATGCTGGGGGGCTGGCGGCTGGGCCTGATGGTTCTGGTGCCGCTAATGGCCGCTTTGCTGGCGGCGGGCGGTGCTCTGGCACTCACCGTTTGATGTTCCGGGTTCGTAATTTTCACATGACAGAAGGAGCACGGGTGATGGCAGATAGGGTGCACCACCGAGCAGGGCGACGAATCGTTGCGGGCCTGTTGATGGCACTGGCCCTGACAGCGGGGCCGGCCCTGGCCAAATCCGACGCGGAAAATCGCGCCGGTATCATGGACATGCACGACAAGACGCTGACCGACCTGTACAGCGAAGAGCCGGACGCGCGAAACAAGCTGGAAGGCGCGGTGGGCTATGCGGTGTTTTCCAATGTGGGGGTCAATGTGATCTTCTTTTCCGCCGGCGGCGGCAAGGGGGTGGCGATCGACAACCGAAGCGGCGAAAAGACCTTTATGAAAATGGCGTCCGCGGGCGTGGGGCTGGGCATCGGCGTGAAGGATTTCCGCGCCGTGTTCATCTTCTACAGCGACGATGCGTTCACCGGTTTTGTGGAAGACGGCTGGGACTTTTCCGGCCAGGCGGACGCGGCGGCTCAAAGCGACACCAAGGGCGCCGAGGCCAGCGACAGCAAATCCGTTCTGTCGGATGTGGAAGTCTATCAGTTCACCAAGAGCGGCGTGGCGCTTCAGGCCACCTTGCAGGGCACCAAATACTGGCAGAACGATAATCTGAACGACTAAGGGGCGTGCCCTGCCGGGGCCGGGTCATTCTTTATTGTCCCCTGTGTTCACCGCCAGATTTTCCAGCTTGTCCAGCAGGTTCACCGGCATGGGGAAGACCACGGTGTGGCTCTTGTCGCTGGCGATGTCCTGAAGGCTGGTCAGATAGCGTATCTGCATGGCGCCCTTCTGCTCCGACAGGACGCCCGCGGCCTCGGCGATCTTGGCGGCGGCCTGGGCTTCGCCCATGGCGGTGATCACCTTGGCGCGGCGGATGCGCTCGGCCTCCGCCTCCTTGGCGATGGCGCGGATCATGCTCTGGTCCAGGTCCACATGCTTCAGTTCCACATTGGATACCTTGATGCCCCATGCGTCCGTCTGCTTGTCCAGAATGCGTTGAATGTCGGCGTTCAGTTCGTCCCGCTTGGCCAGCATGTCATCCAGCGTGTGCTGGCCCAGCACGGAGCGTAGCGTGGTCTGGGCAAGCTGACTGGTGGCATAGTGGTAATTCTCCACCTCGATGATGGCTTTTTCGGAATCCACCACCCGGTAATACAGCACCGCATTCACATGCACCGACACATTGTCCTGGCTGATCACGTCCTGTTCGGGCACGTCCAGCACGGTGGTGCGCAGGTCCACCTTCACCATTTTCTGGATGATCGGGATGATGATGATCAGGCCCGGCCCCTTCACCTTCCAGAAGCGACCGAGCTGAAAGACCACGCCGCGTTCGTATTCGCGCAGAATCCGCAGCATGGACAGCAGCAGACCGCCGATCAGTATGACGGCGAGCAGGGTGGGGGACAGGGAAAACGGCATGGCTCAGGTCTCCTTTCGAGGGTCGGGGGTGTCCTTGGATGCCTGCTTCCAGGGGGTCACTCTCAGCACCAGGCCCCGGCGCTCCGTTATGCGCACGCTGTCGCCGGGGGACAGCTCCGCCGGGCCGGTGGCGGACCAGTTCTCGCCGCGCACATGGACCGTGCCCGTTCCGTCATCGTTCCAGTGTTCCACCGTGGCGCGGCGGTCCAGCAGGGCTTCCCCGCCGGCGGTGATGGGGCGGCGCCAGGCGCGCACGGCCAGCGATACCACCAGCAGGCTGCTTGCCGCGGCCACCAGTGCCGCGCTGCCGATCAGCCAATAGGACAGGGCAAAGCCGGGCGCGTTGGTATCCATCAGCAGGATGGAGCCCAGCACGAAAGCCACAATGCCGCCAATGGCCAGCACACCAAGGGACGTGACCACCGCTTCCAGCGCCATCAGCGCGATGCCCAGCAATATCAGCCCGGCGCCCGCCACATTGATGGGCAGCATTTGAAACGCATAGAGCGCCAGCAGCAGCGCCACGCCCCCGGCCACACCGGGAAAGATCATGCCCGGATTGGAAAATTCCAGAAACAGCCCGTAAATGCCAACCAGCATCAGCAGATAGGCCACATTGGGATTGGTGACAAAGGCCAGCAGATCATCGCGCCAGGTGGGGGCGGCGGTGCTGACGGGGCCGGAGGTGTCAAGCCGCACGGCCCGCCCCTTGCCGTTTGCGCCCAGCGTGATGGTGCGCCCGTTCAGCGCCGCCAGCAGGGACGGCGTGTCCGCCGCCGTCAGGGCCACCACGCCTTTTTCCATGGCTTCATGGGTGTTCAGGCTCAACGCTTCCGTTACGAAGCGCTCCGCCAGCGGGGCCGGGCGCCCGCGTGCGCGGGCCAGCCCCCGCATGGTGGCGGCGGCATCGTTCATCACCTTGTCCGGCAGGTCGGGCCTGGCGGCCTTGCCCGATGTGTCGTCGGCCTCGTCATCGCCCGTGCCACCCCCGCCGCTGCCCACGGCCACGGGGGCCGCCGCCCCGATGGTGGTGTTGGGGGCCATGGCCGCCATATGGGTCGCCATCAGGATGAAGGTGCCCGCGCTGGCGGCACGACCGCCGGGGGGCGCCACATGGCCGATCACCGGCTTGGTGCTGTTCAGCACGGCCTGCACGATGGCGCGCATGGGCTCCATCAGGCCGCCGGGGGTGTCCAACCGCAGAATGACCGTGCCGATTGCCGGGTCCGCTTCCGCCGCTTTCAGGGCGCGGATCACAAAGGCGGCCCGCCCCGGCCCGATCGGCCCGTCAATGGCGATCAGGCGTACGCCGGGGGCGGTGCTGGCAAGGTCGGCTTGTTGGGGGGCGTTTCGGGATTGTTCGCCGGAAGGCCGGTCATTCTGTGCAGCCATAACCGAGGCCGGCGCCTGAAACCAAAGTGCCAGGCCCAGCAGGCAAGCGGTGATGATTCGGGACAGCTTAACCATTTGTTCAGTTTATCACGGTTGATGTGGCCATCATACCAATTAGGCAGTGCACCTGTTCAGCGCCCTTATTTCCCACCCGCACCGGCGCTTGCCCCTACCGCCATCCCGCCCCTGCGCGGGATGAGCGGAGGGCGCGACCGCGCCCCGCCGCCTATGCGGCGCCCTCGCGGAGCCGGGCGCGTAGCGCCAAGGCGTGAGCGGAAAGGGCTCTCTACCGCCATCCCGCCCCTGCGCGGGATGAGCGGAGGGCGCGACCGCGCCCCGCCGCTAGTGCGGCGCCCTCGCGGAGCCGGGCGCGTAGCGCCAAGGCGTGAGCGGAAACAAAGCCCCCACCTTAAACCAAAGGAACATGGACAGAATAAACCGTCGTATTATGCTGGCGCATGGTGGGCGGTGTGCGTCGTGGCCGGAAGGCGGCGTTGGCACCCCCCTTTTCGGAGGAGACAAGGGAGCGATGAACATGACATATGGGACACTGCGTGCCTGGCGCCTGGCTGGCGTGTCGGCCATGGCGCTGATGGTGGCGGCCTGCGGCCAGTCCGACGATGGGGCGGACGGCAAGGCAGCCGACAAGGCCGACCAGACACAGACGGAGCAGGAGGCGGCATCCCGGCCCACGGGCCCGGAACTGGGCGACTGGGGGGTCGAAACCGATGCCATGAAGCCGGACGTGGATGCGGGCGATGACTTCTTCCGCCATGTGAACGGATCATGGCTGGACGAGTATGAGCTGAAGGCGGACGAGGTGCGCTATGGCTCCTTCATCAAGCTGCGCGATCGCAGCGAGGAGCGGGTGCGCGCCATCATCCGGGATCTGGCGGAGGCCGAGCCGGAAAAAGGCACGATCGAGCAGAAAGTGGGCGATTATTACGCCAGCTTCATGGATGTGGAGGCGTTGAACGAAAAGGGCATGGCGCCGATCCAGCCCATTCTGGATCAGTTCCGCGCCATTCAGAACCGCGAGGATCTGGTTAGCGCCTTCGCCAAAACCGGCCTGCACGAGACCACGGCGCCCATTGATGTGTCGCTGTCTATCGACCGCAAGGACCCGGATCAGTACCGGCTGAGCATTGTTCATTCGGGGCTGGGGCTGCCCAACCGGGATTATTATCTGGAAGACACGGAGCGTTTCACCAGGATTCGCGGGTCCTATGAGTCGCATATTGCTGAAATGCTCGGTTTTGCGGGCGTGGAGAAAGAAGCCGCCGCCAAGGCCGCCAAGGACATTCTGGCGCTGGAGACGCGGATCGCGGAACATCACTGGCCGGTGGAAAAGCGGCGCAACCGGGATCTGACCTACAACCCCTACAGCGTGGAAAAGCTGACCAGCGAATTCCCGGATTATGACTGGAACCTGCTGTTTTCCAGCATGGGTATCGAAGAACTGGAGGAAGTGAACGTCTCCACACCCAGCGCGATCGGCCCGCTGATCGACGTGATCGGTGAGACGGATCTGGCAACCTTCAAGGCCTATCTGATGTATCATGCCATCAGCGGCAATGCCGCCCTGCTGCCGGAAGAGGTGGACAAGGCGAACTTCGCCTTCCGGGGCAAGGTGCTCTCTGGCCGCGAGGAACAGCGGGAGCGCTGGAAGCGGGCGGTCAATCTGGTGGGCAGCCGCGACGGTCTGGGCGAGGCGCTGGGCCAGATTTATGTGGATCGCCATTTCCCGCCCGACTCCAAGCAGCAGATGGAATCGCTGGTGGAAAATTTGCGGGTGGCTCTGCGCCAGCGTGTGGAGCGTCTGGACTGGATGGGCGAGGACACCAAGGAAGAGGCGTTCGAAAAGCTGGAAGCCTTCAATCCCAAGATCGGCTACCCGGACAAGTGGCGCGGTTTCGATGATGTGCAGATCGATCCCGATGACCTGTTCGGCAATGTGCTGGCCGTGCGTTCCTATTGGGAGCGGGAGGACATCGAACGCCTGGGCGAAAAGACCGACCGGGACGAATGGTTCATGACCCCGCAGACGGTCAACGCCTATTATAACCCGTCCTTCAACGAGATCGTTTTCCCCGCCGCCATTCTGCAACCGCCCTTTTTCGACCCGGAAGCGGACCCGGCGGTGAACTATGGCGCCATCGGGGCGGTGATCGGGCACGAAATGGGCCATGGCTTTGACGATCAGGGCTCCAAGTCCGATGCAAAGGGCGTGCAGCGCAACTGGTGGACAGAGGCCGACCGTGAGCGGTTCGAGAAGCGCACACAGGCCCTGGTGGACCAGTACGACTCCTATGAGCCGATCGAGGGCGAGA
The DNA here is from genome assembly GCF_037658235.1 of Yunchengibacter salinarum. Lineage (NCBI taxonomy): Bacteria > Pseudomonadati > Pseudomonadota > Alphaproteobacteria > Kordiimonadales > Kordiimonadaceae > Yunchengibacter > Yunchengibacter salinarum. Next base: position 68,450 of record NZ_JBBJLN010000001.1, on the reverse strand, counting down.
CGGTCAATGGCCGCTTCACCCTGGGCGAGAACATCGGCGATCTGGGCGGGCTTTCCATGGCCTATCACGCCTACAAGCTGTCGCTTGGGGACGAGGAGGCACCGGTGATTGACGGCTTTACCGGGGACCAGCGTTTCTTCATGGCCTGGGCCCAGGTGTGGCGCGGCAAGAACCGGGAGCAGTACATGTTGCGCCGCCTGAAGTCGGACCCGCACAGCCCGGAAGAGTTCCGCGTCAATGGCGTGGTGCGCAACATGGATGCCTGGTACACGGCCTTTGACGTGGACAAGGACGACGACCTGTATCTGGCGCCGGAAGAACGGGTCAGCATCTGGTAAGGGCAGCGTTCAGGCCCGAACGACAAAGCCCCCGTCGCACTGTGCGGCGGGGGCTTTCTGTTTCACATGATGGCGCCCTGATGATCCGCTGGCGGCCCGAAAGGGCCCCGCGCGGGTGCTAGAGATCCAGGTCTTCTTCTATGATGGCCATGTGGAACTGATAGGACAATTCGCCCTCATCCTCATCCTCATAGATTACGCCAATGAATTCGCCGTTCAGGGTCACTTCCACCGAATCGTCCGTCTTGGGCCGATAGATCAGTTTCAGCGACGGCGCACCGAATTTGTTCTGCAAATAAGCCTGAAGCTTTTCCACCGTTTGGGATTTCACTGGTACCGCCTCCTGAATCGCGTGACTGCTGCCCCTGCTGTGTATCGGACGCGCCCGGTCAGTTCAAAGGAAAAAGCGGCAAAAGGGTGATGCGGGCGGGGTGTCAGCGCGCCAGGGGGGTGCTGGCGGCCTTTCGGCGGAATAAAGCCTTGGCGGGACCGCACCCGGTTGATAGCGTTTGTCTGTAAGGAAAGGATGGGTCGTGGTGGATGCGGAAGACGATCTGACAGCACATTACAAAAGCTGGATGGGTGACACGGTGGCCGAGCTGGCCACCCTGCGGGATGCCTGTGCCAGCGCCGGCGACACGCTGGATGAGGAGACGGCCCGCCGTATTTACGAATTGTCCCACAACATCAAGGGGCTGAGCGGTTCATTCGGCTATGGCCTGATGACCGGTGTGGGCACCAGCCTGTGCCGCTATTTCAAGCATCACAAGGCGCCCGGCAGCGGCAATCCGGTGGGGACGGACCCGGCGCTGGTGGATTCCCACCTGAAGGCGTTTCAGGTGATCTGGGAAAATGACATCACCGGGGACGGCGGTGAAAAGGGCGAGGCCCTGATTGCCCGCCTGGCGGGCAAGGTGGATGCTGCGCTCGCCGATGCGGACAGGGGCGACGACGAAGGCGACGATACCGACGTCTCCATGGTCTGACGGGCGGGCGCCTCAGTCGTCCGGGCTGTCCGTGTTGTGGCTGGCATGGGGCAGGGTGAAATCGGCCCAGCGATCCCGGCCACCGCGATTTTCCAGCACATTCTGCAAGGCTGCCACGACCCGGCGTTCAAAGGTCTGCCCCGCCTGCTGGCCCAGGGTATCCAGCGCGTCGTCAAAGCTCATGCCGGTGCGGTGCGCGCGGGCGGAGACCATGCCCACAAAAGCGTTGGCCACCGCCAGCACGCGGGCTTCCGGGGCGATGGCTTCCCCGCTCAGGCCATTGGGGCCGCCGCTGCCGTCCCAGCGTTCATGCAGTTCCGCCAGGGCGCGGGCCACCGGCCCCGGAAAATCGATCCCGGTCACCAGCTCGGCGCCTTTCTGCATACAGTCCCGCACATGGTGCAGCTCGTCTTCGCTGAGCGGGCTTTCCTTCACCAGCAGGTCGCGCGGGACGAATATCTTGCCCAGATTGACCAGTTGACCCGCAGTGGCCACCGTATCCGCCGCGCCCGCGCGCCAGGACAGTTCCCCGGCGATGGCCCGGGCCACGATGGCCACGCGGTTCGAATGGTCGCGGCTCCACGGATCGCGGCTGTCGATGATCCGTGTCAGGGTCGCCACCACCTGATGCAGCAGGCGTTCGCTGCGCTCATTGGCGGTGATCAGGTCGGTGATGTCTTCCATCACGATCAGGGCGCTGGCTTCATGGCCGAAGGACTTTTCCAGCGGCAGGGCGTGGGCCCGCAAACGCCGGTTCCCGTTTTCATGGGGCAGGCTGATCCGGTCTTCCACCCGGCGCCCCCCGGCGGCGGTCTGCACCGCTGATTTCAGGGTGATCGCCAGATCGCGTTCAAAGGCGTTGGACAGCCGACGGTTCTGCAATTCTTCAGGCGTGAAGCCGGTCAGGTCGCCCATGCCGCGATTGGCGAAACGCACGGTCATGGTCTCGTCCACGGCTGCGATGGCGGTGGGCTGGGCGTCGCTCACCGCCTGAAGAAATTTGGACAGGGAATCCGCGCGTTCCCGCTCCGCCGCCTGTTGGCCCAGCGCGGTCATCAGGCGCCGGGATACCGCCGTGCGCCAGACCAGCACCAGCGCGCCCAGCACCACCAGCCCGGCCAGCCCCAGCGTGATGATCAGGCTGTTGCGGCGGCTGTCGATATGGGCCAGGGCCTCGCTGGCGTCGATGGTGCGCACCAGAACCCAGGGCACCGGGGCGGGCAGGGTGCGCCCGGTGACCAGTACGTCGTCCCCTTCATAATTTTTGCGGGTGGCAAAACCGCCGGGCGTCTCCACGGCGAAGGCCGCCGCCGGGTCCGTTTGCGCTTCGCCCAGCCGTCCGCCGCCGTCCAGCCGGGTGATGGCGCGTACCTTGCTGCCGTCCCCGCTTTTGCGCATGACCACATAGGTTTCCGCCGTGCTGCTGAGGGAGCCGGGCTGCACCAGCGTTTCGCGGAACCGGGCGCCGAGCGGCCTGGCGCCGATGACCCAGGCGCGGCGGGCTGATTCGTTGCCGTTGCCGGGCGTGCCCTCATTGGCGCCGAGGGGGGCACCGAACAACACCAGAGGCGTGCCATCGGGCATCACCGGGCCCAGCGTGATGAAGCCGGATGTGGTGCGCGGCCAGGAATCCGCGGGGATTTCCGGCATACCGGACGTGGCCACCAGCGGCGTGCCTTCCCCGGTGACAAGTGCGATACCGGCGCGCTGAGGGCGGGCCACATTGGCCTTGACCTGATCGGTGGCGCGGTCTTCGTGAAAGCCGCCCCGATCCGCTTCCGCCGAGATCAGGGAAAAGATATAGCCGCGCTGCGCTTCCGCCCCGGCACTGTCATTGAGCGCGTGGGTGGCATAAAGCTGGAGCGAGGCATCGCCCGCCAGCCCTTCAATGGTGGACAGGTGCCGGTTGAGCCAGGCGCCCGCCGCATCCGCGCGGCTTTCCGCCACCAGATTGAGCCTGTCCCGCCATGATTTCAGGTCGCTCTGGCGCTGGTCCTCGGCAAAGGACAGGATCAGCCATCCCCCGAAGGCCAGGAACAGCACCACCGCCCCCAGCGCCACCAGGCCGCGCCTGCGGCCCTCGGTCACGCGGGTCGAGCGGGAGGGAGTGTCATGCCTGGCCTGCGCCGTCTTGCCGGAATCCGTCATCTGGGGGACATCCCTTATCTGATCCTGGTGCCGGGCCTTGCCTCGGCGGAGTACCATGGTTAAATCTGCCATATGGGCCGGTATGCGCCATCTGGCGGACGCCCCAAGGTGATCTTTTTCGGCTTAAGGAACAAGTGTGCAAAAGACAAGCGCCTCCTGTTGCCCGGAGTATCGGTTCATGGCGGTTTCAAAGGCACGGCTTTTAGGGGTGGTGCTGATCCTGCTGGGCATGGCGGTGGCCCCGGCGGGCGTTTCGGTGGCGGCGGACGGCCTGTTCGGCAGCCGCGAAATCCGCAATACGGACATGAAAGCCTTTACCCAGTGGACGGAAATGTGGCGCCGCTTCAATCTCAAGCGTCAATCCCGGCCCGACCCGCCGGACTGTGACGGTGATGCCGCCCCCGGCGGCGACGCGCGGGTGGCCTGCAAGCGCCAGAACTGGGAGGACTTCATCGAGGCCCACAAGGGAGCGGACAGGGCCGAGATGCTGTCCCTGGTCAATCGCTTCATGAATCAGGCGCCCTATATCGTGGACCCGGTGAACTGGGGCATACCCGATTACTGGGCCACGCCGCGGGAATTCTTCCTGAAGGACGGCGACTGCGAGGATTACGCCATCAGCAAATATATCACGCTGAAGCGGCTGGGCGTGCCGGCGGACACCATGCGCCTTGTGGTGTTGCAGGATGAAAACCTGAACGCCGCCCACGCGGTGCTGGCCGTGCGCCATGAAGGGCAGGAATATATTCTGGACAATCAGGTGGATCAGGTGGTGGCGGATGATGACATCCTGCACTATCGCCCGGTCTATTCCATCAATGAAAGCGCCTGGTGGCTGCATCAGCGCAAAAGCTTTGGGCGCTGACCGTCCGGGTCGGGATTTTTCCGTCATGCCCCGCTGTTCCCGCCGTCTTGCACTTTGTGGCGCGGGCCGTCATTCTGGCGGCAGGACGGGCTTGAGGGTGGCGCATGGAGAGCATTGAGGATCTACAGGGATTTATCCGTCTGGCCAAGCGGTCGCCTCAGGGCCGTTATGTGCTGCATATTCGCATGTCCGCGCTGGAGCGCCCGTTCCGGGACAGCTATTACCGCCGGGCCGTGGGGGCGGCGCTCAGGCCGCTTCGGGACAAGCACGGCGGCAAGGTGATCCGGCTGGTGGATGGCGAGATCATTGTCGCCACGCGCGGGCTTGGCCTTGGCGTGATCGAGCCGCACATCGCCCGCGTGCGCCGGGAATTGTCCGACAGCGGCGTGATCCGGGCCCTGAAGCCGGTGCCCGGCATGTCCGACGCCTTCATCGAATGGTATGATCTGGAAAACGATTTCGACCGCTTCAAGCGGGAAATGGAAAGCCTGATCACCCGCGTGGTGGAAGGGCGCCCCGCCAGCCCGACCGCCGCGGGCACGCGCCCCCCGCCTGTCACCGAAACCACGGACCCGGAGGGGCGGCGGCACAAGACCATCGACTTTCGCGCCATTGTGCGGGAGCACCGTCAGCCACAGGAACATGTGCGCGATGTGGATGCCGAGACCTTCGCCCGCATGGTCAAGGGGCTGGAAGGCACGGACCTGAGCGGCCTGATGGTGCGCCAGACCGTGATGGGCATGGTGGCGGGGGATGATCAAGCGCCGGTGGATCAGGTGCCACAGGCCCCCGTGCTGATGCATCTGGACCTGCCCATGGAGCCCGCCTTTCAGCAATTGCTGAAAAAGGGGCGGTTCGCGGTCAATCCGTGGTTTCGCGGTTATTTGCAGGATACCCTGTCGGAACGGCTGCTGGCCGGGGAGCCCGATGTGCAAAACCGGGATAGCCTGGCCACCATGGTGCGCACCACCTCGTTCGGCGTGCTGTCGGATGTGTTCGCCCGATTCGATCATGGGTTGGGGTCTTGGCCCCGATCCAAGGTGATATTGGAATTTCCCGCCATCGATCTGCAAAGTAACCCGGCCCAGTGCGCGCTGGCCTTTGAGGAAGCGCGGGAGCGCGGTTTCAGGCTGGCGCTGGCCGGGCTCGATCCGCAAAGCCTGCTGTGGCCTGATCTGAAACTTCTCGGCCTTGACTTCATCAAGCTCAGATGCCCGGCGGAGCCGGTGGTGATGTGGCTGGATGAAGCGGTGCGCCAGCGGCTGAAAACGCTGCTGTCCCGCTGGGGCGCGGCCCGCACCATTCTGGACCGGGTGGACGATGGCCACACCCTGGCCGAAGGGCGCAAGCTGGGCTTTTCCCTGTTTCAGGGGGATGCCGTTTCCCCCGCCGTGCCGCTGGCCGAGGCGCTGGCGAAGGGCTAGATGTTGGCCGCGTGGTGCGGCGCTCCCCAGGCCCGATGCGGCCTTATTGCGGGGAGCGCTTGGCCAGGATTCGTTGCAGTGTCCGACGGTGCATGTTCAGCCGCCGCGCCGTTTCCGACACATTACGCTCGCACAGTTCATAGACACGCTGGATGTGTTCCCATTTCACCCGCTCGGCGGACATGGGATTTTCTGGCGGCGGGGTTTTCTGCCCGGCGCCCGTAACCAGCGCGGCGGCGATCTCGTCCGGCTCGGCGGGTTTGGCCATATAATCCACCGCGCCTGCCTTCACCGCGGCCACGGCACTGGCGATATTGCCATAGCCGGTCAGGATCACGATGCGGATGTCCGGCATCAGGGCGCGCAGTTCCTCCACCATGTCCAGGCCGTTGCCGTCTTCCAGCCGCATGTCGATCACCGCATAGGCGGGCTTGTGGGTCCGGGCCATGGCCAGCCCTTCTTCCACGCCCGCGGCGGATATCACATCGAAGCCGCGCCGCTGCATGGTCAGGCCGAGGCGCTGACGGAATGCCTGATCATCCTCCACCACCAGCAGGGTGCCGCCGGTAAAATCGTCAAGGGGGTTGGTTTCACTCATCGGTTTCTTCCTTATCGCCTGTGCCGGTTCGATGCGTTGCCGGTGGGGCGGCCTTTTGTGGCTCCTGCCGGGGCGCGATCAGGTCGGCCCGCTGCCAGGCCACCCGCACCTGAGCGCCGCCACCGGGGGCGCGTTCAAACCGCACCTTGCCGCCGGTGCGCTCCAGCAGGGTCTTGGCGATGAACAGGCCAAGCCCCAGACCGCCTGTTTCGCCGTGCGCGCCTTCCCGATGACTGACATAGGGCTCGCCGAGCTGGCGGACAATCGTTGGGTCGAAGCCCGGCCCGTCATCGGATATGCGCAGGTCCACCCGGTCGCCCGCCATTCCCATTTCAATATCGACCCGGCTTGCCGCGAAGCTCACGGCGTTTTCCACGATATTGCGCAGGGCGTGAATCTGTTCGGATCGGCGCAGAACCGCCATGCCGCGGGCCTGGGGATCGCCGCCATAATGCAGGGTGACACCGGCGTGCTCCAGCGGGGCGCCAGCTTCCCGCACCAGCGTTTCCAGCGATATATGGCGGAAATGATCCTCGCTGCCGGTGCGCCCCTGCTGGCTGATCCGGGTCAGAATGTCGCGGCAGCGCCGGGTCTGCTGGGCGATCAGGTCCAGATCGGGCAGCGCTTGCGCGGCAAAGGCATCGTTGCTGTCCCTGGCGGCATCCCTCAGGTCGCTGACGGTCATGGTGATGGTGCCCAGCGGTGTGCCCAGTTCATGGGCGGCGGCGGCGGCCAGTGCCCCCAGCGCGGACAGTTGCTGTTCCCGTTCCAGCGCGATCTGTGTGGCGGACAGGGCGCGTGCCCGGTGGCGCCCTTCGCGGCCCACGCGCGCAGTATAGGCGGCCAGAAACACCATGGCAAAGGCGAGCCCCACCCATAATCCCACCAGATAAAGCCGGGGAATATCCGGTGGCGGGCCGTCCCAGGGCAGGGGAAAAGGCGTAAAGGCCATGCAGGTCAGCAATATCAGGCTGAGCAGGACCAGCAGAATGGTGGAGCGCCGCCCCAGCATGGAGGCGGATACACTGGTGGGCGCCAGAAGCAGAACGGCAAACGGGTTGGCCAGCCCGCCGGTGAGATAGACCAGCGCCGCCAGATGCAGCAGATCGAAGCCCAGTTGCAGCGTGGCGTTCAGTTCCGTCAGGCGGCTATTGCGGGGCAGGCGTACATGCAGCACCAGATTGAGCAGGGCGGACAGCGCCACCAGCGGCAGGGTCAGATCCAGCCGCACATGGAAGCCCAGCCCGTAACTGACGAACAGCAGGCTGAGCGCCTGGCCCGCCACGGCCACCCAGCGAATGGACACGAGCGTACCGGCCCGCACGCCGCCGCCCTGGGGCAGATCGGGATGAAGCAGATTGATATGCGCGTCGGCTTCACCGGGGCTCGGTGGCAGGCTCATGGCGTTCCCCCCAGAAGATGCAGCAGCACACCCACCAGTGCCAGCAGAATCAGCAGGCCGGCGACCAGTATCAGATAAAGCGCCCGGCTCATATCCAGTGGGGCGGGGCGGGCGCGCCCGTCCGGCGGGCCGAGCCACCGGCCACCGGGGCGGTTGTCCGGGTCGCTGTGCAGGTTAAGCCCCAGCGCGAAGGCCAGCGTGGCGGCGGGGATCAGGCGGGCGGGCAGGCCAGCGCCGAACGGGGACAGGCCGCGCCATGCCTGCCCGGCGCGCGCGCCCGGCACCAGCAGCGCCGCCAGCGCCATCAGCAGCGCGGCCAGCGCCGCCCCCGGCAGGGCCAGCGCCTGTTGCAGGGCCAGCGGCACAAGATAGAAAGGGCTGGCGGGCGGTGTCATTCCCTTGGGCGCGCCTGCTTCCACCAGCATGGTGAGAAAACGATGGACCAGCACCAGCGCCATGCCCCCCAGCATCAGCAGCACAAGCACGGTCACCAGGCCGTCGGCAAAGCGCACCGCCAGCCGTTCCAGCGCAAAGCGGGACGCGCCGAAGCGCCCGTTTCCGTCCGCGCCGGGCCGGATGCGCCCCAGCCGATCCGGCATGGCGCTGATCAAGTCCACCAGCGCCCGCTGTTCCATCAGCCGGGCCAGCAACAGCACGGTGATCAGCGTGCCAAGGCCGCCATCCAGCGCGATCAGGTCCACACCGCGCCCGATCACCACCAGTATCGGGGTGAAGGCCATCACCACCAGGGCACCGCGCATGGCGCGCGCAAAGCGGGATCGGCGTTCGCGGTCCAGCCGGGGCACCAGCCACTGGCCGAGTCGCAACAATATGCGATCCGGGCCGGGCAGGCGGCCCAGAAGGGTGCGGCTGCCCAGCAGGGCATCCAGCAGCAGGGCGATTCCCGCCAGAATCAGCCAGTGGGCGGGTGCATCACCCGGCAGGGGAGTCGCCAGCAGGCGGCCAAAATCCGGCAGATGGGCCAGCGCGCCGGTCACGGCACCAGGGGGGCGGTATGGGCGGGCACAGCCATGATCAGTAGGCGCCCGCTTCTTCCAGCATCCGCACCATGCGACGGCTGCGGCTCATGCGGGCATACTGAAGCGCGGATCGGCCCGTCATGTCCTGCACATTGGGGTCGGCGTCGTGTTCCAGCAGGAATTCGGCGGTGCGGAATTTGCGGCTGCGCACCGCTTTCATCAGGGCGGTTTCCAGCCCCGCATCCACGGCGTTCACATCCGCCCCGTGTTCAAGCAGCAGCTTCATCATTTCGATGTCACCGGCCACGGCGCGGCGCATCAGGGCCGTCTGGCCCCGTTCCTCCCCCTTCATGTCGGGGTCGGCGCCGTTTTCCAGCAACAGCTTGACCATGGGCAGATAGCCGCCGTCCGCGGCGATCAATATGGCGGGAATGCCGCTCTGCCGTCGGCGGGTATTGGGGGAAACGCCCTTGCGCATGAGGGAGCGCACTTCCTCCATGTCCTGATCTTCCACCGCATTGAGCAGCTTGAACTGGTTGGATTGCTGGGCCGATGCCGCGCCCGACAGGGCGATGATGCCGACCATCAGGGACAGCGACAGGACTATCTTAAGGGACAGGGCCGACAGGGATACGCGCATGGTTGCCTTTCGCTCCTTCTTGTGGTTGGCCGCTTGGGGACCATTCGGCCACCGTGACTAGCATGAAGTGGTCCGGCCCGCCAGATGGTTGCCGGACGGTTGACCCAGATGGTTGACCGTGGCGGTCCCCGGCCCACCCGTTGCCCCGTGATGCGCCCATTGGTGAGCGCCGTGGTGCGCGCGCGGCCTGCGTGATGATCGCGCAGGGGGCGATCATAGGGCGGCCAGTGGGTGACAGCACCGCCGCGCCCCCTTATATAGCGGGGAGAAAGGCGTTGCCCAAGACGGGATCGAGTCCGTCTCCCGGTCGCGCCACTGCATATCAGGAGGTGAGCATGGCACGGTTTCGGCTGATTTTATGGGCGCTGGTGGCGCTGGCACTGGCGGGTGTGGCGGCCCTTGCCCTGCTGGGGCCGGGCGGGCAGAACCGGCCCGCCGACACCGGCGGCGGTGGCGGCCCCGGCGGGCCGTTCACCCTGACCGCCCATACCGGCGAGGACATGAGCACCACGGCCTTTGCGGGTCAGTACCGGTTGATCTATTTCGGCTACAGCTTCTGCCCGGACGTGTGCCCCACGGAACTGGCCAAGATGACCGGTGCGCTGAAGGACTTGAAGGAAGACGGCCTGCCCACGGAAAAGGTCAAACCGGTCTTTGTCACCATTGATCCCGCCCGCGACACGGTGGCGGCCCTGGCCGACTATGTGCCCCTGTTCCATGACCGGCTGGTGGGCATGACCGGCTCGGAGCAGGAAATCGCCGAGGTGGCGAAGCTTTACCGGGTGTATTATCGCAAGGTGGACGATGACAGCGCCGGGGACTATCTGATGGATCATTCCAGCGTGATTTTCCTGATGAACCCGGACGGCAGCTATCGCCGCATCTTCACCGGCGATGACAGCAAGCAGGTGATCGCGGACGCGCTGCGGCCCCTGCTGGCCGGTTCCTGACATGCGGCCCGCTGCGCGAGCCCGCACGGGAAAGGGGGGCTTTTGACCTTCTGGAAAGAAAAAAGCCTGCACCAGATGAGCGAGTCGGAGTGGGAATCGCTCTGTGACGGCTGCGGCAAGTGCTGTCTGCACAAATTGCAGGACGAGGACACGGAGGAGGTGTTCTTCTCCGATGTGGGCTGCCGGATGCTCGACCCGAACGGCGGCGGCTGCACCCGCTATGCCGATCGCCGGCGCTGGGTGGCCAGTTGTGTCAAGCTGTCGCCGGACCTGGCGGAAAGCCTGCAATGGTTGCCGCGAAGCTGCGCCTATCGTCGCCTGGCGGAAGGGCGTGGCCTGGCGGACTGGCATCCGCTGGTATCCGGCGACCCGGACAGCGTGCACCGGGCGGGCATGTCGGTGAAGGGGCGCATCGTGGATGAGCGCGTTGCCGGTGCGATCGAGGATCACGTGGTTTCCTGGCCCGACCGGGACAGCGATGACTGAGGCCGCACCGCCGCCGGATGGGGTGGCGCTCACCCTGGCCGATGGCCGGTCGGTCACGGTGGCCTGCCGCCCCAATCCCAGAGCCCGACGGATGACCCTGCGTGTGCGGGACGACGGGTCCGTGCGGGTGACGCTGCCCCCCGGCGTGCCGGAGCGGGAGGCCGTGCGCTTTGTGCAGCGGGAGGAAGCCTTCGTGGCGGCGCGCCTTGCCGCGCTGGATGCGGCGCGCATCGGCGATGGCGGCCTGTGCCCGGTGCGGGGGGAGCGGCTGCGGCTCACCTTCACCGACGGCCCGCCCCGCCGTGTCTGGCGGGAAGGCGATGCCCTGATGGTGGGCGGCCCGCGCGACATGGCGCCCCGGCGGCTGGAAAGCTGGCTGAAGGCCGAGGCACGCCACGATCTGGCGCCGCTGGTGCAGGATCATGCCGCCGCGCTGGGCGTGGCCGCGCCCCGGCTGTCCATCGGCGATATGCGCAGCCGCTGGGGCAGTTGTTCCAGCCGGGGCGCGGTGCGGTTTTCCTTTCGGCTGGTGATGGCGCCGCCCGGCGTGCTGGCTTATGTGGCGGCCCATGAAATGGCCCATATGGTGGAGATGAACCATTCCCCCGCCTTCTGGGCCGAGGTGGCGCGACTCATGCCCCGGTATCCCCGCCACAAAGACTGGTTGCGCCGCCACGGGGCAGCGCTGATGCGTGTTCACTTCGCATGAAGCCGCTATAAATGATGTCACGCCAGCGTGCCAGGAACGCGGCTCCAAATGGGCGCCCGCCGGACTTCCGGCAGGGGTGGCGACGGTACAATGATCGATTTGATATCATGCCGGTGGGGTGTGCATCCTGCCCGTAAACGCGCGTACACCCGGCTGTAAGACGCGGTTTGCAGAAAGGGCCGACCCCTTGGAGTCAGCCCTTTTCCGTGGCATTGCCGATGGGGCGTGCGTGCCCGTCTTAACCTTTGGTGGATTTTCTGGCTTCTTCCACTTTCTGGTTCAGCGTGGCGCTGTCTTCCTTCAGCTTTTCCAGGTGGCGGGTGGTCTTTTCCGTACCCCTGCCGATGTCGGCAATGGTGCTGGTGACCTCTTCGGTGTTGCTGGATACCTCGCCCACATTGCGCGCGATTTCGGCGCTGGATGCGTCTTGTTCCTCCACCGCCGAGGCGATCGAGGTCACGGTGCTCTCAATCCCGGCGATGATGTCCCGGATGCCGTCGATCGCCTTCACCGTGGTGTCCGTGGCGGTTTGCATGTCGGCAACCTGCTTGGAAATGTCGTCGGTGGCCTTGGCGGTCTGGTTGGCCAGGTTTTTCACCTCGCTGGCCACCACGGCGAAGCCCTTGCCCGCGTCCCCGGCCCGCGCCGCCTCAATGGTGGCGTTAAGGGCGAGAAGGTTGGTCTGGTCCGCGATGTCCTTGATCAGTTGCACCACGTCGCCGATCCGGTTGGAAGCCTTCACCAGTTGGGAAATGTCTTCCCGCGCGGATTCGGACTGGCTCACCGCATTACGCGCCGACTCGGCGCTTTCCGATGTCTGGTGGGCCACTTCCCGTACCGATGACGACAGCTCCTGTGCGGCGGCTGATACGGTCTGGATGTTTTCGCTGGCCTGCGCGGCCACGCGGGCCACATCGGCCAGTTGCGTATCGGTGCTGCCCGCCGTTTCGCGGGCCTCGTCAGCGGTTTTGTCCAGGGTGGCGGCGGTGCGGGCCACGTCTTCCAGCAGCCGGTTCATGGTTTTCTCGAACTCGGCGGCTTTGGATTTCAGTGTGTCGTGCTCCCGGCCAGCCTGGTCCAGGCGCCCGGCGGCCCGTTCGATCAGGGGGCGGACATCACCGTCCAGCCCGTAGGTGTCGGGTGTCCGGCCATCGGCCAGATCCTTCAGGGCCTGGATCAGGCGTTCGTTGGTGTCGCTCATAAGATGGGTCCTCGGAAAAACAGTATCTCGCTACGGCTCGGCCAGAATGGCCGTGGATGGGGCGCAGAATGGCAAGTCAGAGCGGCGCAGGCAACGCTTATTCGCGTTCGTCCCCCCGATAGCGTGACATATCCGCCAGCAGCGGGCGCACCGGATGCCCGGCATGGGCTTCCAGATTGAAATCCCGGAAGATGCGGGCGGGGGTGCCGCCGCCGGTGACACCCGGCATGGCGGTGCCGTCGTCATGCCCCACCCAGACCGCGGTGACCAGATCGCTGGTGAAGCCCACGAACACGCCGTCGCGGCTGTCCTGGCTGGTGCCCGTCTTGCCCGCCACCGGGCGATCCAGCGCGGCCGCCTTGCCGCTGCCCCAGGACACCACAGCGCTCAGCATGTCGGTGATGGTGCGCACATGGGGCCGCGCCAGCACCGGTTCCGTCCGGCCAAGGCCGCGCCGGTACAGCACCTGGCCTTCCATGCTGGTGATTTCCACGATGCCATAGGGCTCGGCCCGGATGCCGCCGCTGGCCACACTGGCATAGGCCCCCGCCAGATCGATCAGCCGCACTTCTTCCGTGCCAAGCGGCAGGCTGGGCAGGGGGGCTATGGGCGTGGTGATGCCAAGCCGCCGGGCCATGGCCGCCACTTTTTCCCGGCCCGCCTTTTCCGCCACCCGCACCGCCACCGTGTTGATGGATCGGGCGAAGGCTTCCCGCGCCGTCATGGCGCCGTCATGCTGGCCGCTATAGTTTTTCGGGGTCCAGCCGTCCACGGTCACTGGCGCATCGATGAAGCGGGCGTCGGCTGCCATGCCCTGTTCGATGGCGGCCAGATAGGCGAACAGCTTGAAGGCCGAGCCGGGCTGGCGCCGGGCCTGAGTGGCGCGGTTGAACTGGCTGCTTCCATAGCTGGCGCCCCCCGTCATGGCCTTGACCGCGCCGTCCGGCTCCATCGCCACCAGTGCCCCCTGGTGGCGCAATGTACCGTCTTCATTGGTGACCCCGCGTCGGATGGCCATATGGGCGGCGCGCTGGGCGGCGGGGTCCAGCGTGGTGAAGATGGTCAGGGATCGGCCTTTTTCCTCCGGCAGCATGGCGCGGGCGCGCGCCGTTACCCAGTCGGTGAAATAGCGCACATGGGCGCCCACCGGGTCTTTCAGGATGCGGGGCCGTTCGCTGGCGATCTTGTCCGCGGCGGCGCGGGTCAGCGCACCGGTCTCCACCATGGCGGACAGTACCAGCCTGGCCCGCTCCCACGCCCCGTCGGGATTGATGTGCGGGGCCAGGCTGGACGGCGCCTTCACAAGCCCTGCCAGCAGGGCGCTTTCCGCCACGGACAGGCGGGTGGCGCCGTGGCCGAAATATTTGCGGGCCGCCGCATCCACGCCATAAGCGCCGCCGCCGAAATAGACCCGGTTGAGATAAAGCGTGATCAGTTGTCGCTTGGTGAATTTCTGCTCCAGCCAGAAGGCCGTCAGCAGTTCCTGGGCCTTGCGCCGGAAGGTGCGCTGATGGGACAGGAACAGATTTTTGGCCAGTTGCTGGGTAAGCGTGCTGCCGCCCGCCCGCACGCTGCCGGCCCGGATATTGGCCACCATCGCCCGTAATACGCCGGTGATGGACACCCCCGGATGCTCGAAAAAGGCCCGGTCCTCCACCGCGACCAGGGCACGCACCAGCGCATCGGGCAGGGCCTCGAACGGAACCCAGTCCCCATAGCTGGGGCCGGTGCGCACCAGGGTGGCGCCGTTAGATGCCTTCACCAGCACAGAGGGGCGATCGGCGCCCGGCGCGGGCAGATTATCCAGATCCGGCATGTCGTGGGCCAGATAGCCCAGCGCGATCATCAATATGATGACAAGCCATACCCCGCCAACGGCGCCCCAGTAAAAAAGGCGCCTTAGCGGGCTCCTTGGCCGCTGCCCCGCCTTTTTTCGGGTTGGTTCGGGGGGCGGTTTTTGTGGGGCGGTTTTTGTGGGGCCGTTTTTTGGGGGGCGACGACGGGCCAGTGGGGATTCCTTTCGTTCTTGTTACGCGTTGCGTGCAGTGTTTTTCCGGGCCCTGACCGGCGCGGCACGGAGGCAGGCGCGATCCGGGCATCAAAAAATGGCGATTTCGGGCATATTTTTTCTTCTTTTGCCGTTCCCGGCCCTTTACGGTCAAGTGTGTCGGTCTTTCAGACCGTGTAGCTGACCGGAAGATGAGCCGATTGATCCCATGAGCCAGAATGCCCGCGAGACCGAAAGCCGTACCGCCCCAGCCGAGGGGGTGGGGCGCCGTGCGCAGGCCCGCTCCGGGCGGCATCGGCTGGCGGAATTGCTGACCCCGGTATTCTGCGAGCACGGCTATGAAGGGGCCAGTCTGGCCCGGCTTTCGGCGGCGGCGGGGCTGAAGAAGGCCAGCCTTTACCATCATTACCCAGATGGCAAGCGGGACATGGCGCGCCATGTGCTGGCCCATGCGGGGGCGCGGCTCAACACGCTGGTGCTGTTACCGCTGGATGATGGCGGCCCGGCGCAGGACCGCATCATACGCTCGATCGAAGGGGCGCGCACATATTATGGCGGCGATGTGCCGGTGTGCCTGATGAACACCCTGATGATGGGGGAAGGGCGCGCGCTCTTTGCGCCGGCGATCCGGGCCACTGTCGCGGCCTGGATCAGGGCGCTGACCGGCGCGCTGGTGGATGTGGGCCGCCCGGCGGAGCGCGCGCCGGAAGAAGCCCGCCGCGTGCTGGAACGGGTGCAGGGGGCGCTGGTGCTGTGCCGGGTGGAAGGCAGCCGCCGCCCGCTGGATGACACGCTGGACGATCTGAAGCGGCTGATCAGCCGCTAGGCGCGCGGGGCGGCTTTCGGCCTTGTCGCGCGGTGTTTGACCGGAAAACCCGTGCCCGTGCGGGATGCGGCCTGATCCCGTGGGCGGTTTTGCCTTGACGGCGCGGCCTCAAGACGCCACATCAGGGACAACACAAAACCGGAAGGATATGGTCATGTTTATTGAAACAGAACCCACACCCAACCCTGAAACCCTGAAATTCCTTCCCGGTCGTACCGTGATGGAAAAGGGCACACTGCATATTGAGCGGGCGGATGCCGC
Source organism: Yunchengibacter salinarum (assembly GCF_037658235.1). Lineage (NCBI taxonomy): Bacteria > Pseudomonadati > Pseudomonadota > Alphaproteobacteria > Kordiimonadales > Kordiimonadaceae > Yunchengibacter > Yunchengibacter salinarum. Next base: position 52,628 of record NZ_JBBJLN010000001.1, on the reverse strand, counting down.
CGATGGCAGCCCGCTGGCGCAGGCGCTTTTTGGCGTGTCCGGCGTGGAAGGCGTTTTTCTGGGCGAGGATTTCGTATCCGTTACGAAAGCGGACAGCGCCGATTGGGACAGCCTGAAAGCCGATGTTCTGGCCGCCATGATGAGCTTTTTCGCGTCCGGCGCACCGGTGGTGCATGAAGGTGTGGTGGAAACGGGTGATACGGGCGGCTTCGATGATGACGAGGCGGATTCGGACATCATCGTCCAGATCCGCCAATTGCTGGATGAAAAGGTGCGCCCCGCCGTGGCCCAGGATGGCGGCGATGTGGTGTATCACGGCTTCAAGGAAGGCGTGGTCTATCTCAAGATGCAGGGCGCCTGTTCGGGCTGCCCGTCGTCCACGGCCACGCTTCAGCATGGCATTGCCAATCTGTTGAAATATTATGTGCCGGAAGTGACGGACGTGCGCCCGGTGGCCTGACGCAGGCCGGATCGACAGCGATTACAGGCACTGACTTTAAAGGGGCGCGCCGGTGGCACGTCCCTTTTTCGTGTGGGTCATTCCTCCGCGCCGGGGCGCAGGAACAGATGACCCTGCCAGTACCAGCGCCCGTTCCCGGCGTGGAGCGTGCAGTTGATCCGGTTGCGGCCTTTGGGAAAGGGCTTTTCGAAACGCACTTCCACCCGTTTGCCCGCCAGCACCGCCACTTCGGCCTTGCGGCCCAGATGGCTGGGGAAGCAGGCCATGTTTTCGATCCCGGCCACCTCGCGGGTCAGGGTAAAGCCATAGAGCGGCGGGTTGTCTTCCGCCTCCACGATCGGGCTTTGGGGGGTCACTTCGCTTACCGGCAGGGCGCGGGTGGTGCTGACCAGCTTGAAGCGATCCGCCCCGCCGTAATTTTCGTTCAGCGGAAAACGCGGCAGGGAAAAGCGGTCCCCGTCCACCGAAACGGCGCCGGAATACTGTGCGAAGGCGGCCTTGAACCCGGCCTCGATAATGGCTTCCCGCACCGGCAGGCTGTATTCGCCGAAAGGATAGCTGAACAGGTCGGGCACATGGCCCAGTTCCTCATCAAAGCGGCGGCTGGCCCGCCGCACGTCCGCCATGGCGGCTTTCACCCCGGCCTTGGGCATGTGCAGGTGAGAGGCGGTGTGATGGCCGATCACCACGCCGTCCTTTTCCAGGGTGCGGATGTTATCCCAGCTCAGATAGCTGGGCAGGCCCTGGTCCACCGGGTCCGTGGCCACGAACAGGGCGGTGGGGATGCCCGCTTTTTTCAGCCGGGGCCAGCCATGGGTCATGAAGCTTTTATAGGCGTCGTCCACCGTGATGGTGAGCGTTTTTTCGCCCACGGGTTCATTCGCGGCGACCCGATCCGCCAGGTCGGGCAGGGAAATGAAGTTGTATCCGCCGTCGCGCATCAATTCCATATGGGCGGCGAACTGATCCGCGGTGATATTGGTGCTGGCATAGCGTTCCTCGGCGAAACGGTGATAGAGCAGCACCACGGCGGATCGTTCCTCCGCGCGGGCACTGGGCGGGGTGAGCGCGTCCGGCAATTCCGGCAGCAGGGGCAGGATCAACCCTGTGGCCAGCAATGCGAGCACGCTGCCCATGCGCGCCCGTACAGAGCGGTTTGGGCGTGCCCGCGCGGGGCGGTTGGGGGCATATGCCATGTCAGAACCTTTCCATCATCCGTGACCGGTGAGAGTGCCCAAGCCGCGGCCTTCTGGCAAGGGGGTGGCGCGCGGGGGGCTGGTCAGGCGGGGATCTTCATGCCACATGAAGGGGCACACCCCGTCCTGACGGGGCCTGAACCCGGTAGGAGGATATCATGAGCGATTTGCTGCCGCACACCGAACCGCTGGATCAGCAGGCTTTCGATCAGCTTTTTTACGATGCCCGCACCGCCAATGTGTGGTCCGACACCCCGGTGGGGGAGGAAATGGTGCGCAAACTGTACGACGCGCTGCGCATGGGCCCCACCAGTGCCAATTGCTGCCCGGCGCGCTTCCTGTTCGTCATGAGCCGCGAGGGCAAGGAACAGCTCGCCGAGCATGTGATGGAAGGCAACCGCCCCAAGGTGACGCAAGCGCCCGTCTGCGTGGTGATCGGCACCGATATGGACTTTCCCGACAAGATGGACACGCTGTTTCCCCATAACCCGGACGCGAAGCACTGGTTCGACGATCCCGATGCACGGTTCGAGAACGGTTTTCGCAACGCCACCCTTCAGGGTGCCTATCTGATCATGGCGGCGCGGGCGCTGGGGCTTGATTGCGGCCCCATGTCCGGTTTCGACCAGAAGGGCGTGGACAAGGCGTTTTTCGCCGATACCAATATCCGCTCGAACTTCTTGTGTTCGATCGGCTATGCCACCACGGAAAAGGTGTTCCCGCGCAGCCCGCGCCTGCCCTTTGACGAAGCCTGCCGCATCCTGTAGCGGACCCGCGACCGCGCCATATGAAAACGAGACGCCCATGACCGCACGCCCGCACCGCCTGATACTGGCACTGGATACCAGCGGCCCGGCCTGTGCCGCGGCTCTGGTTGCGGTGGATGCCGACGGCGGCGGAACGGTGCTTGCCCACAGGGCGGATCGCATCGGGCGCGGCCATGGGGATCATCTGCTGCCAATGCTGGATGCCCTGATGGAACAGGCGGATACCGGCTTTGATGCCATGGACCGCCTGGCCGTGGTGACGGGGCCGGGCAGCTTCACCGGTGTGCGGGCGGCGCTGTCGGCGGCGCGGGGGCTGGCCCTGCCGCGCCGGTTGCCGGTGGTGGGGCTGAGCGGGCTGGCGCTGCTGGCCCTGTCCGCATATCGGGCCGCGCCCGATGCCCGGCATGTGCTGGCGTTGCTGCCGGGGCGTGGCGGGGATGTGTTCTGCCAGGCTTTCGATCCGCCCGATCAGCAGGGCGTGCCACGGCCCGCCGGCGCCGCGGCCAACAAGCCGGCCACGGACTGCGCTGTGGCTGCCAATGCCGCCGATCTGGTGGTGGGGCAGGGGGCGACACTGCTTTCCCGTGCGCCGGACAGGGATATGGACTGGCCCGATGTGCGGGCGCTTGCCCAGTGTGCCATGGCGCTGGACCCGGCGACCCACCCGGCAGAACCGCTATATGTGCGCCCGGCGGATGCGGCCCGTGCGCGGGCGGTGCTGCCCATTGCCCCGCGGAACGGCTGATGCGGGCCGGGCGGGGCGGCGCGCCCGTGGCGGTCTGGCGCTGGCGGGGGGATCGGCACGTGCTGACGGCTGCCGCCGGGCTGCACGCCGCCGCCTTCGATCCCACGCCCGAAACCCCCTGGTCGGCGTCGGCGCTGGCCCGTATCGCGGCCATGCCGGGCGGGGCGCTGTTTCTGACCGGCCCGGTTCGCGCGCCCGTGGGGCTGTGCCTGGTGCAGGGCATTCAGCCGGAGACGGACCTTGTTACCCTGGCCGTGGCGCCCGATGCACAGGGGCATGGTGTTGCCCGTGCCTTGCTGCGGCAGGTGGCGGCACGCCTTGATGGCGTCCATGCCATGATGATCGAGGTGCGCGAAAGCAACAGCCCGGCCCGCGCGCTCTATGCGCGACTTGGCGCCACCCCGGTTGGAGAGCGCCCAAATTATTATCGGACCAGTTGTGGAGGCACCGAAAAAGCCATCCTGTTGCGTTGGGATTTCGACGAGGGCAAGCAACCCGACAGTAAAAAGCCCAATGGATAGAAAAAGATTTAACTATCTGTTTACTTGTGCTCATCTGATGCTTATATACGCTGCGAGTTCATTCGGGATCGTGTTTACCCGGCGTCTCGCCCTTCAGGTCGGGCGGGATTTGCGTTTCAACCGGCCCCAGGGGCCGGATCACACTGATGGAAAAGGGTTGTCTTATGGATAAAACGGCGGAAGAGCAGAGCCTTCGCAAGGACGAACTACTCTCTCTCACGGCAGATATTGTTTCCGCGCATGTGACCAACAACACGGTCACCGCAACGGAACTGCCCAAACTGATCGAAGATGTGTACAATATCCTGAACCGGGTGGACGGTGGCGAAAAGGCCGTTGAAGAAAAGCCGGAACCCGCGGTGCCGATCAAGAAGTCCATTCAGCCGGACTATATCGTCTGCCTTGAAGACGGCAAGAAGCTGAAAATGCTGAAGCGTCACATCAAGACCCGCTATGACATGTCCCCCGAAGACTATCGGGAGCGGTGGGGCCTGCCCAGTGACTATCCGATGGTGGCGCCCAATTATGCCAAGCAGCGCCGGGAACTGGCCAAGAAGATCGGCCTGGGCCGCACGCCCAAGAAAAAAGCCTGACCGGCGCACCGCATTGCGGGCCCTGTTGAAGGCGCGCTGTCAGCGAAAACCCGCCGGGGGTGTCGGTTTTGCCGACGCCCTCTTTTTTTGCCACCACCCTTGCGCTATTTTCACCGTCAGTAATCAAGTCCTGACAGGCGGATGCTTGCCGGGCGCGGGCCTGTAACCATATGACGGCCACCGCACCCATCGGCGAGCGGATCGAGAATGTCATCCAACAGAGAGGTCAGACCCATGCCGGAAACTGCTGAAAACGCTGCCCGTCGCGCCGAACAGGCCGACAGTGAACTGGAGCGGCTATGTCTGGAAAAAGGTATGCGGATGACCGATCAGCGCCGGGTCATCGCGCGCGTGCTCAGCGATGCCGAGGATCACCCGGACGTGGAGGAAGTGTATCGCCGCGCCACCGGGATCGACAGTGGCATTTCCATCGCCACCGTCTATCGCACCGTGCGCCTGTTCGAGGAGGCAGGGATACTGGAACGCCATGACTTTCGGGACGGGCGGTCCCGTTATGAACCGGTATCGGACGAGCATCACGACCATCTGATCGATCTGGAAAGCGGCAAGGTGCACGAATTTCATCATGAGGAAATCGAGCGCTTGCAGGAAGTGATTGCCCGCGAGATGGGGTTCCGCCTGGTGGATCATCGTATGGAACTGTACGGTGTGCCGCTGGCCAAATCGTCGGACGACAAGGGCTGACAGGCGTGGGCGCGCGCATGGCGGGCGGGCCGGGCCCCGCCCCCGATCCTGCCGTGGGGGCGGATGAATATGGCGGCCTGAAGGGGCTGGCCGGGGAAGGTTGGCGCCCGCTGGCGCTGCTGCGCCTTTTCGCCATTATCCTGATCACCCTGCCCACTTATGTGTTTCAAAGCCTGGTACTGCTGCTGCGCCTGCCGGGATGGTGGGTGATTCCGCTGGCCTGGCACCGGCTGGCATCCCGGATACTGGGCTTCCAGGTGGTTCGGCGCGGGTGCCGGGCGCGCGGCGGGCCGGTGCTGTATGTGGCGAATCACATCAGTTGGGCGGATATCATCGTTCTGGGCGGGCTGTTGCCGGGCGCCAGTTTCGTTGCCAAGGCGGAAGTGGCGGGCTGGGGCCTGTTCGGGCACCTGGCCGGGCTGCACCGTACCCTGTATATTCGCCGCCAGAGCCGCCATGACAGCGCCCGGCAACGGGATGCGCTGGCCGGCCGGGTGGCGGCGGGGGATAGCCTGATCCTGTTTCCCGAAGGCACATCCACGGATGGGATGCGGGTGGACCCCTTTAAATCCGCGCTCTTTTCGGTTGCGGAACGGGCTGACGAGGCCAGCCATCACCATTTGCAGATTCAGCCGGTAACCATCGCCTATACGGAAGTGAACGGCATCCCCATGGTGCGCAGCCAGAAGCCCTGGGTGGCATGGCTGGGCGATGTGGAACTGGTGCGCCATTTCAAGGACTTGCTGGGCCGCGCCCGACACGGGGTGACGGTGGAGTTTCACCCCCCCATGACGCTGGCGGAAGCGGGCGACCGCAAGCATCTGGCGCGCGCCTGCGAGGTGGCCGTGCGGGCCGGGCTGGAACGGGCGCTGCGGTCGGAACAGCGCCTTGGCCCCCAAAGCACGGCATCGGGGGAGGGGAACTGACGCGCGCTTGACTCCGGCCCCGGCGAGACCCTAGATACCGCCCCGTTTTCCCCGTGATGAGGCAAGGACGCCATCATGACCGAAACAGCCCACAGCCGACCCGGCACGGACATCCCGACGGCCCCATCCACCGATGGGGAAGCGGCGGCCCCGCGCCCGTCCCGCAAGGTCTTCATCAAGACCTATGGCTGCCAGATGAATGTGTATGATTCCCAGCGCATGGCCGATGCCTTGCGCCCGCACGGCTGGGGTGCCTCGGAAAGCCCGGACGAAGCGGACCTGGTGATCCTCAATACCTGCCATATCCGGGAAAAGGCGGCGGAAAAGGTCTATTCCGAGATTGGCCGCCTGCGCCAGGCCAAGGAATATCGCCGCAAGTCCGGCTCGGACATGGTGATCGCCGTGGCCGGGTGCGTGGGGCAGGCGGAAGGCCCGGAAATGATGCGCCGGGCGCCGGCCATTGACATGGTGCTCGGCCCGCAGACCTATCACAGGCTGCCCGCCATGCTGGAAGAGGTGGCCCGCCAGCGCACCAGGGGGCCGAACGCCCGCGTGCTGGACACCGATTTCCCCGCCGAGAGCAAGTTCGACCATCTGCCCGGCGGCTCGCCGGTGAGCAGCCCCAGCCAGTTTCTGACCATTCAGGAAGGGTGCGACAAGTTCTGCACCTTCTGCGTGGTGCCCTATACGCGCGGCGCGGAGTACAGTCGCCCGGTGGCCGATCTGGTGCGGGAGGCGCGTGATCTGGTCAGGCGCGGCGCGGTGGAAATCACGCTGCTGGGGCAGAATGTGAACGCCTATCACGGGGACGACGACGGCGGGCGCATCTGTTCGCTGGGCGGCCTGATCCGTCGCCTCGCCGATATCGAGGGGCTGGAGCGTATCCGCTATACCACCAGCCATCCGCGCGACATGGATGACGACCTGATCGCAGCCCACCGCGATGTGCCGCAATGTATGCCCTATCTGCATCTGCCGGTGCAAAGCGGGTCGGATCGGATTCTGGATGCGATGAACCGCCGCCACACGGCGGACGACTATCGCCGCATCATCGATCGCCTGCGCGTGGCGCGCCCCGATCTGGCACTGTCGGGCGATTTCATCGTTGGTTTCCCCGGCGAGACGGATGCGGACTTTGCCGATACCATGGCCCTGGTGCGGGATGTGGGCTATGCGCAGGCCTACAGCTTCAAATATTCGCCGCGCCCCGGCACCCCCGCCAGCGTCAATACCGATCAGGTGCCGGAAGCGGTGAAAAGCGCCCGGCTGGCGGAATTGCAGGCCCTGCTCAATGATCAGCAACTGGCCTTCAATCAGGCCACGGTGGGGCGGACCCTGCCGGTGCTGCTGGAACGGCCTGGCCGGGAAGCGGGGCAGTTGATCGGTCGCAGCCCCTATCTGCAATCGGTTCATGTGGCTGTCATGAACCCGGCGCAGGATGGCGCGGCGGGCGATAGCGCGCTGGACGATGCCGGGTCGAAGGCTTACAAGGAATGGATGGGTCGGATGGTGCGGGTCAGCATCGATTCCGCCGGGCCGAACAGTCTCAGGGGTGTGCCGCTGCCCGCGTGACCGGGAAGGGCGGCCCGCATGATCAAGGAAGGTGAGCTGCCGCACGTGATGGAGACCAAGGGAAAATCCGCCACCGGCACCGGGGATCATCGCCGGGTCGTGGAATTCGCCGATAACGGGCTCGCCGCCCAGGTATTCGGGGAGCATGACCGCCACCTGGCCCGGATCGAAGACAGACTGGGCATCGTTCTCATCAATCGCGGCAATCGCATCGCCATAGAAGGCACGCCGGAACGCGCCGATCAGGCGGAACGTGTGCTGACCGACCTTTACGACATGGTCAAGACCGGTCTGCCGCTGGAACCGGCGGATGTGGACGGCGTGATCCGCATGGTGGATGACGGCCTGGTGGCCGAGCCCGCCACGGCCACGGGCAGCCGCCCGGTGGTGGAAACCCCGGATGCGGACGGCTCCGCCCTGAAGATTGCCACCCGCAACAAGGTGATCCTGCCGCGCTCCAAGGGGCAGGCCAGCTATATGCAGAAGCTGGCCGCCTGTGAAATGGTGTTCGGCGTGGGGCCGGCGGGTACCGGCAAGACCTATCTGGCGGTGGCCATGGCGGTGGCCCGCCTGCTGAAGGGGGAGGTGGACCGGGTGATCCTGTCCCGCCCCGCCGTGGAAGCGGGCGAAAATCTGGGTTTTCTGCCCGGCGATCTCAAGGAAAAGGTGGACCCCTATCTGCGCCCGCTATACGACGCACTCTATGACATGGTGCCGCCGGATCAGGTGGAAAAGCGCATGAACAGCGGCCAGATCGAAATAGCGCCGCTGGCCTATATGCGGGGCCGCACCCTGTCCAATGCCGCGGTCATTCTGGACGAGGCGCAGAACACCACCGTCATGCAGATGAAGATGTTCCTGACCCGCTTCGGCGAGAACAGTTCCATGACCATCTGCGGCGACCCCAGCCAGGTGGACCTGCCCGGCGGCGCGCCTTCCGGCCTGCGCCATGCCCTTGACATCCTGCGGGATGTGGACGAGATCGGCGTGGTGCGCTTCACCAGCGCGGATGTGGTGCGCCACCCTCTGGTCAGCCGGATTATTGATGCCTATGATGGCGAGGGCAATGCGTGACACCGCACCTCTTTTTTCCCATCAACCGGATGACCAGATGACCTGCCCCCCGCCGGAACCCGGACCAGATACAGGCACGAAGTCGCCCCCGGAATCGGGGGGCTCGCCCCGGCTGCTGGATGCGCCACCGCTGTCGGCGGGCGACGGCCCGGCCCTGTCGCTGGATATCAGCGCCGTGGACGGGTGGCGCCAGGTGCTGCCCGATGCCGCCGCGCTGGCGCATCTGGCGGCGGGGCGCGCCCTGTATGCGGGGCTCGGTCAGGCGGGCGTTCTGGCCGCGGTGGCGGCCACCGGGGCGCGGCCCGCGGACAGCGTGCTTGAACTGGGCGTGCGCTTTGACGACGATGATGCGGTGCGGGGCCTGAACGCCACCTATCGCGGCAAGGATCGGCCCACCAATGTGCTGTCCTTTCCGGGGCTGGCGCCCGATGCGTTGGCGGAGGCGATCGCCTGGTCGGCGACGGGCGGGCCGCCCGTGTTGCTGGGCGATCTGGTGCTAGCGCGCGGCGTGGTGCAGGCGGAGGCGGCGTCACAGGCCAAGACGGTGAGTGATCACGCCCTGCATCTGCTGGTGCATGGCTGTCTGCATCTGGTGGGGTTTGACCATATGGCGGACGCGGAGGCGGAACGCATGGAAACGCTGGAACGGGATATCATGGCCGCTTTGGGGCGGGGTGATCCCTATGGCCCGGCCCGGCTCGCCGTGCAGGCGGAGGAGACCGCTCATGGCTGAGCAGAACGAGCGCGATCAGGGCGCAGGCGGATCGGGCATTGTGGGGCTGGTGCGAACGCTGTTCGGCGGTGGCCGGACCAGCAGCCTGCGGGAGAGCCTGGAAGAAACCATCGAGGAACACCATGCCGAAGACGGCGTGGGCCGCCGCCTGTCCGACGACGAGCGGGCCATGCTGCTGAATATTCTGGCCTATGGGGAAATCCGGGTGGGCGATGTGATGGTGCCCAGGGCGGATATCGTGGCCGCCGATGTGGCGCTGCCGCTGAAGGATTTCATCCCCCTTGTGGCGGATGCCGCCCACAGCCGCATACCGGTGTACCGGGAAACGCTGGATGACGTGCGCGGCATGGTGCATGTGAAGGACGTGCTCAAGGCGGTGGCGGAAGAGCGCCTGGTCAGTGATCGCCTTGGGGATCTGCAACGGCCCGTGCTGTTCGTGCCCCATTCCATGCGGGTGATGGACCTGCTCGCCCGGATGCGGGCCAACCGCACGCATATGGCCATTGTGGTGGATGAATATGGCGGCACGGATGGTCTGGTCACCATTGAGGATCTGGTGGAGCAGATTGTCGGCGAGATCGAGGACGAACACGACGAGGCGGAGGAGCCTCAGTTGGTCGCCGTGGGCGACGGCAGCTATGACGCCGATGCCCGGATCGAGGTGGAGGCGCTGGAAGCCACGCTGGGCATGTCGCTTCTGCCCGCCGACCGGGACGAGGATGTGGACACGCTGGGCGGGCTGGTGTTCGCGCTGGCCGGGCGCGTGCCCGAAATCGGGGAGACCATCGGCCATGAGGCGGGCATCGCCTTCGAGGTGGTGGACGCGGACCCGCGCCGGATTCGCCGACTGCGTATTCATACCGACCTGACCACCGTTGGACAGGGGGAGTCCGGGGGTAGGAATAAGGCCAAAGGCGCGGATAAAGGCGCGGACCAGGGCCAGGACGGATCGAGCGGCGATTCCGGGCCGGTGCGGAATGACGATGACTGATCCGGCGGGGGTCGAGGCGCCGCCTTTCGGGCCGCTGGACCGGGCGCTGGCCTGGCTGGATGAGCACAGCCGCTTCGGCCTTCCCGCGGTGGCGCTGCTGCTGGGCATGGCGCTGTCGCTGGTGTTTGCCCCCACCAATGCCTTTCCCGTGCTGTTTCTGGTGGCGCCGGTTCTGGTGCGGCTGATTGATCGCGCGCCCCGGCCCCGGCGGGCTTTTCATCTGGGCTGGTGGGTCGGATTCGGGCAGTTTTCCATTGGCCTGAACTGGATTGGCCAGAGCTTCTCCCGGCAGGATGTGGTGCCCCCGGCCCTGGCGCCGGTGGCGGTGCTGGCCCTGGCCGCGCTGCTGGCGCTGTATGTGGCGGGTGCCTTTGGTCTGGCGCGGCTGTTGTGGCCGGGCCGCCGCACCCTGATGGCGGCCACCGGGCGGCTGTTCGTGCTGGCGGCGGCCTGGACCGTGATGGAACTGGCGCGCGGCACCTGGTTCACCGGTTTTCCCTGGCATCTTCTGGGGTCGCTCTGGGCGGACTGGGCCTGGCCGGTGCAGGGGGTTTACTGGCTCAGTGTCTATGGGCTGAGCCTGGTCACCCTGCTGGCGGCCAGCGCCCCCGTGCTGGTGCTGGATGGCCATTTGGGGCCGCGCCGCCTGATTCCTTCGGCCATGCTGCTGGCGCTGATGGTGGCAGTCACGCTGGCCGGGGCGCTTAGAATGGCGCCGACCCGTGTGCATACGGATATCACGCTCAGGGTGGTGCAGGCCAATATCGATCAGAAGGAAAAATGGGTCCGCCACCTGATACCCGAACATTTCGCCGAACATGTGCGCCGGTCCCGTACCGGCGGGGAAGACGGCAAGATTCCACCGGTGGACCTGCTGATCTGGCCGGAAGCCTCGATCCAGACGGACAGCTTCGACCGGCAGGGCTCGCTGGAACGCTGGCGGCTGTCCCGCCTGCTGCCTTTTGGCAGTTTCGCCATTGTGGGCGGGCCGCGTTTCGACAGCGGACCCAATGGGGTGGACTATTACAACAGCCTGTTCGCGGTTAATTCCCGCGCCGACCTGTTCGCCCGCTATGACAAGGCGCATCTGGTGCCGTTCGGTGAATACATGCCTTTTGCCGATTTTTTCCGGGCCATCGGGCTTCGTCAATTGGCGCGCGGCGCTGCCGGGGGCGGATTTTCCAGCGGGCCGGGGCCGGAAAGCATCAACCTGCCGGGCATTCCCGCCTTTTCCCCCCTGATCTGCTATGAAGTAATCTTCCCCGGCGCCGTCATCCCCGCCGGGGAGCGCCCCCATTGGTTGCTGAATGTAACGAATGATGGCTGGTTCGGCCTGTCTGACGGCCCGCGCCAGCATCTGGCACAGGCCCGACTGCGCAGTGTGGAGGAAGGCTTGCCCATGGTCCGCGCGGCGGGAACCGGAATCAGTGCGGTTATCGATGCTTATGGCCGGGTGGTGAGCCATCTGGCGCTGGACCGGGCAGGTGTCATGGACAGTCCGCTACCGCGCGCGCTCGCCGCACCCTGGCTGCCCACACGGGTCAGAATCCTGCTGGTTCTGGGGCTTGCCGCGCTGATTCTGATCTATGCAACTTATAATATTATTACTTATAATAAAAGCACTTTAAAGTAATAATATGCATCTTCAAGGGTTCTTTACTTGCTCTTTTGACAAGGGCTGGTTCATAAAAAAGCCCGGCTTTCAGGGCGATTTTGCGCTCTATTTGTTATGCGGTCAGTTTTCAGGGGCTTTTTTATGCCGGATCCTATTGATGTTCATGTGGGCTCCCGCGTGCGTTTGCGCCGCACGCTTCTTGGTCTCAGTCAGGAAAAGCTGGGCACGGCACTTGGTCTTACCTTTCAGCAGGTTCAGAAATACGAGCGGGGCACCAACCGGATCGGCGCGGGCCGCCTGTTCCGCATTTCCCGTATTCTTGATGTGGCCCCCACCTATTTTTTCGAGGACATGCCCGGCGACATGACGGGCTATGGCCGCAAGGGCATGGCCGAGGATGGCGAGCCGTTCGAGGTGGACCGCAGCTATACCCGCCGCGAGACGCTGGAACTGGTGCGGGCCTATGAGCGCATCGGCGACGAGGCGGTGCGTCAGCGTTTGCGGGATCTGCTGCGCGCCGTGGGCGATACCTTTGAAGGCACCCCAACGGACACCGAAGCCCCTGAAAAGTTCTGAACCAGAAGGCGAGCCGGCTTGCAGCATGGGGGCGGGCCGTGTATCCCACGGGCATCATTGTCCCCGACCCGCCGCGAACGGACCCGTGCATGGCTTCCACTTCAGAACACGCCAATACCGACAGCGCCTATGCCGACAGCGCCCCTGACACGCCCGTCGCGCCTGACACGCCCGTCGCGCCGCCCCCCGAACATCGCTTTTTCGGGCGCCGCAAGGGGCCGCGCCTGTCGGATCGCAAGCAGGCCCTGATTGATGATGTGCTGCCTGCGCTCCGGGTGCCGGTGGGGCCGGATACCCCGCCCGCAAGCCTGGACCCGGCCACGCTGTTCCCGGCCCGGCCAGAGGGGGTGTGGCTGGAAATCGGTTTCGGCAAGGGGGAGCACCTGGCCTGGCAGGCGAGCCATGGCCCGAATGTGGGGCTGATCGGGTGCGAACCTTATCTGAACGGCGTTGCCGCGGCGGTGGACCGGGTGGTCGAGGCGGGCGTGCAGGACCGGGTGCGCCTGTATGACGATGATGCCCGCCATGTGCTTCATGCGCTTGAAGATGCCAGCCTGGATCGGGTCTTTCTGATCCACCCGGACCCCTGGCCCAAAACCCGTCACGCCCGCCGGCGCTTCGTCAACCCGCCCATGCTGGATCTGCTGGCCCGTGTCATGGCCGATGGCGGCGAATTGCGCATCGGCACCGACCATCCCGTCTACAAGCGCTGGACCGCCATTCAGATGGCCCACCGCGATGATTTTCACTGGACGGCGGAAAGCGTCTCTCACTGGCAGACCCGACCCCATGACTGGCCCCGCACCCGTTATGAAACCAAGGCGATCGAGGGGCGCGCCAGCCATTTGATCTATCGTCGCCGCCCCCGCACGGGGTGAGGCCGATTTGTCCTTGCCCCGCGCCCGCACAGGCGCTATAGAAAGGGCACTTCTCCTGAAAGCACTGGATGGTGAAAGGGGTGGGCTTTCAGCCCGCTTTTTTTTATGGCCGTGACTGCCTGTCGGGCTTTCGGGACCGGGCGGCGGACACTGTTTCGCGTATGCTTTGGTGAAAACCGGGCCGCCGCCAGAATGCATTGACTTCCGGGCCATCGGCCCGGCGCGACAGGAAGGAGCCAATCAGGTGAAAGGGCTGGACCCCTTGTCAGAACGGATCGCCACCCTGATCGGCCCCGTGGTCGAGGACCTGGGCTATGAACTGGTGCGTGTCACCTATGGCGGCGGGCGCAAGCCCACCCTTCAGGTGATGGCGGAGCGGCCCGATGGTACAATGAATGTGGACGACTGCGCGACGGTAAGCCGCGAAGTGTCCGCCTTGCTGGATGTGGAGGACCCGATCGGCGGCGAATATCTGCTGGAAGTCAGCTCCCCCGGTATTGATCGGCCTCTGACCCGGATGAAGGATTTTGCCCGCTGGCAGGGCTTTGATGTGAAGGTCGAAATGACCGAAAAAGTGGGGGAACGGCGCCGTTTTCGCGGTCGGCTGACCCATGTGGGCGATGGAACGGTGACTGTGGAGACCGAGGATCTCGGCCCCGTCACCCTGAATTACGAGGACATGGCCAAGGCCAAGCTGGTACTGACCGACGCCCTGATCGAGGCGGCCGGAAAGGCTGGCGGCTGAGGCCGCGGGCGGGCGCCCGGTCGCGGGTGCCCTTGAACAGAAACGCAGCGGACGGATCGTCCGGCAGGACAGACCGGTGGCCACCCCGCAAGGGCGCGGCCCCGAACGCCAAGGAGTGAGGCAAAATGGCATCGGCAGTCAGTGCGAATCGGCTGGAATTGCTCTCCATCGCGGATGCGGTGGCGCGGGAAAAGTCGATCGACAAGGAAATCGTGCTGGAATCGATGGAAGAGGCGATCCAGAAAGCGGCGCGTTCGCGCTATGGCGCGGAAAACGAGATTCGCGCCCAGATCGACCGCAATAATGGCGAAATCCGGCTCTTCCGTGTGCTTGAAGTGGTGGACACGGTGGAAAACCCCGCCACGGAGATCGGCCTGGCGGATGCGCGCCACGACAAGCCGGATGCGGAAGTGGGCGACTATCTGGCCTCCAGCCTGCCGCCGATGGATTTCGGGCGCATCGCCGCGCAGACGGCCAAGCAGGTGATTGTTCAGAAGGTGCGCGACGCCGAGCGCGAGCGCCAGTATGAAGAATACAAGGACCGTGTGGGCGAGGTGGTCACCGGCCTGGTGAAGCGGGTGGAATATGGCAATGTGATCGTGGACCTTGGCCGTGCCGAGGCGATCATGCGCCGCGATCAGGTGATCCCGCGCGAACATATCCGCCAGAACGAGCGTATCCGCGGCTATATCTATGATGTGCGCCGGGAAACGCGCGGCCCGCAGATTTTCATGTCCCGCACGCGGCCTGAATTCATGGCCGCCCTGTTCGCGCAGGAAGTGCCGGAAATCTATGACGGCATCATCGAACTGCGCTCGGTGGCGCGTGATCCGGGCAGCCGGGCCAAGATCGCCGTTCTGTCCTCTGACGGGTCCATCGATCCGGTGGGCGCCTGTGTGGGGATGCGCGGCAGCCGGGTTCAGGCGGTGGTGAACGAGCTTCAGGGCGAGAAGATCGACATCATTCCCTTTTCCGAGGATGTGGCGAGCTTCATCGTCAATGCCCTTCAGCCCGCCGAGGTGACCAAGGTGGTGCTGGATGAGGACAGTGGCCGCGTGGAAGTGGTGGTGCCGGACGATCAGCTTTCGCTGGCCATCGGGCGGCGCGGGCAGAATGTGCGGCTGGCATCCCAGCTTACCGGCTGGACCATCGACATAATGACCGAGGCGGAGGAGAGCGAGCGCCGTCAGGAAGAGTTCATGGCGCAAAGCAAGCGCTTCATGGAGGCCCTGGACGTGGACGACACGCTGGCGCACCTGCTGGTGGCCGAAGGTTTCACCGAGGTGGAGGAAGTGGCCTATGTGGAGCCGGAAGAGCTGCTGTCCGTGGAAGGGCTGGATGAGGATCTGGTGGCGGAGCTTCAGCGCCGTGCCGCCGATTTCCTGCAAGCGGAAGAGGACGCCGCCCATGAGCGCCGCCGCGAACTGGGTGTCAGCGATGATCTGGCCGACCTTGAAGGCTTGACCGCGCCCATGCTGGTGAAGCTGGGCGAGGAAGAGGTCAAGACGCTGGAAGACTTCGCCGGTTGCGCCGCCGATGAACTGACCAGCAGCCAGGACGGCATTCTTCGGGATTTCCCGTTGAGTGAGGCGGATGCCAGCACCATGATCATGGTGGCGCGGGTGCAGCTTGGCTGGATTTCCGAGGAGGACGCGTTCGGCACCGCCGAGGATGAGGCGGGCGGCAATGATGATGCCGTGGACGGTGAAGCCGTGGATGCGGAAGATGGCGCAGACGCCGAAGCCGGTGCCGACGCCGAGGCGGACGCCCCGGTGGCCGCGGATGCTGCCGAGGCAGAGGCCCCGGCGGCAGACACCGCGGACGCGGCGCCCGACGCTGAAACCGACGAGAGCGCGCCGAAGGGCAGCGCCTGAGGCCGCGCCGGTGGCCGGGCCGATGCAGGCGTGCAGCCGTCGCTGTGTGCTGACCGGTGAGACCCTGCCGCCGGAGCGCCTGATCCGGCTGGTGCCGGGGCCGGACGGCGTGCTGGCGCCGGACCTGAAAGGCAAATTGCCGGGGCGCGGGCTGTATGTTCAGTGCCATGGCCCGAACCTTCAGGCCGGGCTGGACAGTGGCGCCTTTTACAAGGGCGCCAGCCGCGCTTTGAAGCAGGCGGTCAGGCCCGCCATGGTGCCGGATGATCTGGTGGCCCGGATTGACCGTCTGCTTGCCCGCCAGGTGATGGATCGCCTGGGGTTGGAGCGGCGGGCGGGCCATGTGCTGGCCGGGTTCGATACGGTGCGCGCCGCCCTCAAGGGGGCCGAGCGACGCCGGGCGCGCCTGTTGATTGCCGCCAGCGACGCGGCGCCGGACGGGCGCCGGAAGCTGGCGAAGCTGGCGCTGGCCGGGGATTGGCCGGTGCCGCTGCGTGCGCCGCTGGACCGGGACGGTCTGTCGGCGGCGCTGGGCCGGGACAATACGGCCCATATACTGGTTCTGGGCCCCGAAAAAGCTGCCAGCGCGGCAACCGGGGCGGAAAAATTGCTGGTCGAATGCGACCGACTTATGGCATACCGCGACCAACCGCGGCCAAGCCAAGCGGAAGGGATTGAAGGATAGTATGAGCGACGACAAGAAACTGACGCTGTCTGGGCGGAGCAAGCTGGGTGTGAATGCGGGCAAGGAGTCCGGCTCGGCTGGCGCGTCGTCGGGTGGCGCCCGTCGCGGCAAGACGGTGGTTGTCGAGCGCAAGAAGAAGCGACTCGTCAAGAAGGGGGGCAGCGCGGCTGCGCCGCAGCAGGCCGCACCGCGCCCGCAGGCCCCCGCTTTCAAGCCGAAAAAGCCCGCCCCGCCCCGGCGCTCCAGCGAGGACAGGGGCCCGCGGGACACCAGCGCCGATGGCCTGACCAGCGCGGAGCTGGCCAACCGGTCCCGCGTGCTGGAAGAGGCCCGCAAGCGCCAGGCCGAGGAGGCCGTGCGCCGCGCGGCGGAAGAGGAAGAGCGCAAGAAACGCGAAGCGGCGGAAAATGCCGCGCGCGAACAGGCTGAGGCCGTCGCCGAGACGGAGGCCCGCAGCCGCGCCGAAGAGCAGGCCAAGAAGGCGGCGGAAGAAAAAGCGCGCAAGAAGACCGAGGACGAGACCGTCAAAAAGATCGAGGCGGAACGCGCCGCCAAGGAACAGGCCGAGGAAGAGGCCCGTCGAAAGGCGGACCTGGAGGCCCAGACCGAGCGGATGCGCAAGGCGAGCGAGGCACGCCGCCGCTCCGCCGAGGGTGAGACCCCGGTGGACGATACGGCTCGTCGCAAGAAAAAGGAAAAGAAGTCCGGTGCCGTGGCCACGCCGCGCGCCAAGGGCAAGACCGATCGCAATGGCCGCTCGCGCCTGACCGTATCCAAGGCCCTGGAAGGGGCCGATGGCGGGCGTCAGCGTTCCGTCGCGGCCTATCGCCGGGCACAGGCCAAGAAGCAGGGCCGCACCGGTGGCGGCGGCGAACAGCAGCGCCAGAGCCGTGAAGTCACGATCCCGGAAGGCATTACCGTTCAGGAACTGGCCAACCGGATGGCGGAAAAATCCACCGCGGTGATCAAGGCGCTGATGAATATGGGCGTGATCGCCACCATCAATCAGACACTGGATCAGGAGACCTGCCAATTGGTGGTGGAAGAATTCGGCCATAAGCCCAAGCTGGTCAGCGACGCGGACGTGGAAATCGGTCTGTTCGGTGCGGAAGATGCCGAAGAGGCCAAGCAGCCCCGCGCGCCCGTGGTGACGGTCATGGGCCATGTGGACCACGGCAAGACATCCCTGCTGGATGCGATTCGCACCACCAATGTGGTCGGCGGTGAAGCCGGGGGCAT
Organism: Yunchengibacter salinarum; assembly: GCF_037658235.1. Classification (NCBI taxonomy): domain Bacteria; kingdom Pseudomonadati; phylum Pseudomonadota; class Alphaproteobacteria; order Kordiimonadales; family Kordiimonadaceae; genus Yunchengibacter; species Yunchengibacter salinarum. Next base: position 34,733 of record NZ_JBBJLN010000001.1, on the reverse strand, counting down.
TACCCAGCATATCGGCGCCTATCAGGTGGCCGACAAGGATGGCGACCTGATCACCTTCCTGGACACGCCGGGCCATGCCGCCTTTACCGAAATGCGCGCGCGCGGCGCCCGTGTGACCGATATCGTGATCCTGGTGGTGGCGGCGGACGATGGCGTCATGCCCCAGACCATCGAGGCGATCAACCATGCCAAGGCCGCCGGTGTGCCGATCATCGTGGCGATCAACAAGATCGACCGTGAAGGCGCCGACCCGGATCGGGTGCGCAGCGAACTGTTGCAGCATGAAGTGGTGACCGAAACCTTCTCCGGCGATGTGCAGGAGGTGGAGGTGTCCGCCATCAATGGTACGGGGATCGAGGCCCTGAAAGAGGCGATCACCCTGCAATCGGAAATTCTTGAGCTGAAGGCCAACCCGGATCGCCCCGCCGAGGGCGTGGTGGTGGAAGCCAAGCTGGAAAAGGGCCGTGGGCCGGTGGCTACCGTCATGGTTCAGCGCGGCACGCTCAATCTGGGCGACATCTTCGTGGCCGGGCCGGAATGGGGCCGGGTGCGGGCGTTGCTGAACGATCGCGGCGAGAATGTGGAAACCGCCGGGCCGAGCCAGCCGGTTGAGGTTCTTGGCCTGAACGGGGCGCCGGGCGCCGGTGATGATTTCGCTGTCGTAACGGATGAAGCCCGTGCCCGTGAAATCACCGATTACCGGCAGGAACAAATACGCCGCAAGCGCCAGGCCGCTGCCGCCGCGCCCAAGACGCTGGAATCGCTCTTCACCCAAATGAAAGAGAGCGAGGACAAGGTTAACTTCGACGTGGTGATCAAGGGCGATGTGCAGGGCTCGGTGGAAGCCTTGAAGACCGCGCTGGAAAAGGCCGGTAATGATGACATCGAATGCCGCGTGATCCATGGCGGCGTGGGCGGCATCACCGAAAGCGATATCGCGCTGGCCCAGGCATCCGATGCGCTGGTGATCGGCTTCAATGTGCGGCCCAACAAGCAGGCCCGCGAAGCAGCCGAGCAGCAGGGCGTCGCCATCAAATATTATTCGGTGATCTATGAGGCCATCGACGAGGTGAAAGCCGCCATGGCTGGCGAGCTTGGCCCCGAATACAAGGAAGAGATCATCGGCCAGGCCGAAATCCGCGATGTGTTCAGCGCGGGCAAAACCGGCATGGCCGCCGGCTGTTATGTGCTGGAAGGCAATATCCGGCGTGACCACAAGGCCCGTATTCTGCGTGATGACGTGATCATCTATGAAGGCCAGATCGGCAATCTGCGCCGCTTCAAGGATGATGTGACCACCGTTAATCCCGGTCAGGAATGCGGCATGACCTTTGAGAACTTCCACGATTTCAAGAAGGGTGATGTGGTCGAGATCTATACCCTGCACGAGGTGGAGCGGAAGCTTTAGGGTGCGCGGGTCGTTTCCGCCGCCCCCGCCAAGGCTGTTCATGGATCAGAAGCGAGGGATGTCATGAGCCGGTCCAAGGGACGCGGGCAGCCCTCCACCCGGCTATTGCGGGTGGGGGAGAATGTCCGCCACGCCATTTCCAGCATTCTGATGCGCGGAGACCTGACGCACCCCGCGCTGGAGGGCGCGTCCATCACCGTGTCGGAAGTACGCGTCAGCCCGGACCTGCGCCACGCGACCGTTTTCGTGATGCCCCTCATGGGCAGCGATCAGGCGGCGGTGCTGGATGCGCTCAACCGTCTGAGCGGGGCCATCCGGGGCGGTGTGGGCCGTCAGGTGCGGATGAAATACACCCCCGATCTGGTTTTCGAGCTGGACAGCAGCTTTGACGAGGCCAGCCATATCGACACCCTGTTAAAGGACCCGCACGTGGCGCAGGACCTTGCGGGTGACGGCAATACCGATCTTTGAGCCACCGATATGGGCCGCACGCGCAAAGGTGAAAAGATCGATGGCTGGCTGGTGCTGGACAAGCCGCTTGGCATGACCAGCGCGCAGGCGGTGGCGGCGGTCAAGCGGCGCCTTCGTCCACAAAAGATCGGCCATGCGGGCACGCTGGACCCCCTTGCCACCGGCTGTCTTCCCCTTGGGCTGGGGGAGGCCACCAAGACCATGCCCTTTATCGTTTCCAGCGAAAAAAGCTATGATTTCACGGTGCGCTGGGGCGCGGAAACCAACACGGATGATCTGGAAGGCGAGGTGACCGTCAGCGGCGGCCCGGTGCCCGCACAGGCCGCCATCACCGACGCGCTGGCCCACTTTACCGGCGTGATCGCGCAGGTGCCGCCCGCCTACAGCGCCATCAAGATCGACGGCGAGCGCGCCTACAAGAAGGCTCGCGCGGGGGAGGCCGTGACGCTTTCGGCCCGGCCCGTGCGGGTGGATGCGCTCACCCTTGCCCGGCATGATGCGGCGGCGGGGGAAAGCGCCTTTCATGTCCGCTGCGGCAAGGGCACCTATGTGCGCAGCCTGGCCCGCGATCTGGCCCGGCATCTGGGCACGTTCGGCCATGTAACGGCGCTGCGCCGCCTGGCGGTGGGGCCGTTCGCCGGGGACCACATGATTTCCTTTGAAAAACTGGATGCGTTAGGCCATAGTGCGCGCGCCCAGGAGGCAGTATTGCCGGTTGAGACCGCACTGGACGACATCCCGGTGTGTGCCGTAACCGGCGCGGAGGCCGCCCGCCTGAAAAACGGGCAAGCGCTTGTGGCGCCTGACAGCCTTCGCCTTCCCGAGGCCCGTAACGGTGCGGAGCCGGTGCGTGTCGCTGTTACCAGTGAAGACCGTCTGGTCGCACTGGCCCAGCGACAGGGCGCCGTGCTCAAACCCGTGCGGATTTTCCATCTCTAGTGCAAGTCAAGGAGAAAGCGATGTCGATTACGGCTGACCGTAAGCAGGAACTGATCAAGGAATACGCTCGCGGCGAAGGGGACACCGGTTCCCCCGAAGTGCAGGTGGCCATTCTGACCGAACGGATCATCAATCTGACCGAGCATTTCAAGGACCACAAGAAAGACAATCACTCCCGTCGTGGTCTGCTGAAGCTGGTCAATCAGCGCCGGCGTTTGCTGACATATGTTCGCAAGCTGGATGAGGCGCGCTACAAGGACCTGATTGGCCGTCTCGGCCTCAGGAAATAGAATATGGGGGCCGGTCCGGTGGGCCGGCCCTTTCCGTTTGTCCCGCATCGGCATGGCCGGGGGCGAATGGAACAAACCCGGCGGCAAACCATCATGCCGCCAAGGCTCACAGGGGGGATTGTCCCCGGAGTCACGGGCCTGCATCCGGGGATTCGCTCCGGCAGGCGACAAGGCAAAAACGCGGGGCATGGCCATGGGGGTCATGCCGGGGTCGCGCCGGTTGGGGTGGTTTTGAACCGGGCGGCCAACAGAAGGTTGAAGAATGTTCGATATCAAGAAACAAGTGATCGACTGGGGTGGGCGCACGCTGACCCTCGAAACCGGCCATGTGGCGCGTCAGGCGGACGGCGCCGTGATGGCCACTTATGGCGAAACCTCCGTGTTGTGCACGGTGGTGGGTGCGCGCAATGTGCGTCCGGGGCAGGATTTCTTCCCGCTCACCGTCAACTATATGGAAAAGTTTTATGCGGCAGGCCGGATTCCCGGCGGCTTTTTCAAGCGCGAAGGCCGACCCACGGAAAAGGAAACGCTGACCAGCCGCCTGATCGACCGGCCCGTGCGCCCGCTGTTCCCGGAAGGCTTCAAGAACGAAGTGCAGGTAACCTGCACCGTGATGAGCCACGACATGGAGAACAATCCCGATATCGTGGCCATGGTGGGCGCCAGCGCGGCGCTGACTCTGTCCGGTATTCCCTTTATGGGCCCGATTGGCGGCGCGCGCGTGGGTTATGCCGATGGCAGCTATATCCTGAACCCCACCGCCGACCAGCTTGTGGACAGCGAACTGGATCTGGTGGTTTCCGGCACCCGTGACGCCGTGCTGATGGTGGAATCCGAAGCCGCGGAGCTGAGCGAAGACGTGATGCTCGGCGCGGTGATGTTCGGCCACCGGGAACAGCAGAAGGTGATCGACGGCATCATCGCCCTGGCGGAAGAAGCCGCCAAGGAGCCGTGGGAACTGGACGAAGGCCCCGACACCAGCGCGCTTGAAGCGGAAATCCGCGATCTGGCGGCAGAGGATCTGAAAGCGGCATATGGTATGCGCGCCAAGTCCGAGCGATCCGCGCGCCTGTCCGAGATCAAGACCGGTGTGAAGGAAAAACTGGCCACCCGGATCGAAGACGAAGGCGACATCGCCAGCGATACCCTGGTGGGCGATATCCTGAAGAAGATGGAAAAGGATATCGTGCGCGGCGACATCCTCAAGACCGGCGAGCGGATCGATGGCCGCAAGCTGGGCGAGGTGCGCTCCATTGCGTGCGAGCCCGGCTTCCTGCCGCGCACCCACGGTTCGGCCCTGTTCACACGGGGCGAGACACAGGGCCTGGTGGTGTGCACGCTGGGCACCGGCGATGACGAGCAGATCATCGATGCGCTGGAAGGCAGCTATCGTTCGCCCTTCATGCTGCACTACAATTTCCCGCCCTATTCGGTGGGCGAGTGTGGCCGTGTGGGCTTTACCAGCCGCCGCGAGATCGGCCACGGCAAGCTGGCCTGGCGCGCGGTGCACGCGGTTCTGCCGGAAAAAGATGACTTCCCCTACACCATCCGCCTGGTTTCCGAGATCACCGAGTCCAACGGTTCCTCCTCCATGGCGACGGTCTGCGGGTCTTCGCTGGCCATGATGGATGCGGGTGTGCCGCTGAAGCGCCCGGTATCCGGCATTGCCATGGGCCTGATCAAGGATGGTGACGAGTTCGCCGTTCTGTCCGACATTCTGGGTGATGAGGACCATCTGGGCGACATGGACTTCAAGGTGGCCGGCACCGAAAAGGGCCTGACCGCCCTTCAGATGGACATCAAGATCACCGGCATCACCGAAGAGATCATGCAGATCGCCCTGAATCAGGCCAGTGACGGTCGCGGTCACATTCTGAACGAGATGAACAAGGCGCTGGGTCAGAGCCGCACCGAGCTGTCCGACCATGCGCCCCGCATCGAGACCATTCAGATTCCCACCGACAAGATCCGGGAAGTGATCGGCACCGGCGGCAAGGTGATCCGCGAGATCGTGGAAACCACCGGCGCCAAGGTGGACATCGAGGACGACGGCACCATCAAGGTCTCTTCCAGCGACAATGCCAAGATCGAGGCTGCCAAGACCTGGATCGAGGGCATCGTGGCCGAGCCGGAGCCCGGCAAGATCTATAAGGGCAAGGTGGTTCGCCTGATGGACTTCGGCGCCTTTGTGAACTTCATGGGCAGCCGTGACGGGCTGGTGCACATCTCCGAACTGGCCGAGGGCCGCGTGGGTCAGGTGACCGATGTGGTCAAGGAAGGCGACGAGGTGTTCGTGAAATGCCTTGAAGTGGACAATCGCGGCAAGGTGCGCCTGTCCATGCGCGTGGTGGATCAGGAAACCGGTGAACCGATCGAGGGCCTGGAGGAGAAATCCGGCCCCCGTCGCCGCCGGGATTGAGACGCCGCCGGGACTGAGCCTTTTGCGAGATGAACGAGCGGAGGGCGGGCCCCATGGGCGCGCCCTCTTTGCTGTTTGGCGCGGGGGCCGGGCCCGCCACCAGATTTCCTTTCGATCCCCGGCGGCCTGTGTCATCTTTTCGTCACCCTGTTTTCACAGTATAGAGTGACGGGACAGCGCGCCCTTGAGGGCGGGGCTGAAAAGTCTTGTTCCTTCTCTGGTGCTGTGTTTTGGTCCCGTGGTCGGATCTGAAGGGTCCGGCTGTTCTTTCTTTTCTGGAGCCTGCTATATGAGTTTCAATCTCAATCCCATCCGGCTGGGCGGTAAAGAGGTTCTGCCCCTGATCGAAGGCGGCAAGGGCATTTCCGTTTCCAGCGGCGCCAGTTCCGGCCCCTGGGCCGAGGCGGGGGGTATTGGCACCGTGTCCGCCGTTAATGCGGATTCCTATGATGAACACGGCAATGTGGTGCCGCAGATTTATCATGGGCGTACCCGCAGTGACCGGCATGAAGAACTGGTGGATTACGGTATTCGCGGCTCGGTGGATCAGGTGAAGAAAGCCTGGGAACTGTCCCGCGGTGAAGGGCTTATCAATATCAATGTGCTGTGGGAAATGGGCGGTGCGCAGCGTGTGCTGCACGGTGTTCTAGAAAAGACCCGCGGCATGGTGCACGGGGTAACCTGTGGCGCCGGGATGCCTTACAGGCTGGCGGAAATCGCCGCCAGATATGGCGTGCACTATTATCCCATCGTGTCCAGTGGCCGGGCCTTCAATGCGCTGTGGCGCCGGGCCTACAAGAATGTATCCGATCTGCTGGGCGGCGTGGTCTATGAAGACCCGTGGCGCGCGGGCGGGCATAACGGCCTGTCCAACAAGGAAGACCCGGAAAAGCCCGGTGATCCTTTTCCCCGCGTTCTGGAGCTCAGGCAGATGATGCGCAAGCTGGGCCTGGGCGAAACGCCGATCATCATGGCCGGTGGTGTCTGGAATCTGAAGGAATGGCGGGACTGGATCGACAACAAGGATCTGGGCCCCATTGCCTTTCAGTTCGGCACGCGTCCGCTGCTGACGCGCGAAAGCCCCATTTCCGAGGGCTGGAAGAAGCTGTTGTTGAAGCTGAAGCGCGGCGATGTGCTGCTGCACAGCTTTTCACCCACGGGCTTCTTTTCCAGTGCGGTGAAGAACGGCTTTCTGGCCGAACTGGTGGCCCGGTCGGAGCGTCAGATACCCCATGCCAAAACGCCGGACGAAGAGCATTCCGTCCGTTTGCAGGTGGGGCGCAAGATGTTCAATGTGCGGCCAGGGGACAAGGAAAAGGCGCTGAAATGGATCGAGGCCGGGTATGAGGTGGCGCTCAAGACGCCGGACGATACCCTGGTTTTCGAAACCAGCGACGCAGCCAAGACCATCCGTAAGGATCAGGCTGATTGCATGGGCTGCCTCAGCCAGTGCAGTTTCTCAAGCTGGGCCGAGCGGGCGGACAACAAGTCCACCGGCCAGTTGGCGGACCCGCGCAGCTTCTGCATTCAAAAGACCTTGCAGGATGTGGCCCATGGCGGATCGGTGGAGCAGAATCTGGTGTTTGCCGGGCATAATGCCTTCCGCTTCGCTGAAGACCCGTTCTATTCCAACGGATTCATTCCGTCCGTGAAACAATTGATGGATCGCCTGAAAACGGGGGATTGATGCGGGGGGATTGATTCCCGCCGCGTCGCCCGCGCGGATCGATGCACACAAGAAAAGCGCGGAGGGTGCCAGCCCTCCGCGCTCTTTTTGTGCCTTTTGTGTCTTGAGCCGGTTTTAGCTCAGGGTTATCCAGTCCACGTCGGCGGCGGTGGTATTTTCGTCCACGTTCACCCCTTCGAGGAAGATTTCGCCGCCGTTCCAGCTTACCAGCGTGCCACCGTCCCGCGCGGCCAGGTTCAGTGACTCGCTGGCCCGGTCATTCAGGTCCAGGCGCAGCAGGTCTTCATCCGTGTTGAAGTCCGTGACCACGTCCTCGCCGGTGCGGGTGCGCATTATCACGGTGTCGGCCCCGGCGCCGGTGGTGATTTGATCCGGGCCGATGCCGCCGTCCAGCGTATCGTTTCCGGCCCCGCCACGCAGGGTATCGGCGCCCACATTGCCTTCAATCACATCATTGCCGGCACCGCCATCCAGGCTGTCGCTGCCCTGGTCGCCGGACAGGTCGTCATTGCCGCTGCCACCCAGCAGGGTGTCCCGGCCAACGCCGCCTTCCAGTTCGTCAATGCCAGCGCCGCCATCCAGGAAGTCGGCACCTTGTTCCCCTTCCAGCTCGTCATCGCTATTGCCGCCTTTCAGCGTGTCACTGCCGAAGCCGCCATTCAGTTCATCGTCGCCGTCGCCGCCGTCCAGCAGGTCGCGGGCGAACAGGCCGCTGAGCTCGTCATCCCCGGCCCCGCCGATCAGGGTGTCGTTGCCCCATTGACCGTTCAGTTCGTCGGCCCCGGCATTGCCGAAGATCAGGTCATCCTGTCCGCCGCCGAGAATGTCGTCATCGCCATTGCCGCCCCGTATCAGGTCAGCACCGCGATTGCCGCGAATCTCGTCGTCTCCGGCGCCGCCTTCCAGCGTATCGGCACCGCCACCGGCCCGGATGTCGTCGTCATTGGCGGTGCCAATGATGGTTTCGGGCGTATTGGTGCCCCGGCGATTCGTATCATCGTCACCATCGTCATCACTGCGGGGAGTTTCGCCCTGACCGGGGTTGTCGTCCGCGTCATCGTCGTCATCGTCGGCATCGTCATCCGCGTCATCATCCGCGGTGCCGTCGCTGTCGTCGGCGTCGTCGTCCAGGGATACGTCCAGCGCGTCGCCGCCGAGCGTGTCGTCCAGCCCCGTTACCAGCAGGCTGTCACCGTCCCAATCCAGCAGCAGGCCGTCATCGGTTACTGTCTGTGTCACATCGCCGGTGCGCGGTTCGATCTTGATACGGTCGCTGTCGGCATTGAAGTCGGTGATGATATTCTGGCCGCTCAGGCCCTCGAACTTGAACAGGTCCGCCCCGGCGCCGCCGGTGAGCGTGTCATTGCCCTGGTCGCCTTCCAGCGTGTCATTGCCGGTGCCGCCGTTCAGCGTGTCATTGCCAAAGCCGCCTTCCAGGTCGTCATTTCCGGCACCGCCCAAAAGGGTGTCATTGCCCCACTGGCCGTCCAGCTCGTCCCGGCCCGCGCCACCGGACAGGGTGTCCCGCTGGCCGCCGCCGCGCAATTCGTCGTTGCCATCGCCGCCGACCAGGCTGTCATCCTGGCGGTTGCCGCGCAGCTCGTCGTCGCCATCGCCGCCGATCAGGGTGTCAAAGCCATTGCCGCCGCGCAGGTCGTCGTCTCCATTGCTGCCCGTCAGCAGGTTGTCGCCATTGTCGCCGTCGGTGCGGAGGCCGTCATCAGAGTCGTCATCATCCTCGTCTTCGTCCTCGTCGTCACCGCTGTCCTCGGTTTCGTCCTCGGTTTCGTCCTCGTCCTCGTCCTCGTCGTCCTCCGCGTTCTCGTTCTCTTGTTCTTCTTCCTCGTCATCATCATCATCGTCATCATCGGAGTCCAGGATCAGGGAGTCGCCCAGATTGTCCGTGGTGTCCTGAAGCACCAGGCGGTTGTCATCCCATTCCAGGATGATATTGCCGTCTTCCCGCGTGTCGTCTAGCGAATCGGCGCTAGTGTCGATGCGCAGCGTGTCCTCGGCCGGGTTGAAATCGGTGATAACGCTGTCGCCGTCATCTTCGAAAACGAACCGATCCGCGCCCGCACCGCCGGTCAGTGTGTCATTGCCGTCCGATCCGTTCAGGGTGTCGTCGCCATTGCCGCCGGAGATCACGTCATCGCCATCGCCGCCGATGAGGCTGTCCGCCCCGCCAGAACCGAACAGGGTATCATTGTCCTCGGTGCCCTCTAAGGTGTCTGCTGCACTTGTGCCTGTCAGTTCGCTCATGGCTTTTGCCTCCTGCTTGCGAATTCTGATCCCTGCTGCCACAGGGTTTTCGTTGCCACCCCGAAGCATGAAATTCGCGCTTCAGATCAGTCAACAATCGTTAATAATACAGATCAAATTGTTCATTCTGTGACCGGGTGGCCGCGAGGGCGGTTTATTCGGGCCGCTCGCCCGGCAGAACACCCCAGATATGGGCCCGCCTGAGCCATCCCTCGCGCCCCTGAAGGGTGAGCGCGCACCAGTCCATCTCGCAACCGGACAGGGTACCGATCGCCCCGGCTTCCGCAATGATGGCCACCGGGGCCGTGGGATCGGGGGCATGATGCAGGCGCCGGGTATGGCCGGTGATCATGGCGGTGCGCCGCCCGCTCAGCAATTGCACGTGAATCCAGCCCTTTGTGCCGTCATGGTCTTCCACCTGTCGCCAGGGGCCGTGCTCGTCCACCACCTTCAGGGGCAGGTCGCGGCGCTGATAGACCCAATCCACCGGATACTGGGTGCCGGGGCCGCTGCGCATATAGGCGCGGTCGGTATCCAGCGAGACGAAGCGCGGAATCGGGTTGCCGCTCGGCCCCACCCGGTCCTGCGCGGCGGCACTGAATGAACCGGCCAGCAAGGCGCACAGCAGACACAGCAGACCGGCCAAGGCGGCCAGACGGTGCCCGATCGAAACCGTGATGGCGGGCGTGGCCCGGTTCGACAAGGGGGCGGAAAGGGTCATGGTGGCTCTCCCTGATGGCTGCGGGCGCCCGTGTCGGGTTTGAAAGCCTTGGGCGCTTCTGCTAGATACAACGCCAGAAGCCCGGCGCCAAGAGACGAGGGCGCGCACATAGCCGATCGGGCCTTGCCGGACAGGCCGAGGCCCGGACAGGCCGAGACCCAGACAGACCGAGACCCGGACCCAGACAGACAAGGAAACGCCCTGCCATGAGCGAGAGTGAACCCCGCGTGCGCCCCCGAGTGGTGGTCACGCGAAAGCTGCCCGACAGTGTGGAAACCCGCATGGCGGAGCTTTTCGATGTCTCGCTCAATCTCAAGGACGTGCCCTATGACCGCGAGTCGCTGAAAGCCGCCATGCAGGACGCGGACGTACTGGTGCCCACGGTCACGGATACGCTGGACGCGGACGTGATCGCCGCCGCGCCGGAGCGGCTCAGACTGATCGCCAATTTCGGCGCCGGGGTGGATCATATCGACATGGCCGGCGCCGGGGAAAAAGGGCTGATGGTGACCAACACGCCCGGCGTGCTCACCGATGACACGGCGGACCTGGCCATGGCGCTGCTGTTGTCCGTGCCCCGCCGCCTGTTCGAGGGGGAAAAGATCCTGCGCGCCGGACAGTGGACGGGCTGGACCCCCACCTTCCTGATGGGCCACCGCATTGCGGGCAAGCGGCTTGGCATTATCGGCATGGGCCGGATCGGGCGGGCCATCGCCCGGCGCGCCCGCGCCTTTGATCTGGCGGTGCATTATCACAAGCGCACCCGCCTGCCCGCCGAGACGGAGGCGGAACTGGAAGCCACCTATTGGGACGATCTGGATGAAATGCTGTCCCGCATGGATTTCGTTTCGGTCAATTGCCCGCTTACAAGCGAAACCCATCATCTGCTGAACAGGCGCCGCCTGCAACGGCTTCAGCCCCACGCGGTGCTGATCAATACCGCGCGCGGCGAGATCATCGATGAAACGGCCCTGGCGGAGATGCTGGAAATGAAGCGCATTGCCGGGGCCGGGCTTGATGTGTTCGAGGAAGAGCCGAGCATCAATGAAAAGCTGCTGGCGCTGGACAATGTGGTGCTGCTGCCCCATATGGGCTCGGCCACGGTGGAAGCCCGGCTCGCCATGGGCGAAAAGGTGCTGATCAACATTCAGACATTCGTGGACAATCATCGCCCGCCCGATCGGGTGCTGCCGATCCGCTGACCATGACCAGAACTTGCAACCGCGCGCTGGCGCCCCCGACCGGGTCGGGGTGCGACGGCCTCAGGGGATGTCCCGCATGACCGACCAGTCTCATATCCGCAACTTCGCCATCATCGCCCATATCGATCACGGCAAGTCCACGCTCGCCGATTGCCTGATCCAGAATACCGGCGCCTTGCAGGACCGGGAAATGAAGGAACAGGTGCTCGATTCCATGGACCTGGAGCGGGAACGCGGCATCACCATCAAGGCGCAGACCGTGCGGCTGGAATATACCGCCAAAAACGGCGAGCAATATGTGCTCAACCTGATGGATACGCCGGGCCATGTGGATTTTGCCTATGAGGTGAGCCGCTGCCTGGCCGCGGTGGAAGGGTCGCTGCTGATCGTCGATGCCAGTCAGGGCGTGGAAGCGCAGACGCTGGCCAATGTGTATCAGGCGGTGGAGCACGACCATGAGATCATCCCGGTTCTGAACAAGATCGACCTGCCCGCCGCCGAGCCGGATCGCGTGCGGGAGCAGATCGAGGATGTGATCGGGCTGGACAGCTCGGACGCCATCGAGGCGTCGGCCAAGAACGGCATCGGGATCGAGGAGATACTGGAAGCCATCGTCCACCGCCTGCCGCCGCCGGACGGCAGCGCCGACGGCCCCCTGAAAGCCATGCTGGTGGATAGCTGGTATGACCCCTATCTGGGCGTGGTGGTGCTGGTGCGTGTGAAGGATGGCGTTCTGAAGAAAGGCCAGACCGTCAAGCTGATGTCCACCGGCGCCGAACATCAGGTGGACCGGGTGGGCGTGCTCACCCCCAAGGGCGTGATGACCGACCGGCTTACCGCGGGCGAGGTGGGTTTCATCACCGCTTCCATCAAGGAAGTGGCGGAAACCAATGTGGGCGATACCATTACGGATGCGAAAAAACCCTGTGCGGAGCGGCTGCCGGGCTTCAAGCCCAATCAGCCGGTGGTGTTCTGCGGCCTGTTCCCCGCCGATACCGCGGAATATGAACGGCTGCGCGATGCCCTTGGCAAGCTGCGGCTCAATGATGCCAGCTTTGAATATGACCCGGAAAACTCCACCGCGCTGGGCTTCGGGTTCCGCTGTGGCTTTCTGGGCATGTTGCACCTTGAAATCGTGCAGGAGCGGCTGGCCCGTGAATTCGATCTGGACCTGATCACCACCAGCCCCAGCGTGGTCTATCATCTTTATATGCGCGACGGCAGCGTGCAGGAGTTGCACAACCCCGCCGACATGCCCGATGTGATGACCATCGAGCATGTGGAGGAGCCCTGGATCGAGGGCACCATACTGGTGCCGGACGATTATCTGGGCGCCGTGCTGAAACTGTGCCAGGACAAGCGCGGCGAGCAGCAGGACCTGACCTATGCCGGTTCGCGGGCCATGGTGAAATACCGCCTGCCGCTGAACGAGGTGGTCTATGATTTCTATGACCGGCTGAAATCGGTCACGCGCGGTTATGCCAGCTTCGACTATGAAATCGCGGACTATGCCCAGTCCGATCTGGTGAAGCTGTCCATACTGGTCAATTCCGAACCGGTGGACGCGCTGGCGCTTCTGGTGCACCGCAGCCAGGCGGAAAGCCGGGGCCGGGCGCTGTGCGAACGGCTGAAAGACCTGATTCCCCGCGCGCTGTTCAAGATTCCGATTCAGGCGGCCATTGGCGGCAAGGTGGTCGCGCGGGAGACCATTCCCGCCATGCGCAAGGATGTGACCGCCAAATGCTATGGCGGTGACATCACGCGGAAGAAGAAGCTGCTGGAAAAGCAGAAGGCCGGCAAGAAGAAGATGCGCACCTATGGCAAGGTGGAAATTCCGCATGATGCCTTTATTTCCGCCCTCAAGATGAAGGACGACTGATGGCCGAGCAGGTGGACATGGCCGCGCTGGCGCGCAAGGCCCAGGCCGGTGATCCCGATGCCCAGTACCGGATGGCCGCCATGCTGTCCGGCGAAGGTCACAAGGACCGGGCGGTGGCGCTGTTGCGCAAGGCGGCGGCAAGCGGCCATCGGGATGCCCGCTTCACTTTGGCCAGTTTCACCCTGCAAGGCCATCTGGTGAAGCGCAATCCGGGCCACGCCGCCACCATCCTGGCCCGCAATGAGGCGGCGGGCCATGCCGCGTCGCGCCATGTGCTGGCGGTGCTCACCGCCATGGGCCATGGCCGGGAACGGGACTGGCCGGGCGCCGTGGCGCTGATGGCGGCGGGGGTCGAGGCGGGCGACCCGGCGGCCATGCGGATCATGGCGGGGCTGGCCCATCTGTACGGGGCGGCGCCCGACCTGGCCGACCAGCTTTTTCTGGCCGCCGCCATGCGCGGCGACATTCCCGCCGCGCTGGCCGTTGTGCGCAGGTCGCAGCAGGGGGTGGATCTGGTGGACCCCGGTTTGCAGGCGCACTGGCTGAGCGCCGCCCATCAGGCGGGTCATCCGCTGGCCGCCGATCTGGCCCGCGCTGGCATGGCCCAGCCGGTGCCCTTTTCCGGCGCGCCGGACCCGGTGCCCGACATATCCGAGGCGGGAGAGGCAGGCGAGTCGCTGTGGGACATGCTGTCCGCCGATCCGGGAAGCCTGCCGCTGCCAACGGCAAAACCCCTGAATGATGCGCCCCGCGTGGCGGTTCTGGCCGGGCTGGTGCCGCCGGTGGTATGCGACCTGCTGGTGGGGCTGGCCGCACCGGCCATGCAGCCCGCGCGAATCGTGGACCCGTCCACCGGTCAGGCGCGGCCCGATCCCTATCGCCACTGCTTTACCGCCACGCTATGGCCCGACGGGCAGGACCTGCTGGGTGTGGCCGTGGCGGCCCGCATGGCGGCGGTGGCCGGGCTGCCGGATGAACAGGGCGAGATGCTCAGCGTGCTGGCCTATCAGCAGGGCATGACCTATGGCCCCCATTATGATTGCCTGACCCCCGGCGAAGAGGGCGCCAATCGGGAACTGTCCCGCAGCGGCCAGCGTCCCCACACGGTGCTGCTCAGCCTCAATGACGGCTATGAGGGCGGAGAGACCCGTTTCCCCCGACTGGAGCTGTCGCATCGCGGGGCGCCGGGCGATGCATTGCTGTTCGACAATGTCACCGCCGACGGTCAGCGCGATGATCGCGCCCTGCATGAAAGTGTGGCGGTAAAACAGGGTCTTAAATGGATCGCCTCGCGCTGGATGCGGTCCATGCCTTATGTGTTCTGACGGATGGGTTGCGCAATAATCAAACTATACGGTTTGGTATGAGAGACAGAAACGGATAAAAAATTCCGGTTTTTTGAATTTTGTTTACTGCACTTTAACGAAATCGGCGTTATGGTGACCCTTGCAGATACAGCATATTAGCTCCCTTGATCTGACTGTGTCGCTCCGGAGCCGCAAGTTCCCCCGCTTGCGGCTCCATTCTTTTGTGCGGTATATGCACATTTGCCGGCGCCGCGCCTCCCGCTTTCGCTTGGGCTTGCATTCCGGCCATCTGTGCCGTGTACTGCCGCCATGATGATATGGTTCGGGCATAAGGGGCGCATGGCGGGCATAATTGCCGGGGTGTTGATGCTGTGGGCGTCGGGAGTGTCCGCCCAGGCGCAGCAGACCGGCGACAAAGCGGACCCGCGCACGCTGGCGCTGGATATTTTCCAGGCTGTCAAGCGGCAGGACCCGCCCGCCAGCATTGCCCGTGACCTGACCATACTGGTGCGCCTGTTCCGGTTCCGGTGCAGCCGGCTGACCGACTTCCAGACCTATGAAGAAGCCCGCAATCGGATGGACTTCAAGATCAAGTGTTCCGGTTCGCCGCTTTACGGGGTGACGGTGGCGTCCAACGGCTATGTGTCGGTCTATGGCGGCAATGGCATCATTAACGGGCTGGATCGGCGGGACGGCCTGATCTACAGCTTCGCCGCCGATGGCGTCCTTGCCGGGGACAGTGCGCTCGGCGTCGATGAAGCGGTGGAACAGTCCATGGCCCGCATCCGCATGGGGGACCGCTATTCCCCCGCCTATCTGGCCATGGCCATGGCGGTGCTGTTCTTCATCCTGATCAGCGGCCTGTTGCTGTGGGTGCGGGCCTGGCGCCAGCGCAGTACGGACAAACTGGCCGGTATGCACCTGCATTATAGCGTGGCCAGCGCCTTCAAGGATCAGCTTTTGCGGGAAAGCCGCCGGGTGATCGCCCATGTGTACAGGCACCCGGAAGGCTTTTATATCGTGCGCGGAAAGCACGGCAAACGGCGCTTCTTCGGCCATCTGCCCAATGCGCTGCTGTATCGGATGTTCGGCTGGAAGCTGTTTGAACTGCGCCATCCGCCCCATGTGCGGGAGGACGAGAGCGACGACAGGGCCGGGGCGGCCCGGACCACGGAGTCTAGCCGCGATAAGGGGGACGCCACGTCCAGCCGGTGAGCAGCGAGACCAGATGGGCGGCAAAGACCAGTATGGCCACCAGCGCCACCATCTGCACCGCGATGGGGGAGATGAGCCCCACGCGGCCCGGTTCATAGTGTTTGTCCCGCCACCAGGCGAGCATCCAGACCAGCAGCGCCACGCCAAGCCCGATCAGGGTGGGGATAAGGGTCATGGGGCGGGATTACTCCAGCATTGAGTGGACGATCCGGCCATCCACCACGGTCAGCACCGCTTCCGCGTCCAGAATGTCAGCGGGCGGCGCGGTCATCAGGTCTTTGGAAAAGGCGGTCAGGTCCGCCTGTTTGCCCGTCTCGATGGTGCCGCGCCGATCATCGGCGAAGGCGGCGCGGGCGGGCCACAGGGTGAACATTTTCAGCGCCTGCTGGCGCGTGACCGCCTGTTCCGGGTGCCATCCCTCCCCCTGAAAGCCGTCCGTGTCCTCGCGCGTGATGGCGGCATAGAATTCGATTAGCGGGCTGCCCTTTTCCACCGGTGCGTCCGACCCGCCGGCAATGATGGTGCCGCTGGCCAGCAGATCGGCCCAGCGATAGGCCCGGTCCAGCCGGTCCCGGCCCAGCCGGTCAGGGGCGAAATGCAGATCGCCAATGGCGTGGGAGGGCTGCATGGACGGGATCAGGCCCAGCCGGGAAAAACGGGGCAGGTCATCCCCATGAATGATCTGGGCATGTTCGATCCGCCAGCGATGGCCCATTGCCGGGTTCTGTCCCAGCACGTCGGACACCCAGTCCAGCGCCACCCGGTTCGCCCGGTCCCCGATGGCATGAATGGCAAGCTGGATGCCTTCATCCCGCGCCCGGCGCATCAGGGCTTTTGTGGCGCCCGGTTCCGACAGCATCAGGCCGCTGGTGTCGCCATCAGCATAGGGCGACAGCAGCGCCGCCCCGCGGGAGCCCAGCGCCCCATCCATGTACAGCTTCACCGCCCGCGTCACTACGCGGCCACTTTCGCTGCGCCGCGCGCCGGTGTCGAACAGGGTTTCGGCGAACTGGCGGTCCACCGCATTATGGACCCGTATGGGCAGGGCGCCCGCGTCGTCCAGCGCTTCCATGGCGGCCACACCGGCCATGGAAACGGACATGTTGTGAATACCGGTCCAGCCGCGCCGGGCATAAAGCTCGGCGCCTGTGCCGAGATCCCGTTTCAGGGTATCCGGTGTTTCTTCGGGCAACAGCGGGTCCATCAGGCCCATGGCGCTGTCGATCAGCAGGCCCGTGGCCTCACCCAGCCGGTTGCGGACAATGGTGCCGCCACGGGGGTCGCCGGTGGTGCGGTCAATGCCCGCGGCGTCAAGCGCGGCGGTGTTGACCACCATGGCGTGGCCGTCGGCGCGGGTCAGCAGAACCGGCGTGTCCGCCACCGCCCGGTCCAAGTCGAAGCGGCTTGGCATCCGCCCTTCCGGCCAGTGGGTTTCCAGCCAGCCGCGCCCGGTGATCACCGGCTTGTCGCCATGGGCGGCGTGATATTGTTTCAGCCGGTCCAGCAGGCTGTCGAGCGAGCCCGCATTGGCGAGCGTCAGCGTCCGCTCCCGCTCCCCGATACCCTTGAGATGGGCGTGGGCGTCCGTAAAGCCGGGAAACAGGGCCGCGCCCTTCAGGTCCAGCGTGGTGGTGTCGGGGCCAGCAAGGGTCCGCCCGTCCGCCAGCGGCCCCACATGGACAATGCGCCCGTCGCGCACGCCGACGCTCTGGGGGGACGACCCGTCAAGCCCGGTGTGGATGGGCCCGCCATGGATCAGCAGGTCAAGCGGTGCCGCCGCCGCATCGGATTCGGGCGTCGGCGGCGCGCCTTCCTGTGCCAGGGCGGCGCTGGACAGGGCCGTGATGGACAGGGCCGTGATGAACAGGGCGGGGGCGATCAGCAGGGCCGCCATCATCAGGGGGGCCTTCAGGGTCGCCATCAGGGTTGTCATCAGGGGGCGTGGAAAAAAGCGCATGAGGCCATCCTTGTGCCGTGGCAGTATCGTGACTGGTTGCAGATCAGCGCGCGCGGGCGCCGCCCATGAAAGCCCCGGCCCCCATTGCTGTCAAGCAGCCCGGCTTCGACAGGGGAATCGGCACCGTGATCAGACCGCCGCGCTTGTGGCCCCAAGGGCGGCTGGGCTAGGCTGGGTCACGCCTTTCACGCGGGAGCCCTGTGGCATGAGAAGCCTGTTCCTGGCGGCCCTGATATTTGCCTGGCTGCCTTTCATCATCTTCAAGCCGCATATCGGCGTTCTGGTATGGGACTGGATGTCCCACATGAACCCGCAATTCCAGACCTATGGCTTTGCGCGGGACTTCCAGTTTCTGGATATCGTGGCGGCGCTGACCGTGCTCGGCGTGTTCATCAGTCGGGACCGGGCGCGGCTGCCCGGCCATCCGCTGGTGGTGCTGATGGTGGTCTATCTGCTGTGGACCGTGATCACCACCGTGTTCGGCTGGGCACCGGCGCTCAGCATGGAAAAGCTGATCCATCTGGGCAAGGTGATGGGCTTTGCCCTGATCGCCGTGATGGTGATGCAGTCGGAAAACCGGCTGAAAGCCTTTTTCTATGTGATGGTGGCGTCCATGGCCTATACGGCGGTCAAGGGCGGGCTGTTCACCCTTGTCACCGGCGGAAGCGTGGGCCGGGTGCAGGGTGCGGGCGGCATGATGATCGACAACAATCATCTGGCCATGGCCATGACCATGATGGTGCCGCTGGTGCTCTATCTGGTCTATTATCCGCCGCACCGTCTGTTGCGCCTGCCCATGCTGGGGCTTCTCGGCCTGTTCATTCTGGCGGTGCTGGGCACGCACAGCCGCGGTGGTTTTGTGGCGCTTGCGGCGGTGATGGGGATGCTGCTGATCAAGACCAAGCGCAAGGTGGCCATTGTCGGCGCCGTGCTGCCGCTGGCGCTGATCGGGCTAAGCGTCATGCCCGAAAGCTGGACACAGCGCATGAGCACCATCGATCAGGCCACCGAGGATTCCAGTTTCCGGGGCCGTCTGGAAAGCTGGCGCTTCGCCACCAATTTCGCGGATGACCATGTGGTCAGCGGCGGCGGTTTCGACATTTTCTATGTGCGGCGCGCGCGGGAGCTGTATGACCCGCCCGGCGGCAAGATCGGGCGGGCGGCCCATTCCATCTATTTCGAGGTGCTGGCCGAACATGGCTATGTGGGCCTGTTCCTGTTTCTGAGCCTGCTGTTCACCGGCTGGTTCGCGGGCGGCCATGTGGCCCGCCATTTCCGCGCGTTCGAGGAAACCCTGTGGGTCGGGGACATGGCATCCATGCTTCAGGTGGGGCTGCTTGGCTATGCCGTGGGCGGGCTGACCGTGAACATCGCCACCTTTGATCTGTTCTACCACTTTCTCGGCCTGATCGTGATGTGCTCGGTGGTGGGGGATCGCACGCTTGCCCTGTCGGATGGTGGCACGGTGCGGCGCCATTTTGGGAATGATGCGGAACTGGCCCTGCCGCGCTGGCGGCCAAAAAGCCGGGCAGACGGGCGCCGGGCGGGGCGTGGCGGGAACGCCAGCCGACCGGTCTAGCGGCGGGCATCCTCGCCCTGGCGGGTGGTGTTCTCGTCCGGCTGGTCCATGTCGCTCTCATCGGGGGCCGGTTCGTTCGGCGGGGCAAGATAGCTGCTAAGCCCCCCGGTGGGGCGGGATCGCCGTATCAGGGCCAGCACCAGCCCCAGCCCGGCCCCGATCAGGGCCACCCCGATCAGCATGGCGAAAAAGGCGCCCACGGCCAGCGTGGGGTCCATCGCCGGATCGCAGGGGCCATCGCACAGGCTGTCCTGCGGTCGGCCCACCCAATAGCGGAAGGCGCCATAAGCCACCAGCGATACCAGAATCAGCATCAATATATGCTTGGCCCGTATGGCCAGGCCGCTGGCGCCGCGTTTTTTGCGCCTTTTGTCGATGAAGCGATTGTCGGACATGGCCCCAATGTGGCCTTTGTGCCGTGCGGGGACAAGACCGAACCGCATTTTTCCGCCATGCCCGGTCAATGGCCCCGGCCAAGGTGATCATTGACGGGGAATGGTAAATTTTGGTTAATGTTCACGTGCCCGCCCAATGCGGCAGATATTCAGCTATGGCGTTTAATGTTCCCGAGGCCCTGTTCCGCGAAACGGCCTTTTATCATTTCGATATTTTTGAGGGCGCCGATGTGGCCCGCCGCGATCCGCTGGTGGACCGGATGCTGGCGCACTGGCACGGCATCCGGCCCGGATCGGGCCTGCCTACGCGGCAAGACCTCAGGCCGCAGGCCATTCCGCGCCTGTTGCCGCATCTGGTGATCATGGATCTGGTGTCCGGCCCCGGCCTGAATGGTGAGCCCTTCGGCCTGCATGTGCGGCTCATTGGCAGCCATGTAACCGCCCATTTCGGCGAACTCACCGATCGCAGGATCGAGCGCATGGAAAACCGGGATGCCGCCCGGCGCATCTATCATATGGCGGATCGCGTCATTGCCAGCCGGGATGCGGCGCTCAGCGTGGTGCGCGGCATTGCGCCGGGCCGGGAAGGTCTGATGGCCGCCGCGCTGTATCTGCCCTTCAGCGGTGTTGATGGCAAGGTGGACAAGGTGGTGACCATGGTGCATGTGCACGAGGCCAGCAGCCCGATCGGGCGCGCGCCGGGCGATTTCACCCTGTAATCTTTACGCCCCGTGACCGGGTTGGCCGGGGCCGATCAGCCCGTGTTTGCGCGCCAGATGACGGAACTGGTCATAGCTGAGCCCGGTATGACTGGCGGCCAGCCGCTGATTGTAGCGGGCGCGCTTCAGGGCATGGGCCACCAGCCGCTTTTCCGTATCCTGCAAATGTTGCTTCAGGTCGAACGGGCCATCCGGCAGGGACGGTTCCGTCGCCTTTGCCGACGCGCCATCCTGTTCGGGCGGGGTCGCTTCGCGCCCGGCGGGCATGGCCTGCCGCATCGGACCACCGGGCGCGCCGGGGCGCCAGGGGCTGTCGAACGGGTCGAAAATGATCTGATCCAGCGGGGCTTCGCCGTCCCAGGAATAATGAACCGCGCGTTCCACCACATTTTTCAATTCCCGGATATTGCCGGGCCAGGGATGGGCCATCAGCCGCGCCATGGCGTCATCCGTGAAGCCGGGAAAGGTGAGCCATTCCTGTTCCCGCGCCATGCGCTGGCCAAAATGATGGGCGAGCACGGGGATGTCCTCCACCCGCGCGCGCAAGGGCGGCAGGGTGATCACGTCAAAGGCCAGCCGGTCCAGCAGATCCAGCCGGAAATGGCCGGTCTCCGCCGCGGCGGGCAGGTCCACATTGGTGGCGCCCACGACCCGCACATCCACCGTTTGCGTCCGGTTGCCGCCGATCCGCTCAAAGCTGCCATATTCGATCACCCGCAACAGTTTTTCCTGCGCGTTCAGGCTGAGCGTGCCGATCTCGTCCAGAAACAGGGTGCCGCCGTCGGCTTCCTCGAACCGGCCAATGCGCTTTTTCGTGGCGCCGGTGAAGGCGCCCGCCTCATGCCCGAACAGCTCGCTTTCCAGGAGATTTTCCGGCAGGGCCGCGCAGTTGAGCTTGGCGAAGGGGGCGTTCCACCGGTCTGACAGATAATGCAGCCGGGCGGCGATCATCTCCTTGCCGGTGCCCCGCTCCCCCACGATCAGGGTGGGGCGCGTCATGGGCGCGGCGTGAGAGATCTGGTCCATCACGTCCAGAAAAGCGGGGGCTTCCCCGATCAGGCTGTCAGCGCGTGCTTCCATGTGCCATATATTAGCAAAAAATGCCAATAGTTGGTATAATTTTACGAAGCGTTGTGGCAATTTTTGGCGTAAAAAATATTTTGTCTTTCAAATACAATGCCTTATGAAAAATTCAAAACTTGGCACGCGGGTTGCGATACAGGGGGTGTCGAACGGGCACGGCCCGGGTGACGAGAGCGAGGATAAAAAATATCCCGACAGCAAAACAGAAGACGACAGCACACGACAGACCGCAACCCGAGCACGACAGCGAGGATAGACCAATGACCGCAATGACTCCCCTGATGACCGCCAATGCAAGCCCGGCCCGCATGGGCCATGGCCGCTGTGAGGAGACCCGCCTGGGCGGCGAGATTTTCGGCCTTGTGCCCGCGGGCGGCACCATGGGGCGCGCGACCGGCACCGTCGTAACCGGCCTGCCCGGCGTGACCCGCCGTCAGCGCCGTCAGGCCCGCCGGGCGCGGATGGCCCGCTAAGGGGCCGCGCCGCCGCCGAGCACGACAGTGAGATGCAGCAGACAGAAGGACAGGCACCATGGGTATCTTTTCCCGCATGACCGACATCATCAATTCCAACATCAACGCCATTCTGGACCGGGCGGAAGATCCGGAGAAGATCATCCGCATGGTGATCCAGGAAATGGAGGATACGCTGGTGGAAGTGCGCTCCTCCGCGGCGCGCACCATCGCCGACCAGAAGGATCTGGACCGGCGGATCGCCAAGATCCGCAAGGCTGCCGACGAATGGGAACGCAAGGCCGAACTGGCGCTCAGCAAGGGCCGCGAGGATCTGGCCAAGGGGGCGTTGTACGAGAAGTCCCGCATGGCGGAGCAACAGGCCGCGCTGGAAGAGCAGAAGGAGGCGCTGGCCAACGCGCTCAGCACCCATGAGGAGGACGTGTCCAAGCTGGAAGCCAAGCTGAAGGAGGCCCGCGCCAAGAAGGCGAGCCTTCAGGCGCGGCACCGCTCCGCCAGCAATCAGGTGCGGGTGCGCCGGAACCTGTATGACAACCGCATTCATGATGCCTTTGAGCGGTTCGACAAGGTTGAAAGCCGCATTGACCGCCTGGAAGGGGAAGCGGAGGCCCTGGATATGGGCCGCAACCCGTCGCCCGGTGAAAGCCTGGCTGATGAGATCGATGCGATGGACAAGGACGGGGCGCTGGAAAGTGAGCTGGAGGCCCTGAAGGCGAAACTGGCGAAGAAGTCCGGGGGCGACGCCGCGTCCGCCAAATCCGGCAAAGCCAACAGGAAATGAACCGGGGGCGGCCCGTCAGTTCGGGCCGCCCAGGCTTGAGGGGATCACGAAATGGACGAATTCATACCAATCATAGCCATCGTCAGCCTGTTTCTGGTGTTGCCGGCGATGTTCTTCCACTATGTGACCAAATGGAAGGAAATGAAGACCATGAGCGCCGATGACGAAGCCTCTTTTGCGGACCTGCACAAGACCGCGGATCGGCTGGAAGACCGCCTGCGGACCCTGGAACGCATCCTGGAGGACGAGGTGCCCAACTGGAGGAGCCGGACCCATGACGACCAATAGCCCGACCAAGCTCTACAAGCGGCCCGAAAACGGCAAGGTGATGGGCGTATGCGCCGGGGTGAGCGATTATTTCGGCATCAATGTCACCGCCGTGCGCGTGCTGACCGTGTTCGGCGCCTTCATGACCGGCTTCTGGCCCGTGCTGATCATCTATTTCATTCTGGGTTTCATCCTGGAGCCGGAACCGGCGGGCCTGTATGCCGACGATGAGGAAGAGCGCTTCTGGCGCCAGACCCGTACCGCGCCGGATTATTCGCTGGCGGAACTGAAGCGCCGCTTTCGCGAGATGGAGCGCCGCACCGCCGATATGGAGGCTTACATGACCTCCAGGCGGTTCCGGCTGGACCGGGAAATCCGGTCATTGGAAGACTGAGACCGGCATTGATCCCTGTTCCCGCCAACCCCGCGCCCACAGGCTCCCTTGAAGGCCCCGTCCTCATTGGATGGGGCCTTTTCTGTGCCGGGCACTGGACAGGCGCCGTCATCTGCGCCACATAACCGGCCACGAGATGCAAAGGCCCCGGAGCCAAGAGGAGACAGCATGGCGCTTGACGACACCAGCCTGGACGATGTGCGCGACACCTTCGCCTTTCTGGATGACTGGGAAGAACGCTACAAGTTCATCATCGATCTGGGCCGCAAGCTGGACCCGCTGCCCGACAGCGACATGGTGGACGCCAACAAGGTGCGCGGCTGCCAGAGCCAGGTATGGCTGGTGCCGGAAAAGGACGCCGAGGGCCATATTCACCTGCGCGGCGACAGCGATGCCCATATCGTCAAGGGGCTGGTGGCGCTGATGCTGCTGACCTTTTCCGGCAAAACGGGCCGCGAGATCGTGGAAACGGATGCCGAGGGCCTGATGGCGGAACTGGGATTGCGGGACCACCTGTCCCCCATGCGGGCCAATGGCCTGTATGCCATGCTGGAACGCATCCGCGAAATAGGCCGCATGGCCGCCTGACCCCCCGACCGGTCATCCCGCCCACAGACCTATCCGACGGCCACAAGCGTGGCCCGCCGCCCCTGCGAAGCCGGGCCGCGCAGCGCCAAGGCGTGAGCGGAAAAACAGCCTTCACCCGGCGTTGCTTCTACCGCCATCCCGCCACTGCGCGGGATGAGCGGAGGGCGCGACCGCGCCCCGCCGCCCCTGCGCCGCCCCCGCGGAGCCGGGCCGCGCAGCGCCAAGGCGTGAGCGATAAACAAAGCCCCCTCAGGCGATCACATTATCATAGATCAGCCACGCGAAGATCAGGGCGATGGCGGTGGGGCTGATGAAGCGCACCAGGAAATACCACAGCCGGAACCAGGGCTGCTGCATGGCCAGTTCGCGGATCATGCTGCCGCGCTTTACGTACCAGCCCACGAACAGGGTCATGCCCAGGCCCCCCAGCGGCATCATGATATTGTTGGTCAGGAAATCCAGCAGGTCGAAAAAGGTCATCCCGAACAGGGTGATGTGGGACATCAGATTGAAGCTCAGCGCGGACAGGATACCGACCATAAAGGCCCCGCCACCTGCCAGCATGGTGGCCTGCCTGCGGGAAAAGCTGCCCTGTTCCTCGCAATAGGAGACCACCGGTTCCAGCAGGGAAATGGAACTGGTGATGGCCGCCACGCCCAGCAGGCTGAAGAAAATGGTGGCCACCAGAACGCCAAAGGGCATGGCGCCGAAGGCGATGGGCAGGGTCTCGAAGATCAGGCTGGGGCCGCCCGCCGGGTCCAGCCCGTTGGCGAAGACGATGGGGAAGATCGCCAGCCCTGCCAGCAGGGCCACCATGCTGTCGGCGGTGGCCACGGTGACAGCCGACCGGCCCAGATCGGTCTGATAGGTCAGATAGGAGCCATAGGTCATGATGGAGCCCATGGCCAGTGACAGCGAGAAGAAGGACTGGCCCAGCGCTTCCAGCACATTGGCGGTGGTCAGGCGGGTGAAGTCCGGCTCGAACAGGAAGGCGAGGGTGGCGGTGAAATCCCCGGCCAGCGCCGCATACAGCACCAGCACCAGCAGCATGGTGAAAAGCGCGGGCATGAGGAAGCTCACATAGCGTTCCAGCCCGTCATTCACGCCCTGGGAGACGATCCACATGGTCACCCCCATGAATCCCGCGTGCCACAGCACGGTCAGGGTGGGGGAGGCGATGAAATCGGTGAAATGGGCGGCTGACTCGTCCGCCGTAATGCCGGAAAAGGCCCCGGTGAGCGCGGAGAATACATAAGAGAAGGTCCAGCCGCCGACCACGGAATAGAAGCTGAGCACGAAAAAGGCGCCCAGCACCCCCAGCCAGCCGATCAGGGTCCAGCTTCTGGCGCGGCCCTCTTCCTCGCTGACCCGCTTCATGGAGTTGACGGGGCTGCGCTGCCCCCAGCGGCCCAGCGCCAGTTCGCTGACCAGAACGGGCACGCCGATCAGGAAGACGAAGATCAGATAGATCAGGACAAAGGCGCCGCCCCCGCCCTGGCCCGCTTCATAGGGAAATTTCCAGACATTGCCCAGCCCCACGGCGCTGCCGACGGCGGCCAGCAGAAAAGCCCAGCGGGATGACCAGTGCGCGTGTTGTACAGCCATGGGTATGCTGCCCCCTTTTATCACCACTCCCCAACCGGCCCGCCGCCCGCGAAGGGGTCGGATGCCCGGTGGCGCGCAGTCTATGAAAGCGGCGCCCGGCTGTCACTGGTTTTTCGAGGATGGGCAGGGCGGGCGCCCCGGGCGCGGATTCCGCCTTTTTGTGCCCGCTTCACTGGCGGGGCACGCTTTGCAGCACCATGCGGTCACCGCGCGGTTGCACGGGGCGATAGCCGTTGCCGATCAGCGCAATCAGCTCGTCGACCTGTTCCAGACTGAAGCTGATCATGGTTGTGAGCACATACCAGTTGACACCCTGGGTGCAGGGCGGCGTGGTCAACGAGCCCAGATAGCGCACATAGGACAGATCGTCGGGCAGGAACTGATTTGGATGCAGGGTGATGCTTGGCCCGGCGGCGTGGGCCATGCCCGGTTCCAGCGGCGCCTGATCCAGCAGGCGCGCCATGCCTTCATGCGCCGACCCCACATCCACCAGTATGCTCAGCATGGCGATGCGGTCAAACTGGTTGGAAAACCGCATCTGGATTTCCGCAGGCGCGCGCACACCGTTCATCAGGTGCTCGGCGGGGGCCTGAAATCGCACCCGGTCCAGCGTGAAGATGTTTTCCCCCACCATCAGGCGGCTGCCTTTCTGCACGGTCCAGTGCAGGGCGCGGCCATTATTGCCCAGATTCAGGGTGGATTTTCTGAAGTCCGTCGAAAGCGGGGCGATCTGCACCGGGTCGGTGGCGGTGATGTCGATGGGGGATTGCCGGTTGCCAAGGGTGCACATGCGCCAGACCGGGTCCATGCCGCCCCAGGCGCGCGGGCCGGTGTCCCCGTCCTGATAGGTCCAGTCGGGCACGCCCCCTTTCAACGCCCTGTCCTGCGCGGTGGCGGGTGGATCGACGGTCAGGGCGCCCATCAGGGCGAGCGCGACGCCGGCAAGAACGGCGGTCAGGGTTGGCTGTTCGGGGGTCGCGTGCTGTGCGGTTTTCAGCATGAATGAAAAAACGGGCACGGGCTTGGCGCTCCTGCATTTCGGGGTGACGGATTTGCCCTTGCGGGTGGGTGTGTCGCTGACCCGGTCATTGGGCCAGCAGGTCATAGGCCTTGCGGATTTCCGAAAATTTCTCCGCCGCCAGAGGGTCGCCGGAATTGGCATCCGGGTGATAGACCTTGGCCAGTTTGCGATACTGGCGCTTGATATCCTGCTGGCTGGCACCGGGGTCCAGTTCCAGCGTGTCGAAAGCCCGGTTTTCCCGCGCGGTATAGCCGTTGTCCTCCGCGGCACCGCCCCATTCAAAGCTGTTGGCGCTGGCAAAGGCATCGCTGGATGCCTGGCCGGTGCGCTCGGCATAGCGGCGGGCTTCCTCGTCCGTCATGCCCTGGAAAAAGTCCCAGTTGCTGTTGTATTCCGCCGCATGGGCCTTGCAGAAATACCACCGCTCCCGCGAGCCGGGTGCTTTGGGCGCGGGGTGTTCGCCCCGTTCGGAACAGCCCACATAGTCGCACATGCGCACGGCCTCGGCCTCCTTGTCCAGGCCGTACCCGCCCCATCGGGGAAATCCAAAACCGCGTGTGCCGCCTGCCATGGCCACTCCTTCGTCTTTGTCTTTTTCTTCGGGCCGGATTGTCGCCCGTTTTCGGGGTGCGCTCTTTGTGGCCGGCTGCCCGGCCCGATTCAAGGGGGCGAAGCCTATCACAGCCTGTCCGCGTTTGTCGCGGGGTAAGCCCCGGATGCGGCATGGTGCCCGGATTGCCGGCTTGCCACGATGCCGCCTTAATCCCGCGCTTGGCTGGCCCCGTGCGTGTTCCCGGCGCCCAAGGGGGTTTTTGCCCCGGCGCCCAGGGTTGGTACGGGTCCCGGCGCCCAAGGGGGTTTTTGCCCCGGCGCCCAGGGTTGGTACGGGTCCCGGCGCCCAAGGGGGCTTTTGCCCCGGCGCCGGGTGCGCTAGAAAGGCAGACTGCTGCGGGCGACAAAAGCGAAGGAGCCGCCATGACCGCCACAATCGCGCTTGTGGACGATGACAGAAACATCCTGACCTCCGTGACCATCGCGCTGGAGGCGGAGGGGTTTCGCGTGCGCACCTATTCCGATGGCCGCAAGGCGTTCGACGCGCTGTCCACCAATCCGGCGGACCTGGCCGTGCTGGATATCAAGATGCCGCGCATGGACGGCATGGAAGTTCTGCGCCGACTGCGGGAAGTGTCGGACATGCCGGTGATCTTCCTCACCTCCAAGGATGAGGAGATCGACCAGCTTCTCGGCCTGCGCATGGGCGCGGACGACTATATCCCCAAACCGTTTTCCCAGCGCCTGCTGGTGGAGCGCATCCGCGCCCTGTTGCGGCGCATGGAAATGGCCAGGGCCCCCGCCGAGGAGGTGGAGGCACCGGCGGAAGATGAGGATGCCGTGATGGTGCGCGGCGATCTGGAACTGGACCCGCGCCGTCACAGCGTCACCTGGAAAGGGGTGGATGTGACCCTGACCGTCACCGAATTCCTGATTCTCAGGACGTTGGCACAGCATCCGGGCCATGTGAAAAGCCGCGACCAGTTGATGGATGCCGCCTATACGGACGACGTTTATGTGGATGACCGCACCATTGACAGCCATATCAAGCGCTTGCGCCGCAAATTCCGCGAGGAGGACCCGGATTTCAAGGCCATTGAAACGCTGTACGGGGTAGGCTACCGCTTCAAGCAGGACTGACCCCACCCGGAAGGAGAGAGTCCTTGACCCGGCCCGCCCACAGCCAGTCGCCCGCCGCCGCGCCGATGGGACGGATCGCCGGTACGGGCAGCTTCCGTTCGGTGCGGCCCCGACACTATGCGCGCGGCCTGTCGCCATTGATGGTGCGGATCATGGCGGTCAATGTGATCGCCCTGCTGGTGGGGTTGGTGGGGTACCTCTATCTGGGTGCGTTCAGGGCCGACCTGATCGCGGCGCGGGTGGACGCGCTACAGGTTCAGGCGGAAATCATTGCGGGCGCGCTTGGCGAAAGCGCCGCGGGCGGGCCTGAATCCACGGATGTGGACGTGGCCGCCGCCCGCCCCATCCTGCGCCGCCTTGTGGGGCCGACCGATCTGCGCGCCCGGCTTTACGGGTCCGAGGGTGGACTGGTGCTCGACAGCCGCTTCATGGAAGGCGCCGCCCGCGTGGTGGTGGAGCCTTTGCCGCCGCCGGGGCAGACCGTTCCGGTTTCAGAACGACTTGAAGGTCTGATGCACCGGCTGCTGGATCGCATCATGCCCCGCCCGCCCGCCGAGCCCATGCCCGCCGAGCCGGTGCTCAGGGTCGAGCAGTTGCTGGAGCTGTCCACGTCCTTTGCGGGGGAGCGGGCGGTCGCCATACGCCGGGATTCGGGCGGGTTGCACATGATCAATGTGGCCGTGCCGGTGCAGCGTTTCCGCCGGGTGTTGGGGGCGCTGCTGATCACCGGGGAAACCGGCGACATAGAGCGCATCGTGCGGGCCGAGCAGGTGCGCGTTCTGGCCATTTTCGCCGGGGCACTGGCGATCACGCTGCTGCTGTCCTTCTTTCTGGGGCGCACCGTGGTCAGCCCGGTGCGCAAGCTGGCGCGGGCCGCCGAGCGGGTGCGTCGCAATGCGGGCCGACAGGAGGATCTGCCCGAATTTGCCGAGCGCGGCGACGAGATCGGCGACCTGTCCCGGTCTTTGGCGGACATGACGCGGGCGCTCTATAATCAGATCGATGCGGTGGAACGTTTCGCCGCCGACGTGGCCCATGAATTGAAGAACCCCCTGACCAGTATGCGCAGCGCCCTGGAAACCCTGGAACGAACGGACAATCCGGCCGTTCAACGCCGCCTGATGGAAATTCTGATCGATGATGTGCGCCGCCTGGATCGGCTGATCGGTGACGTGTCCGACGCATCCCGGCTGGATGCGGACCTGACACGGGGCACCAGCCAGATGCTGGACCTGGACCGGCACCTGGCCGATCTGGTGGCTGCCTATGGCGCCGTGGACCGGCCCCGCGCCACCGTGCGCTATGACGGGCCGGGCACTCCGGTGATGGTGGCGGCGCTGGAACGACGCCTGTCGCAGGTGTGGCGCAATCTGGTGGACAATGCCATCAGCTTCAGCGAGGCGGATGGCGTGGTCCGCCTGACCCTGCTGCCGGAACGCCGACAGGTGCGGGTGCTGGTGGACGATGACGGGCCGGGCCTGCCCGAAGGGGCGGAGGGCCGGATTTTCAAGCGTTTCTATTCCGAACGGCCTGACAGTCAGGGCTTTGGCAATCACAGCGGCCTGGGGCTGGCCATTTCCCGCCAGATCGTGGAAGCGCACGGCGGGCGGCTGACGGCCATGAACCGGCTGGGGGATCAGGGCGGCGTGGTGGGCGCGCGCTTTGAGGTGATTCTGCCCCGTCCGGCCAACCGAAGCGGAGACGGATCATGAACGCGCCGATACGGATGCATGGCAGCGTGGTATCGGTGGGCGGGCGCGGGGCGCTGCTCACCGGCGGCAGCGGGCTGGGCAAGTCCGATCTGGCGCTGCGCCTGATCGATCGGGGGGCGCGGCTCGTGGCCGACGATCAGGTGCTGTTGGAAACCGCGGCGGACGGTCGGCTCTGGGCCACAGCGCCGGATGCGCTCAAGGGCTTGCTGGAGGTGCGCGGGCTGGGCATTATCCACATGCCGGGTCTCGATCGCTGCCCCATTGATCTGGTGGTGCGGCTGGGCCCGATGGACAGCCCCCAGCGGCTGCCGGATGCGCGCCCCTGGCAGCCGCCGGGCGATCCGGCGCCGATGCGCGTGCCGGAACTGTTCATGTTCGCATTCGAACCGAGTGCGCCGATCAAGGTGGAGCTGGCGCTCGCCGAAGCGGCGCGTATCGGCTCATCAGGGGAGGTATGATCACCATGACGCAGCAGACTGTTCCGCAGCCGGGCGCCGGGGATGATGGCGCAAAAGGGGCAGGGCGCCGTTCGGTGGTGCTGGTGACCGGCCTGTCGGGCGCGGGCAAGACCACGGCGCTCAACGCCTTTGAGGACCTGGGCTATCAGACGGTGGACAATCTGCCGCTCAGCCTGCTGGAAAACGTGCTGGACATGCGGACTCACGGTGACACCGGCCCGCCACCGCCGCTGGCCGTGGGGGCCGATGCCCGCACCCTGCTGTTTTCCAGCGAGAGCTTTCTGGCCACGGTGGGCGCCCTGCGCAGGCGCGGTGATGTGGCGCTGAAGGTGCTGTTCATGGATGCGGGCAATGATGTGCTGATGAAGCGCTTCTCGGAAACCCGCCGTCGGCATCCGCTGGCGCAGGATCGGCTGCTTCGCCAGGCGATCAAGGAAGAGCGCGCCCTGATGGATGATGTGCGCCAGGTGGTGGATGGCATCATCGACACCACCACGCGCACTCAGGCGGAGACGAAGCGCCTGATATTGCGCCGCTTTTCCGGTTCCGAAACGGCGGCCATGGTGGTCACCTTCATGTCGTTCGGCTTTGCCCATGGCACCCCGCGGGATGCGGACCTGGTGTTCGATGTGCGGTTTCTGCGCAACCCGCATTACGAGCCGACCCTGAAGCCGCTGACCGGTCTGGATGAACGGGTGGCCAATTATGTGCGGGCCGATGAGGGCTTTCAGGAGTTCTTCGATCGGGTTCAGGGCCTGATCGCTTTTCTGCTGCCGCGCTATGTGGAAGAGGGAAAATCCTATCTCACTCTTGCTTTTGGCTGCACAGGTGGCAAACATCGCTCGGTGATGATGGCGGAGGCCATGGCCCGTGTTCTGGGGAGGGACCCGGTTACCGTGCATATGTATCACCGGGAGTTGCCGGCGGCGGATTAAGGCCGCTTCAGGGCGCCATATGACGGATTTGGGCGCAAGAGCGAAGTTTAGTATGGGATGACAGTATGATTGGAATGGTGCTGGTTACGCATGGCCGACTGGCGGAAGAATTCGTCGCCGCCACGGAACATGTGGTGGGGGAGCAGACCCATATCCGCGCCGTGTGCATCGGCCCGGACGATGATATGGAACAGCGCCGCGAAGAGATCATGAAGGCGGTCAAGGATGTGGGCGCCGACGGTCAGGGCGTGGTGCTGCTGACGGATATGTTCGGCGGCACGCCCAGCAATCTGGCGATCTCCCTGATGGAAAAGGGCAAGGTGGAAGTGGTGGCGGGCATCAATCTGCCCATGCTCATCAAGCTTACCAGTATGCGGGGCACCGCCACGCTGGACGAGGCCGTGGAAGCCGCGCGCGAGGCCGGTATCAAATATATCAACGTGGCCAGTCACGTGTTGGGGAACTGATCATGGCATCGGACAAGCCCGCCCCTGAACTGGCCAACCCGACGGAAGATGCACCGCCGTCCGCCTCCGCCGGGGACGGGCGCCGGGTCACCATCGTCAACCAGCGCGGCCTTCATGCACGGGCGTCGGCGGCGCTGGCCCGCCGGGCGGCGGATTTTCAGGCGGACTTGACGGTCAGCAAGGATGGTACCGGCGTCGGCGCCACATCCATTATGGGCCTGATGATGCTGGGCGCGGCCAAGGGCGACACCGTGACCCTGACCGCCACCGGCCCCGATGCGGATGAAGCCGTGGCGGCGGTGGCGGACCTGGTGGAAAACCGTTTCGGCGAGGATTGCTGATCCCCGAAAAGCCCTTTTTCCGCGCTTTCTGATCCCGTGGCGACCCGTGTTGCCCCCGCGGTGCCTTCGCGGCGCCCCGGTCGTGCTGGTGCCGCGCATATAAGGCCCTTCTTATATAAAGAAATCTTTATCTTTCCTCGGTCGGCTGTTATACAAGCGCGCAACCGGGGAGGGTCGCGCGCCATCGGGCGGCGGCATCCCCTTAGCCATGACAGTTTCAGGAGAACGATCAGATGGGTGACTTCAAGGTCAGGGATATCGAACTGGCGGACTGGGGCCGCAAGGAAATCAACATTGCGGAAACCGAAATGCCGGGCCTTGTGGCGCTGCGGGAAGAATACGCCGCCAGCCAGCCGCTCAAGGGCGCGCGCATTGCCGGGTGCCTGCACATGACCATTCAGACAGCCGTTCTGATCGAAACGCTCACCGCGCTCGGTGCCGAAGTGCGCTGGTCGAGCTGCAATATTTTCTCCACCCAGGATCATGCCGCGGCGGCTATCGCCGCCACCGGCGTGCCGGTCTTTGCCTGGAAGGGGGAGACCGAGGAAGAATATGATTGGTGCATTCGCCAGACCGTGGAAGGCCCCGATGGCTGGCACCCCAACATGATTCTGGACGATGGCGGCGACCTGTCCCTGATGATGCATGAGGATTACAGCCATCTGATGGATGACGTGAAGGGCATTTCCGAGGAAACCACCACGGGCGTGATGCGGCTTTATGAAATGGCCAAGGCGGGCACGCTGAAGGTACCGGCCATCAATGTGAATGACAGTGTAACCAAGTCCAAGTTCGATAATCTCTATGGCTGCCGCGAATCGCTGGTGGACGGCGTGAAGCGCGCCACCGACGTGATGATCGCGGGCAAGGTGGCCGTGGTGGCGGGCTTTGGCGATGTGGGCAAGGGGTCCGCCGAATCCCTGCGCAGCCAGGGCGCGCGCGTGATGGTCACGGAAATCGATCCCATCTGCGCGCTTCAGGCGGCGATGGAAGGCTATGAAGTGGTCACCATGAACGAGGCCGCCAGCATTGGCGACATCTTCGTCACCGCGACCGGCAACAAGGACGTGATCACGGTGGACCATATGCGGGACATGAAGGACCGCGCCATTGTCTGCAATATCGGCCATTTTGACAGCGAAATCCAGATTGCCGGCCTTCAGAACTACACCTGGGAGGAAGTGAAGCCTCAGGTGGATGAAGTGGTGTTCCCCGATGGCAAGCGCCTGATCGTGCTGGCCAAGGGGCGGCTGGTGAATCTGGGCTGCGCCACCGGCCACCCCAGCTTTGTCATGTCCGCCAGCTTCACCAATCAGGTATTGGCACAGATCGAACTGTGGACGCGGGGCGATGCCTATGAGCGCCAGGTTTATGTGCTGCCCAAGCATCTGGATGAAAAGGTGGCCAAGCTGCATCTGGGCAAGCTGAATGCCCGGCTGACCGAGCTGACCGAAGAGCAGGCCGCCTATCTGGGGCTGCAACGGCAGGGTCCGTTCAAGCCTGACCATTATCGCTATTGAGCCCCGGTGTTCAGGGAAGGACGTACCCGATGAGTCATTATCTCTTTACCAGTGAATCCGTCTCGGAAGGCCACCCCGACAAGGTGGCGGATCGCATTTCCGATGAAATCGTTGACCTGTTTATCGGCGCCGAGCCGGAATCCCGCGTCGCCGCCGAAACCCTGGTGACCACCAATCGCATCGTGGTGGCCGGCGAGGTGCGTGGCCCCCGCTTCACGGATGCCGAGATCGAAGCTGTGGCCCGCAAGGCGGTGCGCGAGATCGGTTATGAGCAGGAGGGATTCCACTGGGAAACCGCTGCCTTTGACAACTATCTGCACGAGCAGTCCGCTGACATCGCCGCCGGGGTGGATAGCGACCCCGCCGCCGACAAGGATGAAGGCGCCGGGGATCAAGGCATCATGTTCGGCTTTGCCTGTGACGAGACCGACAGCCTGATGCCCGCCCCGATCGACTTTTCCCACCGAATCCTGAAGTCGCTGGCCGCGCGCCGCCATGACGGCAGCGAACCCATGCTGGAGCCGGATTCGAAAAGCCAGGTGACGCTGAAATATGAAAACGGCAAACCGGTGGGGGCCGAAAGCGTGGTGGTGTCCACCCAGCACGCAAAGGGATTCGACCAGAACGACCTGCGCGAAATCGTGCGCGGGCATGTGGTGGATGTGCTGCCCGAAGGATGGATGCCGCCGGAGGAAAAGTTCTTCGTCAATCCCACCGGCCAGTTCGAAATCGGCGGGCCGGATGGCGATGCCGGGCTGACTGGCCGCAAGATCATCGTGGATACCTATGGCGGGGCGGCACCCCATGGCGGCGGCGCCTTTTCCGGCAAGGACCCCACCAAGGTGGACCGATCCGCGGCTTATGCGGCGCGGTATCTGGCCAAGAATGTGGTGGCGGCGGGCCTGTCGGACAAATGCACCATCCAGCTCGCCTATGCCATCGGCGT